>DATKRG010000170.1:0-50364 GCA_035532275.1 Streptosporangiaceae bacterium | reverse complement strand
GACCCGCAGCGCGCCCAGGAACGCGGTGTAGGGCTTGATCCCGAACTGGGACTGGACCACCGTGGCGGTCGCCCGGTACCGGCCCTCCGCCGTCTTCGCCGCCCGCACCCGCACCGGCCTGGTCTGCCCGTTGATCGTCAGCGAGCCGCTGGCCAGCCAGCCACCGCCGGATTCGGGCTGGAAGCTGTCGGCGGTGAACAGCGCCTGCGGATGATGGTCGGCACCGAGCACCTTGCGCGCGGTGACGGCGATCTCCCGCCGGTCCCGGTCGGTCAGCGGCTTGACCCCGCCGGTCCCCGTCAGGACCGTCATCGAGCCGAGCTCGATCCGCAGCTCCAGGCTGGTGGGGGCCAGCTCGTCGCCGACCGTCAGCTCGCCTGACCAGCGGGAAACCTCGATGGTGAGATCGTGGCCGACGGTAGCGGCGAGACCGTCGCGGAAGGTGCGCCAGATGAGCCGGCCCCGATCGGGACCCAGCCGGTAGTGCCCGGGTTGAACCGCCATGACAGCACCGTAGGACTGTTGTGGGGGGAGGTCCAGGCTGGCCGCGCCGCGGCAAGCCTGATCAAGCTCAGGCGCCTCAGCTGCCGTGGATCATCGAGCTGAACAGCCGCGCGTACCGGAGCAGGTGCAGGTCGCCGACGAAGTGCTCACGGATATGGGCCTGCGCGGCACGCCCCATCTGGTCGGCCTCGTCCGGGTGGTCGAGCAGGTGGCGGACCGCAGTCCCGAAGGCCACCAGATCGCCGGGGTCGGGTAGCAGGATGCCGGTGCCCTCGGTGATCTGGTCGATGATCCCGCCCACGGCTGAGCCGACGACGGGCCGCCCTTTCCACATGCCCTCGGCCACGGTCAGCCCGAACCCCTCGGCGAGGCTCTTCTGGACGATGACCGCGGCGTGCCGCTGCAGCGCGTTGACCATCGCGGCGTTCTCGTCCACGTCGTCCAGCGGCAGGGTGACCAGCAGCACCTTGGCCCGGGCCGCGGCCGGAAGGTCGCGCCACTGCAGAAGGCAGTCGCCGAACACGGCGGCGCCTTCGGGGTCATCGGTCACCCCGGCGACCGCCGGGCCGGCCAGTACCAGGTATCCACTGCCCCCGGGTGCGACGTGCTCGGTGAAGCCGCGCATCACCCCCGGCATGTCCTTGAGCTGGTCCCACCGTGACACCTGGACCACGAGCGGATCGGCGGGCCCGGGCCGGCCATCGCCGGTGATCTCCGCGGGCCGGGTGACGGCGCCCGGCTCGCCGTCGCGACGGGCGAACGAGGTCGGCCCGGTCCCTGCGGTGCCGTCCAGCATGCCGATCCTGGCCAGGATGGCCGGCACCGTGCCGTCATCGAGGTGCTGGTTCTTCGCGGAGAAGGGATCGATCGACGGCGGGATGATCGCAACCTTCTCGCCGGGAACCCACGCGGGCACGTACGGGCGGCGGGAGAAGACGAATCCGTCCGCGGCGGCCAGGTGCGGCCGCAGGAAGCCCCACGCCGCCCGGGTGGCGTCGTTCTCCCAGTCCACACCGATGTGGCTGCGCCAGGCTACCCCGGCCCCGGCGCGCGCCAGCGCGGCGGTCAGCCCAGCGGTCTGCGGGTCGTGCAGCAGCACGAGATCGCCCGGCCGGACCTGGTCGAGCAGCTCGGCGGCGTTGGCGGCGAGCATCCGCTCGTAGTGACTGCCGTCGGCCCGGCTGAGGGGGCCACCGGCGGCCTCCCCGTGGAGCTGGTTGTGCAGGCGCTTGGTGATCACGAAGAACCCGGCATCACCGGTGATCACCCGCCAGCGGATCGGGACATCGAAATCCTCGGCGTACCCGACGAGCACATGCAGCATCTCCGCCACCCCGCCGCCGACCGCGGTCGAGCTGACGTTCCATACCGTCCGTCCGGCCAGCCGCTGCCGGAACCGGCCGGCTGCCGCCACCAGCCGCGCCTGCCGCTCGCCGCCGATCACCTGTTCCAGCCGGGCAACAGGGCGCCGCGCCACCTGCACCGATCCCACCAGACTCACCACGGTCCCCCTCCGTTGGCATCTCCCCGTAGGTAGCCTGCCCCCCGGAAGCCAGCACCTCACGTCGCCATCGGATGGGCTCGCATGCTGGGATTCCCGTGCTGCTGCTCGTGACGGCCGCACCGGGCAGCGCCCGGGGGCCGAACTACCCGGTCATGGCTGGATGGCCGGGTAGTTCGGCGGAAGGATGCCGTAAACAGCCTGGTCGCGGTTGTTCCCGGCGGGTACTCCCAGCGACTGGAGCAGCTCTTCGAAGTTGAGCCCGATGCTGGTCGGGAACGGGCCGTTCCCGCTGATGCCGCCCGCCTCTGGCAGCTGCGATTCCGCTGAGAAGCCGCTGGGCTGCGCCCATCCGGTCTCGATGCCGTCGCTGCCGGCGAACATGGTGGCGATCACGGTCGAGGACGTCACATGCTGGCCGACCTGGACGGTGGGGGTGACGTCCTCGGCTACGAACACCATCAGTCCCGCTTCCGGGCCGCTGGTCAGCTGGTAGGTGATCCATCCGCCGCCCGGCCAGCCGGCGTTGCTCCCGGTCGCGTTGGTGATGACCGCGTTGCCGAGGGCGTAGATGGGGCCCGTTCCGCCGAAGTCGGCACCCATGTCGATGCGCTCGGGAATCAGGCCGGTGATGCTGCGCAGGGGGCTCTGGTAGAAGGGCAGGGCCACGGCCTGCTGGTGCGTGTGCGGGGGCTGGCTGTGCTTGCGCCGCCGTCCCGCGCGCGGGGGGTGGGCGCTGCGGCTGCCGCGGGGCTCGGCTGCGGTGGCCCGGGGGCCGGCCCCAGCCGGCCGGCGAGCGTGTTTGCCCAGGTGGGCACGGGCCGCCAGGGAACTGAACGTGTCGCTGCGGCCCAGGCCGGCCGGGCGGGGCGTCTGTTCCATCAGGTGGGCCGCCGCGGGCCAGGCGGAGGCGATGAGGGCCGAGGCCGCCACAGCGGCGGCGACCTGCCCGGGCTTGTGCTGCAACGCCGACGCGATCGGTGATGGCTTGCGGTGGCGGGCGGACGTTCGGGCGGATGAGAGACGGGATGACTTACGGTGCCGGGCGGACGGGCGGGACACGGCTGAGCCTTTGGTCGGGCGCGGGGAATGCGCTCGGCTGTCACCCGGGTGCTGGCCGGGATGAGTCCTGCGGCCAGCGGCGTGCGGGCGCCGTGCGGGTTCAAGGCGACGGAATCACCGAAGATGGCCGTCACACACGCTGGGTGCTGTTGGCTCACCAGGCTGCACTACCGGCGGGTATCCTGGGGCCGAAACTACGCGAAAGATAAATACGACTACTTAGGGTTGATTTCATCACTCCAGCCCATCCAGCCCCATTGACACATTTGGGACGATCCCATCACGGGGGTTGGGCTGTCGAGGGTCTCAGCAGCGCCAGCGCAGGGACAAGAGACCGCCATGCCGAGGGCCGCCGCGATGGGCCAGCGCTTGCACAGGACCAACGACCCTATTGCTCTTAGCGCTTAGACGTGTACAGATAGTAGCTAACGGGTAGTTGTTTACAAATGAGCAGTAAGCCTTAGGTAAAGAAAGGGTAAACCCTGGGCAAACACAGTGGGGTCTTGCCGATGGGAGGCATCGTGGGGGGGCCAGCGTGCCAGTCATATCCGTACCCGAGGCATTCAACGAGGAAGAGCTCTATGTCGATCTTCGGTCGATCTTCCGGCAGTCGCTGTTCCTGAAGTGCGAGGGCTTCAACTTCGCCGGCTCGATCAAGCTGAAGGCCGCGACCGAGATGGTGGAGGCGGCCGACCGGGAAGGAGTCCTGACACCCGGTTCGGTCCTGGTCGAGTCCTCGTCCGGGAACCTGGGCGTGGCGCTGAGCGTGATCGCGGCGAGCAAGGGCTACCAGTTCCTGTGCGTGACTGACTCGCGCTGCAACCTGTCGACCAGGCTGCTGATGGAGGCACTGGGCAGTCAGGTGCACGTGATCGCCGAGCCGGATGCGGTCGGCGGCTTCCTCAGCGCACGGATCGACTATGTCCGCGCGCTGTGCGCCTCCGACGACCGGTACGTGTGGCTCAACCAGTACACCAACCCGGGCAACTGGAAGGTGCACTACCGCACAACGGCTATGGCGATCGCCCGCCAGTTCCCGCAGCTGGATGTGCTGTTCATCGGGGCCGGCACCACCGGAACCCTGATGGGGTGCGCACGCTTCTTCCGGGAGTGGCGCGAGCCGGTGCGGATCGTGGCGGTGGACAGCGTCGGCTCGGTGGCATTCGGCGGCTCCCCGGGCCGCCGGATGATCCCCGGCCTCGGCACGAGCATCCGCCCGCCGCTGCTCGACGAGTCCTATGTGGACGAGGTGGTACGTGTCGAGGAAGCGGACACCATCCGTGCCTGCCATCGCCTGGCCAGGCACGGATTCCTCTTCGGCGGCTCCACGGGCACGGTGGTCAGCGGCGCGATGAACTGGCTCGCCCAGCATGACGAGGGCGAGCTCACGGCGGTGGCGATCGCCCCGGACCTCGGCGAGCGCTACCTCGACACCATCTACCAGAGCAACTGGCTCCAGGATCTTTACGGCGAGGACGTGCTCAGCTCCGACGAGCTGACGGCCGGCTCGGGCCAGCCCGACCCGCCTCACCGGCGCGGTCACCGGCTCACGTTCCACGTGCCTTTCCGCACTCGCAACGAAAACGCCGACTTCTGACTCAGGGAGCTCTCGTCGTGGGAAAATCGGTCGAGGTCCTGCCAGCCGGTCCGGCTGAGCCGTCTGCCACCCTGGGTGTGCAGGCCGGCCGCGCCGCCGGCACCGAGACGATCCTGGCTGAGGTGCTGGCCGGCGTCCTGGGCGTCGAGCAGGTGCCGCCCGGCAGCCATTTCTTCGACGATCTCGGTGCTGACTCGATGGCGATGGCCCACTTCTGCGCCCGGGTGAGGAAGCGCGGGGACCTGCCATCGGTCTCGATGCGGGACATCTACCGGCATCCGACGATCGCCAGCCTGGCCGCGGCGCTCCCGGACGCCGCGCCCGCGCCCGCGCCTGGGGACGCGGACGCGGATGCCGCCGCCGGGTCGCCGGCCCCGGCGCCGGCCGAGGCGGCGGCACCGCCCAGCACGCGGGAGTACGTCCTGTGCGGGACGCTGCAGCTGCTGTTCTTCCTCGGATACTGCTACCTCGCCGCGCTGGTCGCGGCCCAGGCCTACCACTGGATCTCCGCGGGCTCGGGTGCCGTCGACATCTACCTGCGGTCGGTCCTGTTCGGCGGCGGCGGCCTGCTGGTGCTGTGCATCCTCCCGATCGCCGTGAAGTGGATCCTCATCGGCCGGTGGAAGCCCCAGCGGATCCGCGTCTGGAGCCTGGCGTACGTCCGTTTCTGGATCGTCAAGGTGCTGGTCCGGTCCGACCCGCTGGCCCTGCTGTTCGTCGGCACCCCGCTCTACGTGCTGTACCTGCGGGCGCTCGGCGCCAAGATCGGGAAAGGCACCGCGATCTTCTCCCGGAGCGTGCCGGTGTGCACCGACCTGTTCACCGTCGGCGCCGGCACGGTCATCCGCAAGGACTCCTACCTCAGCTGCTACCGGGCGCACGCCGGCGAGATCCAGGCCGGCCCGGTCACGATCGGCGAGGACGCCTTCATCGGCGAGAAGACCGTGCTCGACATCCATACGTCGATGGGTGACGGTGCGCAGCTCGGTCACACCTCGGCGCTGTACAGCGGCCAGACGGTGCCGCCCGGCGAGCGCTGGCACGGGTCCCCGGCGCAGCGCACCGAGCTGGACTACGCCAGGGTCGCACCGGCCCGGTGCGGCACGGTGCGCCGGGTCAGCTTCTGCGCCGGCAGTCTGCTCGCCCTGCTGTTCGTCTACCTGCCGCTGGTCATCGGGGGCGTCTACCTGGTGCTGACGGCTGTGCCGTCACTGGCCGGGCTGCTGGATCCGGGCGCCAACGTGATCACCTCGGGGGGGTTCCTCGTCGAGGCGCTGGCCATGTCGCTGGTCATCTTCTTCGGCGCCCTCGCCCTCGGCCTGCTGGTCGTGACATCCGTGCCCCGGCTGCTCAACCTGCTCATCACGCCGGGCAAGGTCTATCCCCTGTACGGCCTGCAGTACCGGGCCCACCGGGCGATCCACCGCCTGACCAGCCGGAAATTCTTCAACTACCTCTTTGGTGACAGCTCCTACATCGTGAACTACCTGCGGTGGATCGGCTATGACCTGTCCCGGGTCGAGCAGACCGGATCCAACTTCGGGACAGAGGTGGGGCACGAGACCCCGTACCTGAGCTCGGTCGGCAGCGGGACGATGGTCGCCGACGGGCTGTCGATCATGAATGCCGAGTATTCGAGCACGTCCTTCCGCATGTCCCAGGTATCGATCGGGCCGCACAACTTCCTCGGGAACGCCATCGCCTACCCCCCCGGCGGCCGGACGGGCGACAACTGCCTGCTCGCGACCAAGGTGATGATCCCGCTCGACGGGAAGATCCGCGAAGGGGTTGGCCTGCTGGGCTCACCGTGCTTCGAGATCCCGCGCTCAGTCGAGCGGGACAGCCGCTTCGACCATCTGCGGACCGGGGACGAGCTGCACCGCCGCCTGGCCGCGAAGAACCGGTACAACATCGCGACCATGGGCGTCTTCCTGTTCGCCCGCTGGGTGCACGTCTTCCTGGTGGTGGCACTCGGCCTGGCCGCCTTCGACCTCTATGGTGCGTTCGCAGACGTGGCGACGGCCGGGTTCCTCGCGCTCAGCCTGCTGGCCAGCCCCGTCTACTTCGCGCTGACAGAACGCGTCATCGTCGCCTTCCACCCGGTGGAGCCGAAGTACTGCTCCATCTACGACCCCTACTTCTGGCGGCACGAACGCCTGTGGAAGGTGCCTGCGATGGACTTCCTCCATGCGTTCGACGGGACTCCGTTCAAGAACGTGATCTGGCGGATGTTCGGCGTCCGGATCGGTAAGAGGGTCTTCGACGACGGCTGCTATCTGACCGAACGCACGCTCGCCGCCATCGGGGACGACTGCACGCTCAACATCGGGACCAAGATCCAGTGCCACTCGCAGGAGGACGGGACCTTCAAGGCTGACCGGAGCGCGATCGGCGCCGGCTGCACTATGGGGGTCGGCGCGATGGTGCACTACGGCGTGACGGTGGGCGACGGCTCGGTGCTCGCCCCCGACTCCTTCGTCATGAAAGGCGAGGAAATCCCCCGGCGGGCACGGTGGGGCGGAAACCCGGCCAGGGAGATCTGAGATGACCACGACCGGCCCGCGTGCCGCGGTGCCCACGGCGCAGGACGGCCGGGACTACTGGCGCGCTGTGCTCGCCGCCGGCGGGCTCACCGCGATCCCGCGGTGGGCACCTGAGCCGGAGGCTGGCATCGCCGGGCACCAGACGGCGATCCCTGATGACCTCGTGGCGGCCCTGCGCAGGCTGGCGGACGAACTGGCGGTCCCGCTCAGCTCGGTGCTGCTGGCCGCGCACGCCAAGGTGCTGGCCGGGCTGTCCGGCGAGCAGGAGGTCGTGACCGGCTACGTCGCGGCCGGCCGGCCGCTGCCCTGCCGGCTGACGACCGGCGCCGCTTCCTGGCGGCTGGTGCTGGCGCAAGCCCATCGGGCGCAGTCGCTGCTGCTGGCGCACCAGGACTTCCCGGTCGGTGAGCTCCGCCGCGAGCTGGGTGTGCCCGGGCCCTTGTTCGAGACCGTGCTCGACCTGGCCGGCGGCGACGTCGCCGAGCCCGCGGGGGACACCGTCCTGGCGGTAGCCATCCGCGAGCGCGGCGGTTCCCTGCTGCTGCGGCTGCGGTACCGGACGGACGCGCTCGACTCCGGCAGCGCCGCCAGGATCGCCGGCTACCACCTCACCGCGCTCGCGCTGATCGCGGCGGACCCCGATGCCGAGCATGGGCGGCAGAGCCTGCTGTCCGCCGGCGAACTCCACTTCCAGCTCGACGGGCTCGCCGGGCCGCGCAGGGAACTGCCCGACCGGCGGTTCCACGAACTGTTCGAGGAGCGGGTGCGGGCACACCCGGACGCCGTCGCGGCCGTCCACGGCGACCGGCAGTGGACCTACGCCGAGCTCAATGCCCGCGCCAACCGGCTTGGCCGGGCCCTGCTGGCACGTGGCCTGCGCCGCGAAGGCGTGGTCGCGGTGGTGGCCGAACGCAACCTGGACTGGATGGCGGCCGTCATCGCGGTCTTCAAGGCCGGCGGGGTGTACCTGCCCATCGAGCCGCATTTCCCGGCCGACCGCATCGCGGCCACGCTCTCGCGCGCCGGCTGCGGGCTCGTGCTGACCGAACCCGGCAGCACCGCCACACTCGACACGGCCCTCGCCGCGCTGCCCGGTGTCCAGGCGCTCGTCATCGAAGCGGCCTACCGGGAGGACCACGCCGACGGTGATCTCGGCGTCGGCGTGGCGCCTGGCCAGCTCGCCTACATCTACTTCACCTCCGGCTCCACTGGTGAGCCCAAGGGCGCGATGTGCGAGCACCAGGGCATGCTCAACCACCTCTACGCCAAGATCGACGACCTGGAGATCGGCGACGGGCAGGTGGTCGCCCAGACCGCGCCGCAGTGCTTCGACATCTCGCTGTGGCAGCTGGTGTCCGCGCTCCTGGCCGGTGGGCGGACGCTGCTGGTCGAGCAGGAGACGATCCTGGACGTCGAGCGGTTCGTTGACACGATCGATCGCGGCCGGGCCGGCGTGCTTCAGGTGGTGCCGTCCTACCTGGAAGCCGTTCTGTCGTATCTGGAACGCCGCCCCCGCGACCTGCCGCACCTGCGGTACGTGTCGGTCACCGGTGAGGCGCTGAAAAAGGAGCTCACGCAGCGCTGGTTCGCGGCCCAGCCCGGGATCAAGCTGGTCAACGCGTACGGGCTGACCGAGACCTCGGACGACACCAACCACGAGATCATGGACCGGGTGCCTGGTCCGCAGGTCCCGCTCGGCCGCCCCATCAACAACGCGCACGTCTACGTCGTCGACGAGCACCTGTCACCGGTACCGCTCGGCGCGCCCGGTGAGATCGTCTTCTCCGGGGTCTGCGTCGGCCGCGGGTACGTCAACGACCCCGAGCGCACCCGGCAGGTCTTCATGGCCGATCCGCACCGCCCGGGCCAGCGGCTCTACCGGAGCGGCGACCACGGCCGCTGGCTGCCCGCCGGCAAGCTGGGCTTCCTCGGCCGCCGCGACACCCAGGTCAAGGTCAGCGGGTTCCGGATCGAGATCGGCGAGATCGAGAACACGCTGCTGCGGGTACCCGGTGTCCGCGACGGCGCCGTGGTGGTCGCCGGGCGGGCCGGCCAGAGCAGCCATCTGGTGGCCTTCTACTCCAGCCAGCGGCCACTGGCGGCCGGCGTCCTGCGGGACCGGCTGGCCCGGTCGCTGCCCGCCTACATGGTCCCGTCGTCCTTCCACTGGCAGCAGAGCCTGCCGCTGACCGCCAACAGCAAGGTCGACAGGAAGGCGCTGACGGCGCTCGCCACGGACCTCGATGGTGCCGAGGATGACTACCACGCACCGAGGACACCGACCGAACGGCGGCTGGCGGCGGCGTGGGCGAAAGTGCTCGGCGTCCCGCAGCACCAGATCGGCCGCCGGGACCACTTCTTCGACCGGGGCGGCACGTCGCTGTCGGCGGTGAAGCTGGCGATCACCCTGGATCGTGCCGTGTCCCTGAAGGACCTCATCGGTCACCCTGTCCTCGCCGATCTGGCCGGGCTGGTGGACGGCACCTCGCAGCGCCGCCCCGGGCTGCTCGAGCCGCTGGCCGAGCCGGAGGGGGCGCCGGCCGGAGCCCTGGTGTGCTTCCCTTACGCCGGCGGCAACGCGGTCAACTTCCAGTCGATGGCCAGCGAGCTGCGGGGCAGCGGGCTGGCGGTCTACGCCGTCGAGCTGCCCGGCCATGACCTGGCCGCCGCGCGTGAGCCGTTCGCGCCGCTGGCGGAGGTGGCCGAGCGGGCCGCCGCCGAGATCACCCGGCGTGGCCTGGCCCGGGTCCTGCTGTGGGGCCACTCCAGCGGCACCGCGTTCGCCGTCGAGACAGCCAGGAAGCTGCGCGAACGCGGGGCGGACGTGGTGCGCGTGTTCCTGGCCGCCCAGCTGCTCGGTGACGCGCCCGGCCGGCGCGCCAGCATCGCCGGGCTGGCCGGGCAGAGCAATGCCGAGATCGCCGCCGGGCTGGCTGCCGGCAGCAGCTCCGCGGGCCTGCGTGAGCTGGATGCGCAGCGCGCCGAGCATGTCGGCGCCGCTTACCGGCACGACTGCGTGTCCGCTCACCGTTACTTCGCCGACGCCCTGGACAGCCCGCCACCGGTGCGGCTGTCCGCACCGGTCACCGTGGTCGTCGCCGCCGACGACCCGGTCACCGCGGGGTACGCCGGCCGGCACCGCGGCTGGCAGCTCCTGGCCGAGCAGGTCGGCCTGTACGAGCTGGCCGGCGGCGGTCATTACTTCCTGCGCACCCGTCCCGCGCTGGCAGCGCGGGCGGTGATGCACGCCGCCGGGCTGCTGGCTTCTTCTTTAGCGGCGACTGAAAGGACACCGAGATGTCATCCTCATTCCCGGCCTCACTGCTCGAGGCGGACCTGCGGCCCGGCAAGCCTCCGGTGCTGCGGGCCGAGGTCACCGGTGACGCACCGGGCTGGGCGGCCGGGCACCGGGATGCGCTGCGCGCCGTCGTCGCCGAACACGGCTGCGTCCTGGTCCGCGGCCTCGGGCTGCGGGACGCGGCCGGGACCGGTGCCGTCTTCCAGCGGCTGGCCACCGGCCTGATGACCGAGCGGGAGGCGTTCGCGTCCCGGCGCACCTACCCCGGCGGGGTGTACTCCTCGTCGAAGTGGCCGCCGAACCAGCCGATGTGCATGCACCACGAACTGAGCTACGCGCTGGAGTTCCCCGGCCTGATGCTGTTCGCGTGCCTGTCCGCGCCCACCTCCGGCGGGGCGACCGGGGTGGCCGACTCCCCGGCCGTCCTCGGCGCGCTGCCCAGCGAGCTGACCGGGCGGTTCGAGCGGGAGGGCTGGCTGCTCACCCGCAACTACAACGAGGACATCGGGGCGTCCGTCGCTGAGGCATTCGGCACGCAGGACCGTGGCGCCGTCGAGAGCTACTGCCGTGCCAACGCGATCGAGTTCGAGTGGCAGCCCGACGGCGGGCTGCGGACCAGGCAGCAGCGCAGCGCCGTGGTGGGCCACCCGGGTACCGGCCAGCGCTGCTGGTTCAACCAGATCGCGTTCCTCAACGAGCGGACGCTGGACCCCGAGGTGCGCGAGTTCCTGGTGGACGTCTATGGCGCTGACGCGCTGCCGTTCAATACCCGTTTCGGCGGCGGCGACCCGGTCGGCGAGGATGTCGTGCAGCTGATCAACGAGGTCTACGACGCCCACACCGCACGCGAGCCATGGCAGGCCGGCGACCTGATGCTCGTGGACAACATCCGCACCGCGCACAGCAGGGAGCCCTTCGAAGGGCCGCGCGAGGTGCTCGTCGCGATGGCCGACCCGGTGCGCCTGGCCGACTGCGCACCGGCCATCGAGGTGAGCGCCGGATGACCACCGTGCCGCCGTTCGCTGTGATCTCCGGTGCGCAGGTCTCCCGCGCGCTGGCAGGCCGCGAGAAGCAGATCGTGGAGCTGGTCGAGGCCACCTACCGGCTGCACAGCGCCGGTGACTCGGTGAACCCGCCGTCCTACTTCCTGCGATTTCCCGACCGTCCCTCCGCCCGGATCATCGCGCTGCCCGCCTCGATCGGCGGTGAGTTCGGAGTGGACGGCCTGAAGTGGATTTCCAGCTTCCCGGAGAACGTCGCGGCCGGCATCCCGCGGGCCTCGGCCGTGCTGATCCTCAACGACCACGACACCGGCTACCCGTTCGCCTGCCTGGAGAGCTCGATCATCAGCGCCACCAGGACGGCTGCGCTGGCGGCCTCGGCGGCTGACTGGCTCAGCCGTAGCCGCGCGCGCCCGGCGCGGGCCGGGTTCGCCGGTGCGGGCCTGATCGCCCGTTACATCCATACCTTCCTGGCCGGCACCGGCTGGTCGTTCGCCGAGACCGGCGTGCACGACCTGTCGGCCAGCAGCGCGGCCGGCTTTCGCGGTTACCTGGAGCAGTCGGGCACCGCTGGCCAGATCACCGTGCACGACAGCGCCGAGGAGCTGATCCGCGCCAGCGACCTGGTGGTCTTCGCCACCACCGCCGGCCAGCCGTACGTCAGCGACCTGGCATGGTTCGGGCACCATCCGCTGGTACTGCACATATCGCTGCGCGACCTCGCGCCGCAGATCGTGCTCGCGTCGGCCAACATCGTCGACGATGTCGAGCACTGCCTGACGGCCGGCACCTCGCCGCATCTGGCCGAGCAGCTCACCGGAAACCGGGACTTCCTGGACGGCACGCTGGACGATGTGATGGCCGGGCGGGTGACGCTGCCGGCGGGCCGGCCGGTGGTGTTCTCGCCCTTCGGGCTCGGAGTGCTCGACCTGGCGGTCGGCAAGTACGTCTATGACGAGGTTGCCCGCTCCGGCCAGCTGCACGTCATCAGCGACTTCTTCCACGAGCTGCACCGCTACGGATAAGCGGCCGGGCGCGCTGGCCCTGCGATGCGCGGTGGTGGCAGGCAGCGGTCCGCTCGGCCAGCTGGGTCAGCACCATGACGGTGAAGCCCATGAAGAAGACCACTTCCATCACGCCGCCCAGCCGGTTCACCAGGTAGGCCAGGCCCAGCAGCGGGTAGGCGACGACCGCGCCAGTGATCAAGGCCCGGTAGACCCTGGCGCTGCCCGTCCGGGCGCCCCGTGTCCGCTGGAACGCGAACACCAGCGCCACCGTGACAGCGGCGAACTCGCAGATGCCCGCCGCGGCGTGCACATACTGCTGGAGGGGAAGCTGGAGACTCAGCTCCCTGTCCCGGCAGGCCACGCTGACCTGGTCAGCGCACGTCTCCGGAAGGAGCCCGCCGAGCGCACCGGCCGCGGCGAAGACCAGCATGGCCAGCCATTCCCGCTGGGCGCCCCGGATGCTCGCGGCCCCCACCGCCAGGAAGGCGGCCAGCAGCAGCAGCCCGGAGATGACATCGGCATGCTGCATCGCGGTGGCGAACGGCCGCCCGCTCACCTCCAGGTTGCTGAAGAGCTCGTTGGGTGAGCGCCAGAGCCCGGGCCGCAACGGCACCAGCACCCACCAGTTGTACACGAGCAAGCCGGCGGTCCCGGCGGCCCACGCAACCCCCGGACGCGTCAGCACATGATGCGATGCCAGCCACCCGCTGCCCGCCGTGGCCGCTGGCTGAACTCCCGCCATGCCCGGTCCCTCCGGTCACCAGCACGTGCCCGCTCCGGCCTTCCCCCACCATTATCGGCGGGCCCGGAGCGGCCACCCAGTGCCAATGGTCATCACAGCGACCGTCCTAAGCCCCGCTTCCGGTATGGAGCACACCCTCCCAGAGGACAGGAAGGGAGGCTACGGTCAAGAATCAGCCTGTGGCCGGGAGCACATCATGGATCAGCCAGGCGGCGCCGGCGGCCTCGACCCGCGTACACCCGTCCTGGCCGGCGTCGGGCAGGCATCTGAGCGTCTGGGCCAGCCCGGCTACCAGTGCCGCTGCGCGGTCGACCTGGCCGCCGACGCCGCACGGGCAGCCCTGGCCGACACCGGCGCCGACCCGGCATCGGTCGCCGCCGCGATCGACACCATCGCCGGCGTGCGCCAGTTCGAGATCTCCCACCCGATGGCCCGGTCCCCGCTGGGCCGCTCCGACAACTACCCCCGGTCGGTCGCCGGCCGCATCGGGGCCGGCCCAGCCCGCGCGATCCTGGAGGTCAGTGGCGGCCAGGCCCCGCAGCACCTGGTCAGCGAACTCGCCGCCACCATCGCCGCCGGCGGCAGCGAGGTAGCACTGATCGCCGGCGCCGAGGCGATCTCCACCGCCAGCTACTACGCTACGGCGACCGGCCGCCCCGACTTCACCGAGCACGCCGAGGGAAGCCTGGAAGACCGCGGCTACGGGCTGGATGGCATGGTCTCGATGCACCAGGCCGCGCACGGCCTCACCGACGCCCCGAGCCAGTACGCGCTGGCCGAGAATGCCCGGCGGGCACGGCTCAAGCTGACCCGCGAGCAGTACGCCGCGGCCATGGGCACGCTGTTCGCGCCGTTCACCCGGGTCGCCGCCGCCAACCCGCACGCGGCCGCCCCCACCGTCCGCAGCGCGGCCGAGCTGATCACCCCCACCGGGCCGAACCGGCTGATCGCCGACCCCTACACCCGCTACCTCGTCGCTCGCGAGAAGGTCAACCAGGGCGCCGCCGTGCTGCTGACCTCGGTCGCCGCCGCCCAGCGGCTCGGCATCGGCCCGGGCCGGTGGGTGTTCCTGCACGGCCACGCCGACCTGCGGGAACGGGAATTCCTCGAGCGCGCCGACCTGTCCGCCAGCCCGGCCGCGGTGATGGCCGCCCGGCTCGCCCTGGAGATGGCTGGCATCGGCCCCGGTGATCTGGCCACCATCGACCTGTACAGCTGCTTCCCCGTGCCGGTGTTCAACATCTGCGACGGCCTGGGCCTGTCACCGAACGACCCGCGCGGGCTCACCGTCACCGGCGGGCTGCCGTTCTTCGGCGGCGCCGGCAACAACTACTCGATGCACGCTATCGCCGAGACCGTCACCCGCGCCCGCGCCAACCCCGGCAGCTACGGGTTTGTCGGCGCCAATGGCGGCATCATGAGCAAGTACTCGGCTGGCGTGTACTCCACCGCTCCGGCGCCCTGGCGCCCGGACACCAGCAGCGCACTCCAGGCCCGGATCGACAGCTGGCCAGCCCCAGCCCAGGCACAGCAGGCCGACGGCTGGGCCACCATCGAGACCTGCACCATCAAGCACCGCCGTGACGGCTCCCGCACAGGCTTCGTCATCGGCCGCCTCGACCGCGATGGGCGCCGCCTCGTCGCCCGCACCGACGACGGCGACACCGCCATCCTCGGCCTGCTCGCCGTGGGCGAGCCGATCGGGGAGCGGGTATGGGTCCGCTACTCCGGTTCCGGCAACCGGGTCACCGTCACCAGCACCTAGCTGGACAGGCTGAGGGCGTATCCGTCCTGGATGAGAGCCTGGTGACTCCTGTTACATGCCGAACCGCGCGCGTCGCACGGCTTGGACCGCCGCAGCAGGCCCGCTCACCTCGACATGTGCCGCGCCCTGCCGGCCGAAGAGGTAGAGCAGCAGCTCGCCTGGAGGTCCGGCGATGCGGGCAGTAGGTTCCCCCCGCCGTGCCCGGACGGTCTTAGCGGTCCCCGCCCACTGAAGCTCAAGACCCGCGCCGCGCAGTCGCCGCGCGAGGAACCAGCGCGCGCGACTGACGTTGCGCCAAAGGGCCTCGTCCATTGCATGCTCGCTCGTTCGAGGACCACGACCGTTGGCTCTGCGTACGTCCTCGTGGTGGACGAAGAACTCATTGAGGCTCGGGAGCCGGCGCACCCATCCGATGCGGAAGAAGCCTGGCGGCGGTCCCGATCGGATCGTCGCAATGAGCCATGTGAAGTCCCTCAGCGCGAGCGTTCTTCTTCGTCGTTCAGCCAAGCGGCCCCACGCACCGGGCAGGACAAGTCCGGGGCCAGCGAGGTAGTCGCGCTCGCGCAGGACGAGGTGCGCGGCGAGATCGCGGGTCGTCCACGGCGCGAGGAGAGTCGGTGCCTCGGGACCGAGTTCGTCGAACAGGTCGCTGAGCTGTGCTCGCTCGACGGCGTCGAAGAGCGGATCGGCCATATCGCCGGAGTGTAGCGAGGCCGGCGCCGGGCTTCGAGGCTCCCTGAGGACGGGGGTGGCCTGGGATGTCAGGTGGATCGTCATGTTCAACCGGGCACACCCCTCCTTGCTGGATTAGGGCCACCTGGCCGATGGGGGAGTGAGGTCTACCTGCCCAAGGGGTACCTGGTCCTGTACAACAAGGGCAAGATCGAGCTGATCAGCCACGTGTCCGCCGGCGCGGCCGGTGCCGCGTGACCGGCGGGCTGCGGCCGACTGCTGGCGTGCACCCGGCTGGCTCTTGACACGCCTCAGCCCACCCCACATATTGCTTGATCTATACGGTTTCTTAACTTTTGGCGGGGGAACTAGGCATGCTGGCCTTCCGATACCTCGTGGTTGCGCTGGCCGCCGGGATCATGGTCATGGGTGGCGTGCTGCTGCCCGGGATGCACGCCGACGTCCTGCCCGAGACCTCGCCCCCGGTCGTCGAGATCCAGACGAACGCGCCGGGACTGTCGGCCCCCGAGGTTGAGTCCCTGGTCACCGTGCCGCTGGAGAAGAACCTGCTCGAAGGCGTCCTGGGCGTGACCGATGTGACGTCCGACTCCATCCCCGGCCTGTCCCAGATCGACCTGCACTTCGCCGCCGGCACCAGCCTCTACCAGGCCCGCCAGCTCGTCCAGGAGCGGCTCACCGGGGCCTTCGTGCTGCCGAACGTCTCCGCGCCGCCGGTGATGCGCCAGCCCGTCTCCTCGACGGGCAACGTCATGATCGTCGGGCTGACCTCGCGCACGCTCAGCCAGGTCGACCTCTCGGTGCTGGCTCGCTGGACCATCGTGCCCCGCCTGCTCGGTGTGGCGGGGGTGGCCGAGGTGGCCACCTTCGGGCCGCGCTGGTCGTCCTGCAGGCCGGCAACCTGAACCGCAAGATCACGGTCACCAGCGCGGCCGTCCAGTATGTGCAGCGCAACGGTGCGAGCAACGCCGGCCTGATCGCCGGGGACGTGCTGACCGCACGCCAGCTGCTCGCGGCGATGCTGCTCCCGTCCGGCTGCGACGCGGCCTATCTGCTCGCGACGAGCTACGGCCCCGGCCGGGGCGCGTTCGTCGCGAAGATGAACGCGGCGGCGAAGAAGATCGGCTTGCGGTCCACTCATTTCGCGCACTTCGACGGCCTGCCGATCCCGACCGGGTCCGCGACCTACTCCACCCCGGCCGACCTGGTCAAGCTCGGCGAGCAGGCCATGAGCAACTCAGTGTTGCGCAGCATCGTCGCCCTGCACAGCTATGCCGTGGCGGCGACGGCCCAGCACCATCACTACGTGTGGGTCACCACCGACGGCCTGATCGGGACCTACCGTGGCGCCATCGGCATCAAGACCGGCAACACCAAGGCCGCGGGATTCTGCCTGCTGTTCGAGGCACGCCGCGGCAAGCGCGCCCTGATCGGCGTGGTCCTGCACGTCAACCCCATCAGCAGTTACGCCGAGCTTTTCGCCACCAGCAGGCAGGTGCTGAACTGGGGCTTCAGCCACATGTAGGTGGCTGCCATCGCCCCATTTTCGGCCATGTGCCTGGCCGCCCCGTGGCCCCGGTGTTTGCGCTCACGTGCAGATGGCGAAAAACAGTGCTGGGAGCGGGGGGACCAATGGAACTGGCAATAGAACGTGTGGCGTGGCCTGTTGTCAGGGCAGCAGCCGCCCTGACTGTCGTCTGTGCCGCCGGATGCGGTGTCGTCCATCCAGCCACCGGGGAATCCGGCCTGGAAAGGCAGATCAGCGTGGGGGAGCGGGTCAGCGCCGCCATCCGGGCGCAGGCGTCCCAGCCGCCGTCCGGGCCGTCATCGGCACGTGACCGGCACACCGCGCTGGGCCGGCAGGTCACCGCGATCGGCGATTCGGTGATGGCGGCGGGTGCCATGACGCTCGACTCCGTGCTGCCGGGGATCTACATCGACGCCATGCCCAGCCGGGAGATGCCGGCCGGAATCGCTGTCGTGCGCCGTCTCGCCCGCGCCGGCCGGCTGCGCCCGGTCGTGGTGGTGGGCCTTGGCACCAACTACATCGTCACCACCAGCGAGCTGAACACGCTGGTGCGGGTGATCGGGCCGCAGCGCAAGCTGGTGCTCATCAACACCTACGAGCCCGATCAGTGGAGCCAGGAGGTCAACGTCACGATCGGGGCCTTCGTCCGCCAGCACCCCACCGTCGTGCTCGCGGACTGGTACGACACGATCAGGCACCGGACGTACCTGCTCTGGCCGGACGAGACCCATCCCCAGCTGCCGGGGACCAGGGTCTACGCGCACATGGTGTACCGGGCGGTCCAGGCCACGCGGGAGATCCCCAGCGTCCGGCCGCCGCTGGCCACCCAGAGCCACACCGGGGGACTCGCCTCGTTCAGCTAAACGGCCTGCGCCAGCGCGTGCAGTGCGGCCGGGAAGATCCCGGCGGGCGGGGTGACCAGCCCGGCGCCGACCTGGCCGGTGCCGGCCACCTTGCCCGCCATGCCGGTGTTGATCTGCGGCAGGATGCCGGTGCGCACCACCAGGGTGGTGTCGATCCCGGCCGGGGTGCCGCGGAAACCGAGGGCGGGCACCTGGAACAGCGGGTGCTCGGCCAGCGTGATCTCGTACATGCGCCGGGTGGTGGCCAGCGCGTCGGCGACCGTGCCGCCGACGAACCGCACGATGGCCGGGGCGGCAGCCATGGCGAAACCGCCCAGGCCCGCCGTTTCCGTGATCGCCGAGTCCCCGATGTCGGGATTGGCGTCGGCAGGGCCGTAGTCCCCCAGGTACAGGCCGTCTGGCGTCAGCGCCGGGGCCGTGAACCACGCATCGCCCGTTCCCGAGACCTGGATGCCGAAGTCGGTGCCGTTCCTGGCCATCGCCACCACCATCGACGAGCCCGGGATGCCGCGGGCGGCGTCGAGCGCGAGCTTGCACGCTGGCATCGCGAGGTTCAGGAAGAAATGGTCGTTGCCGCCGATGAACGCCGCCGCCCGGGCCACCTCGGCCGGCCCGGCCCCGGACCCGACCATCGACGGCAGCAGGTCGCGCAGCAGCATCAGGGTGCCGGTCCGGTTGCGGTTGTGAGCCTCGTCGCCCATCTGCACCATCTGCGCCAGGATCGCGGTGACGTCCACCGGCCCGTGACGGCGCACCGCCGCCTGCAGCAGCGGCCCGAGCACCGACGACATCCAGTGCAGCCGGCCGATCACGTCGGGGGAGTAGGCGCCGTAGCGCAGCACCTTGCCGAGGCCTTCGTTGAGTGAGCAGTACGACCGCTGCCCGGTCGCGGGATCCTCGAGCACGAAGACCCACATGGACGGCGAGACCACGCCGGCCATCGGGCCCACCGCGCGGCGGGCGTGGCAGGGCTCCAGCGTGATCCCGCCGCGGCTGGCCAGGTCCGCGGCCGCATCCGGATCTGCCGCCAGCCCCTCGAACACCGCGGCTCCCATGAGCGCGCCCCGCAGCGGGCCGGAGGCCCGGTCCCAGCCGATCGGCGGGCCGGCGTGAAGGAAGTCACCGGGCCGCAGCCCGAGCGCGTCCCCGGCGGGCAGGACATCCACCAGGTGAGCCCGGACCGCGAGCATCCGCTCCACGGCCAGGGCGTTGGCCCCGGTGCGGCGCGGGTCGGCCAGGACCGGGACCAGGTCCTCCTCGACGCCGGCCATGGGTGGTGCCCAGTCGACCCGGGTCACCCGCGCGGCCTGCCGCTGCGCGGCGTCGGCGAGCAGGCTGATGCCGGCCGCGATCACATGCGGCTCACGGCGCAGCAGGCCGGTCATGGGCTGCCCGCGCTCGCCGCGCACGCGAACCGGGTGGCCTCCGCGTTGGAGGCGAACACATGCGCCCCGGCCGCCTGCAGTACCTGGGCCTGCCGGGGAAGATCCTGCGGGTCGCGGGCGGCCCCGATCAGGGACACCGCCACCGTCAGCCCGCCGCGCGCCCGTGCCGCCGCGATCGCGGGGCCCAGCTCGGCCGCCGGGTCGGGATGCGCGCCGTGGCCGAGCACCACGTCGAGGAGGATCACCGAGGTGGCCGGGTCGGCCGCCTCGGCGGCGAGGCGCTCCAGGCGCAGTGACTGGTCGATCATCGGGTGCGCCCGGCCGGCGGTGAGCTCGTCGTCACCGAAGTCGATCATCGTATGCCCCTGCGATGGGGCATGCGGGTGCAGGCGCCACTGCGGCCGCAGCGGGATGTTCGAGCGGATCGCGCCCAGCCGCTCGCTGGCGATGACCATCGCCTCGTCGCAGAGCGTGCCGCCGGCGAACAGGCCCCGCAGCGCTCCGGTCCGCTGAGCACGGGCCTGCTGAGCACGGGCCCCCTGAGCACGGGCCCGGGGTGCGCCGCTGGCGCCCGGCCACCGCGGCCAGGCCGGCACCTGCGTGCCCATCGCGCCGAGCGCGGCCTCGGTGGCGGCGGTCAGATCCGGCTCTCCCGGGGCGACGAACGCGAAGTGAACCGGCGTGGCCAGCGCCGCCGCGTAGCCGCGCAGGCCGGCGGCGACCTCGGGGGCGGGTGGCTTGGACACGACGATGATGAGCCGGGTCGCCGGATCGTCGTCCAGGGCGGCGAGGGCGGCGCGGGCCGACCGGCCGCCGACCGCCGCGGACAGGTCACGCCCGCCGACGCCCAGGGCCGCACTCACCCCCGCCCCGGCCGCGCCGAGCAGGCACAGCACCTGCTGTGCGCCCGTGCCCGAGGCGGCAACCAGCCCGGCCGGCCCGGGGGAGAGGGTGTGCGCGAAGCCCAGCCCGACACCGCCGACGATGGCTGTGCCACAGTCGGGGCCCATCACCAGCAGGCCCCGCTGCGCCGCGATGTCCTTGAGCCTGACCTCCTGCTCCACCGGCATGTTGTCGGAGAAGATCATGACGTCACAGCCGGCGTCGAGAGCGTCCATCGCCTCGGCGAACGCATACCTTCCCGGCACCGAGACCAGCACCAGCCCGGGCCCGGCCGCCCTGGCCGCCGCCGCGGTCGTCCGCGGTGGCTGCGCCACGGCGGAGCTGTCACCGGTGACCGGCCGGGCGGTCAGCGCGGCGTCGACGGCCGCGAGCGCGGCCGTCAGGCCGGTCTCGTCACCGGCACGCACCGCGATGAGAAGGTCATTGGGGCCAGCCAGCGGGGGCGGCTGGAAGCCCAGCCCTGCGAGCAGGCTGAGGTTCAGCTCGGTGGCCATGGCGACCAGCGCCGCCTCGACCCCGTCCGATTTCCGCGCGTCCGCGCTGACCTGCATCAGGGTCACCGAGTCTGCGTAGGCGCCCGGCCGTGCCTCGACGTGTTCCGCGCTCACGCCGCCCTCCCGGCTCTGCTGGCCGTGCCCGTCCAGGGTTAGTATCGCCCTTTCTCGATCACCGGCACCGCCGCGGGTACGCTCGCAGTCATCCCGGCCACCACGACGCCCGGGGGTCCGGCCCCCGGGGTGACGAGCCGCTGGCAGCAGGATGTGCCGGTGAGGGGGGACGTTGAAGCCACCGCCGCTGCGCTACTCCCGCCCCACGTCCCTGGCCGAGGCGCTGGCGGTCCTCGCCTCGCTCGGGCCGGGCGGGAAGGTGCTCGCCGGTGGCCAGTCGCTGCTGCCGCTGCTGTCCATGCGCCTTGCCGCCCCGGACCACCTGGTGGACATCAACCGCCTGGCCGATCTCGCCTACGTCCGGGTGGACGGCGGCCAGGTGCGGGTGGGGGCGCTGGCCCGGCACGCACAGGTGCTCGCGGACCTCCCGGCGCGCACCGCCCAGCCGCTGCTGGCGAAGGCGCTGCGCTTCGTCGCCCACGCGGCCATCCGCAACCGGGGCACCACGGTGGGCAGCATCGTGCACGCCGACCCGGCGGGGGAGATGCCCGCGGTGCTGGCGCTGCTGGCGGGGACGGTCCGGGTGGCCAGCCAGGGCGGGGAACGGGTGGTTCCCGCCAGCGAGTTCTTCCTCGGGCCGCTGGAACCGGCGGTGCGGACCGCCGAGCTGGCCACCGAGATCTGCTTCCCCGTGCTGCCACGGGCGGCGGGCACAGGCTTCGCCGAGGTGAGCAGGCGGCAAGGCGACTACGCGGTGTGCGGGGTGGCCGCCATGGTCCAGCTCGGTGATGACGGCCGGATCGCCGCGGCGCGGGCGGCGTACCTGTCGGTCGGGCCAAGCCCGCTCGTCATCGACCTGACCGAGGCGGTCACCGCCGCCCCGGCCGGCGGGCCCGGCTTCGCCGCCGCCGCCGAGCTGGCACGCCAGCACGTGGACCCCGAACCCGACATCCACGCCACCGCGGCCTACCGGCGGCATCTGGCTGGGGTGCTCACCGAGAGGGCGCTGGCCGAAGCTGCCGGCGAGGCCCGGGAACCGGGAACCCCATGAGCGGCGGTGAGGAGCTGCACGAGGTGCGGCTGACCGTCAACGGCGCTGCCTACCAGGTCCGGGTGCCGGCCCGGCGGCTGCTGTCTGACTGCATCCGCCACGACCTCGGGCTGACCGGGACGCACGTGGGGTGTGAGCACGGCGTCTGCGGCGCCTGCACCATCCTGCTCGACGGTGACCCGGTCCGCTCGTGCCTGATGCTCGCGGTCAGCGCGGACGGCGCGCAGATCACCACCGTCGAGGGGCTCGCCGAGCCGGACGGGACGCTGTCACCGGTGCAGCAGGCCTTCGCCGACTGCCATGGCCTGCAGTGCGGGTTCTGCACCCCGGGCTTCCTGACCACCATCACCGCCGGGCTGCGCGCCACCCCCGACCCGGGCGAGCAGCAGGCCAGGGAGATGGTCGGGGGCAACCTGTGCCGGTGCACCGGGTATCACAACATCGTGGCTTCCGTGCTCCGGGCGGCGCAGATCCAGCGCGAGCGGGCGGCCAGGCGGCCATGACGTCGTTCTTCGGTGCCAGCGTCCAGCGGGTCGAGGATGACCGGCTGCTCCGCGGCCTCGGCGCCTACCTGGACGACCTGGGGGATGACGCGCTCGCGGCGGCGTTCGTGCGCAGCCCGCATGCGCACGCGCGGATCACCGACATCGACGTCAGCGGCGCGCTCGACGTGGACGGGCTGGTGGCGATCTACACCTTCGAGGATCTGCCGGGGCGGCTCGCCGAGCCGCTGCCACTGCTGATCCCGCACCCGTCGCTCACCCACGGCCGGACCCCGTACCCGCTGGCCGCCGGTGAGGTGAACCATGTCGGCGAGCCGGTCGTGATGGTGGTCGCCCGCGACCGCTACCTGGCCGAGGACGCGGCCGGCCAGATCGAGGTCAGCTACCAGCCGCTGCCCGCCGTCGTGGGCCTGGCCGCGGCCCGCGCGGCGCAGCACCTGGTGCACGATGATGTCCCCGGCAACCTGGCGGGCAACGCCGTCCAGGAGAACGGCGACGCCCGGGCGGCGATCAGCGCCGCGCCGCACGTGCTCGAGCTCGACTTCGAGATCGAGCGTTCGGCGTCCACGCCGCTGGAGGGCCGGGGAGTGCTGGCCAGGTGGGACGGCCAGGCGCAGCGGATGCGGATCTGGACCTCCACCCAGACCTCCACCGGCGTGCGGGCAGCGGTGGCGGCCAAGCTGGGGCTGGCGCTGGCCGACGTGGACGTGATCACCCCCGACGTCGGCGGCGGTTTCGGGGTCAAGATCGTTCACCCGTGGCCGGAGGAGGTGCTCGTGCCGTGGGCGGCGCGGCTGCTCGGGCAGCCCGTCAAGTTCACCGAGGACCGGCGGGAGCATTTCATCGCCAGCGCGCACGAGCGCGCGCAGCAGCATCACGTCCGGGTGGGATTCGACGACGGGGGCCGGATCCTCGGTCTCGACGTCCGCTTCTGGCACGACAACGGCGCCTACATCCCGTACGGGCTGATCGTGCCGATCGTCACCTCGACCCAGCTGCTCGGCCCGTACAAGCCGGGTGCGTACCGGGTCGAGTTCGACTCGCTGTACACCAACACCGTGATCGTCACCCCCTACCGGGGAGCGGGTCGGCCGCAGGGCGCCTTCGTCATGGAACGGACCATGGACGCGATCGCGGCGGCGCTGCGGCTCGACCGGGCGGTGGTCCGCGAGCGCAACTTCATCCAGCCCGGTGAGATGCCCTACGACCAGGGGCTGATCTTCCAGGACGGGCGGCCGCTCATCTACGACTCCGGCGACTACCCGGCGCTGCTCGCCAAGCTCAAGGAGCTGATCGGCTGGGACCAGTTCGCCGCGTACCAGCAGGCCGCCCGGGCGCAGGGCCGGCGGGTCGGGATCGGGCTGGGGTGCTACGTCGAGGGCACCGGGGTCGGCCCATACGAGGGCGGCCACGTCGTGGTGGAGACCTCGGGCAAGGTCAAGGTGGCCACCGGCCTGACCACCCAGGGGCAGGGGCATCAGACGGTGTTCGCCCAGCTGGTCGCCGACGAGCTGGGAGTGCCCCTCGCCGATGTCCAGATCGTGACCGGGGACACCCGCCGGTTCGGGTACGCGGTCGGCACGTTCGCCTCCCGGGCCGCGGTCATGAGCGGCTCCGCGATCGCGCTGGCCGCCAGGAAAGCCCGGGCGAAGGCGCTGCGGGTAGCGGCGGAGGCGATGGAGGTCTCGGCCGACGACCTGGAGATCGTCGATGGGATCGTCCAGGTCAAAGGGGATCCGGCGAGCGGGATCGCGCTCGGCACGGTGGCGGTGCTGTCCAACCCGCTGCGCTATGCCTTCGACGACGCCGCGCAGGCCGCCACCCAGTTCGCGGGCGGCGACGCCAGCAGACCCCCGGTGGCCGAGGGGGAGGAGCCGGGTATCGAGGGACGTGCGTTCTTCTCCCCGGCCCGCTCCACGTTCGCCAGCGGGATGCACGCCGCGATCGTGGAGACCGATCCGGACACCGCCGAGGTGACGATCCTGCGGTACTGCGTGGTGCACGACTGCGGCCGCCTCATCAACCCGCGGATCGTCGAGGGCCAGATCCACGGCGGGGTCGCCCAGGGGGTGGCCGGGGCACTGTATGAGCGGATGGCCTACGACGACGCCGGGCAGCTCCAGAACGCGTCCTTCATGGACTTCCTCATGCCGTATGTGAGCGAGGTGCCGGCCCGGATCGAGATCGGCCACCAGCAGACCCCCTCGCCGCTGAACCCGCTCGGGATCAAGGGGGCCGGCGAGGCCGGGGTCATCCCGGGGGCCGCGGTCCTCGCCGCCGCGATCGAGGACGCCGAGGGCTTCCCGGTCACCTCCATGCCCATGTCGCCGTCGGACCTGTTCGAGCTCCGCCGCACCCACAAGGACACGCCATGAAGATCACCGGCGGCGCCACCCTGCACGCCCCCGTCGGCACCGTCTGGACCGCACTCAACGACCCCGCCATCCTGGTGCGGGCCATCCCCGGCTGTGAGCGCCTGACAGCGACAGCGCCGGATACCTACCAGCTCACGGTCACCGCCGGCGTCGGCACCATCACCGGCACCTACACCGGCGAAATCGCGCTGACCCCGCAGCAGCCGCCCAGCGCCTTCCTGCTGACCGCCACCGGCTCCGGCGGCCCCGGCACCGTCAGCACCAGCGTCCAGGTCCGGCTAGCCGACGACGGCAACGGCGCCACCCAGCTCACCTACGACGCCGACGCCACCGTCGGCGGCGTGATCGCCGGTGTAGGCCAGCGCATGCTCACCAGCGTCGCGAGGCGCCAAGCCACCCAGTTCTTCACCGCCATCGACGAGCTGCTCCTGACAAGAGCAGCCCCCGCGCAGCCCGCAGCACCGCCAGAGGGCGTGCGCCCAGGCGGAGCCGCGGGCGTCTCGTCCCCCACGGCCGCGGCTCCGCCAGGCGCCTCGGGCACAACCTGGGAACGCCCCACGGCGGACCGCCAGCCCGCGGGCCGCCTGGGCGCACGCCCACCCACGGGAAGCTTCCTCACAGGCGTAGCGGCAGGCGCCGCCATAGCCCTGGCCGGCGTGATAGTAGGCGGCCTCATCGCCAGGAGGAAGCGCTGACCCGCCTGAGGATCGGCATCGACACCGGCGGCACGTTCACCGATGTCGTCGCCCTGGACGAGAGCACCGGCCAGCTGACCGTCACGAAGACCCCGTCGACTCCCGCGGACCCGGCGCAAGGCTTCCTGGCCGGCCTGCGCAAGATCCTGGACCTGCTCGGCGCCGACGCCGCCGACGTCGCGTCGGTCAGCCACGGCACCACGATCGCCACCAACCAGCTGCTGGAAGGCGACGCCGGCCGGCTCGGGTTCATCACCAGCGAGGGGTTCCAGTTCCTGCTGGAGATCGCCCGCCAGTCGGTCCCGGACGGCTACGGCAACTCCTACTTCTGGGTCAAACCGGACCGGATCGTGCCGCCCGACCTGGTCAAGACCGTCGGCGGGCGGCTGGACCACACCGGCGCGCAGCTGCGCCCGTTCGACGAGGCGGAGGCCACGGCCGTCGCCCGCTGGTTCCGTGACCGCGGCGTCGGCACGCTCGGCGTGTGCTTCCTGCACTCATACGCCAATCCTGAGCACGAGGAGCAGATGGCGCGGGTGCTCGCCGCCGAGCACCCGGCGGCGGTGGTGTCGCTGTCGTCCCGGGTGCTGCCCGAGTACCGGGAGTACGAGCGGGCGATGACCACGCTGGTCGACGCGGCCGTCAAGCCCCGGGTGTCGCGGTACCTGGCCTCGATCGCGCAGCGGCTGGCGGAGATGGCCGGCCACGGCGGCCTGCCGCTGCACGTGATGACCTCCAGCGGCGGCGTGGCCACCGCGGAGCAGGTGATCAGCCAGCCGATCAGCACGGTGCTGAGCGGGCCGGCCGCCGGGGCCGTCGGCGCGGCGATGATCGCCCACCACGCGGGCGTCAGCCAGGTGCTCACCTGCGACGGCGGCGGCACGTCCACCGACGTGGCGGTGGTGGTGGGCGGCGAGCCCGCGCTGACCACCGAGGGGTCGGTCGGGGCCTACCCGGCCAAGATCCCGATGGTCGACCTGGTGACGGTGGGCGCCGGCGGCGGGTCCGTGGCGTGGGTGTCACCCGAGGGTGCGCTCAAGGTCGGGCCGCGGTCGGCGGGCGCCGACCCCGGGCCGCTGTGCTACGCCCGAGGCGGCAGCGAGGTCACCGTCACCGACGCGCACCTGGTACTCGGCCGCATCCCGCCGCGCCTGCTCGGCGGCGAGGTCCCGCTGGACACCGAGGCGGCGCGGGCGGGGCTGGCCTTGCTGGCGGCGAAGCTGGGGCTGCCGGTGCCGGACTGCGCCGCCGGCATCCTGGAGGTCTCCGCCTGGAACCAGGCCAACGCCGTGCGCCAGATCACCGTGAAACGCGGGCTCGACGTGCGTGACTTCACGCTGGTCACGTTCGGCGGCTCCGGCTCGCTGCTGGTCTGCCCCCTGATCGGGATCCTCGGGCTGCGCGGCGCGCTGGTGCCGCCGAATCCGGGCAACGTGTCGGCGTTCGGGCTGCTGACCGTGGACGTCCGATGCGACTGCGTGCGCACCGCCGTGGCCAGGCATGACGAGCTCGACCACGGTGCCGTGGAAGCGATCTTCGCTGGGCTGGCCGCCCAGGCGGGCCACACCCTGGCCGCCCAGGGCTTCGCGGCCGGCCAGCACCGCCTCCTTCGTTCTGCGGATGTGCGGTATTTCGGGCAGGCCTTCGAGGTCCGGGTGCCGGTGCCTGCTGGCCGGTTCAGCCCGGCGCTGGCTGCCGCCACCGCCGGCGCGTTCCATGACGCGCACCGCGCGCTGTACGGCTACGACTTCCGCGCCGATCCCCGCCAGCGGGTCGAATGGGTGAACCTGCGGGTCACCGGGATCGGGCCGCTCCAGCGGCCGGAACTGGCCGAGCTCGCGCCCGCCGCCGGCGGCCCGGAGCGGGCACGGACGGGCAGCCGCCAGGTCCGGTTCGGCCGCGCAACCGCCAGCGTGCCCGCCGCCGTCTACTGGCGGCCCCGGCTCGCCGCCGGGGACGTGGTGGCCGGGCCCGCGGTCATCGAGGAGTACGGCGCGACCGTGCCGGTGCATCCGGGGTTCACCGCGCGCGCCGACCGGTTCGGCAACCTGCTCATCACCTCGGCCGAGGCGGCCGAAGTGACCAAGGAGACCGAGGAGACCGAGGAGACCGAGGCGGCCGACGTGGCGGAGGCGGCCGCGTGACCGGCGCGACCCTCACCGGCCAGGCCGGGCCGGTGGACCCGGTGCTGCTGGAGATCGTCGCCGGCAGCCTCGCCTCGATCGAGAAGGAGGTCGAGACCGCGATCGCCAGGACGTCGCGGTCCCCGATGATCCGGGACGCGCATGACTTCCGGGCCGGCATCCACGACCGGCTGCTGCGCAAGCTGACCGGGCGTTCCTACAGTGCGCTGGTCCACCCGGTGGCGCGGGACTTCCCGCTGGCGACGATGCGCCCCGGCGACGTGTTCTTCCACAACGACGTCTACCTGTCCGAGGGCGGCATCGGCCACCTGCCGGACCTGTGCGTCACCGTGCCGGTCTTCCACGACAACGACGGGCAGCCCGAGGTCGTCGCCTTCGTGCAGGCTTTCGGCCACCACGACGACATCGGCGGCGCGGTTCCCGGCTCCATGCCGAGCCATGCCACCAGCGTCTTCGAGGAGGGCCTGATGGTGCCGCCGATCAGGCTGTGGGACGCTGGCGTGCCCAACCGGGCCGCGCTCACCATCATGACCCGCAACTCGCGGATGCCCGACTCGCTCGCCGCCGACCTGGACGCCGAGTGCGCCGCCTGCCTGCTGGGTGCCCGGCGGCTGGCGGGGCTGTTCGGCCGTTACGGCCGCGCGGCGGTGGAGGCCTGCTTCGACGAGATCGTCGCCAGCACCACGCGCACCTACCGGCGGGAGATCCTGGCGAAGGTCCCGCCCGGGACCTGGACGTGGGAGGACTACGCCGAGCACGACGGGGTGGACCCGCCGCGGCTGCACACCCAGCGGATCACCCTGACCAGGACGGCCGACGACGATCCGGGCGGGCCGCGGCTGATCCTGGACTTCGCCGGCACGGCGCCGCAGGCCAAGGGCCCGATCAACCACTGCGCCGACTACGCCGACGGCAACTTCCTGGCCAAATGGCTCGCGCCGATCCTGCGCAACCTGGCCGACACCCCCGAGCGGATGGCCGAGCTCGACGTGAACGAGGGCATCGTGGACCTCATCGAGATGCGCTTCCCGCCCCCGGGCACGCTGCTCACGCCGGTCTTCCCGGCGCCCACCAACGCCCGCACGTTCGTCATCCTGCGGCTGCTCGGGGTGTTCGCTGGCGTGCTGGCCAAGGCGGTCGGCGGGCGGATGCCCGCGGACCAGGAGACGATCCGCTACACCGGGGTGTACGGGCGGACCGCCGCGGGCGAGCCCTTCCTCATGCGGGAGGTGCTGGGCGGCGGCTCGGGCGGGCGGTACTACGCCGACGGCGAGGACACCGTGCATGTGGTGCCCGACTCCCGCAACCTGCCGGCCGAGTTCACCGAGGCACGCTTCCCGCTGCTGGTGGAGCGGCTCGGGCTGGCCGTGGACTCGGGCGGGCCCGGGCGGTTCCGCGGCGGGCTGGGGTACGAGAAGCTCATCCGGATGCGGGAGGACGGCTATTTCATGTCGATCGCCGACCGCTCGATCCTGTCCTGCTGGGGCCTGAACGGCGGCCGGGCCGGGCGGCCGTTCCAGGTCACAGCCGACCCGGGCGGCCCGGGCGAGCGGGACGTGGACGCGCTTGCCGACGGCGAGTACCTGGCGGCCGGGACGCTGATCCGGATCCGCACCACCGGCGGCGGCGGCTGGGGGGACCCGCTGGAGCGTGACCCGTCCCTGGTGGCCCGCGACGTCAGGTGGGGCAAGGTGTCCCGCGAGGCGGCCGCCGCGGACTACGGGGTGGTGATCACCGGCCCGGCAGACGGCCCGGTTGCCGGCGAGGAGGCGACCCGCGGCCTGCGGGAGCAGATGCGGGCCAGCCGCCCGGCGTCACGGCCGTTCTTCGACCGGGGGCCTGGCTACGCCACGCTCGCGGGCGGGCAGGCCGCGGCGCAGGTGGACTGGCTGTCACAGTGAGGAGAATGCCCGTGCCCGAGCCGATCGAGGTCCGCAAGGTACCTCTGCACCATGTGTCCGACGCCAGCGAACTGGCCAAGCTCATCGACGGCGGCGTGCTGGAAGCCGACCGCGTCATCGCCGTCATCGGCAAGACCGAGGGCAACGGGGGGGTGAACGACTACACCCGCATCCTCGCCGACCGCGCCTTCCGCGAGGTGCTGGTGGCGAAGGGAGCCCGCGGCGCGGACGCGGTCGCGCAGGTGCCCATCGTCTGGTCCGGCGGCACCGATGGCGTCATCAGCCCGCATGCCACTATCTTCGCGACCGTCCCGGCGGACCGGGCGGCGGCGACCAGCGAGCCGCGGCTGGCGGTCGGCTTCGCCATGAGCGAGCCGCTGCTGCCCGAGGACATCGGCCGCACCGCCATGATCACTAAAGTGGCCGCCGCGGTGACGGAGGCTGTGGGCCGGGCCGGCATCACCGACCCGGCGGACGTCCACTACGTGCAGACGAAGACGCCGCTGCTGACCATCCGCACCATCCGGGACGCCAAGAGCCGCGGCCAGAGCGTGTGGACCGAGAACACCGGCGAGTCCATGGACCTGTCCAACGGTGCCGCGGCGCTGGGCATCGCGGTGGCGCTGGGCGAGATCCCGATGCCCGCCGACGCGGACGTCCTGCACAGCCGCCAGCTGTACTCCTGCGTGGCATCGTGCTCCTCCGGGGTGGAGCTGGACCGCGCGCAGGTGGTCGTGGCCGGCAACGTGCGCGGGGTGGGCGGGCGGTACCGGATCGGGCACGCGGTGATGCGCGACGCGCTGGACGCCGACGGCATCTGGGCGGCGATCCGGGACGCCGGCCTGGAGCTGCCCGCCCGCCCGCACCCCGATGACCTCGGCGGGCGGCTGGTCAACGTGTTCCTCAAGTGCGAGGCCAGCCAGGACGGGCAGGTCCGCGGGTGGCGCAACGCGATGCTCGACGACTCCGACGTGCACTGGCACCGCCAGATCAAGGCGTGCGTGGGCGGCGTCGCCTCGGCCGTGACCGGCGACCCGGCCGTGTTCGTCTCGGTCTCAGCCGCCCACCAGGGCCCCGACGGCGGCGGACCGGTAGCGGCCATCGTCGAGCCCGGCTGAGATATGGCACCGGAGGCCGAAGAGAGAGCGATCATCCTGTCAGAGTTTGCCAATGATGAGCCCGGACAGCCGGACGTACGATCCATCAGAAGGCAGCCGGAGCCGGTCGGCTCGCCGCTGTACCCATACCGGATCGGCCGAATGCCCGCCTCTCGCGCAGGGGACTGATCATGACTGTCGAGTACGGCCTCGCACTTGAGAACTTCACACCCGAACGCAAGAGCCCGGGTATCGACACTGTCGTGGACTACTCCGTTACCGCGGAGAAGCTGGGCTTCGCCTCGCTCTGGGCCTGGGACCATCTCTTCCTCGGGGCGCGGCATCCGTTCCCGTTCCTTGAGGCGCTGACCACGCTCAGCATGGTGGCCGCGCGGACCAGCCGGATCGGGCTGGGCACCGGCGTGCTGGTGCTGCCGATCCGGGAGCCAGCGGTGCTGGCCAAGATGACCGGGACGCTGCAGATCGCGAGCGGTGGCCGGCTGACGCTCGGCATGGCGGCCGGCTGGTACGAGCGCGAGTTCGAGGCCACCGCGGTGCCGTTCAAGGGCCGTGGCCGGGTCTTCGAGCGCAACCTGGACATGCTCTACCGGCTGTGGGGCGAGGATGACCTCAGCGGCGACTGGGATGGCCGGGTGCTCAGGCATGTCCGGATGCTGCCCCGCCCGGAGCCGCGGCCGCGGGTGCTCATCGGCGGCTACGTGGACCGGGTGCTCAAGCGGGTGGCGACCCGGAGCGACGGCTGGCTCACCTACTTCTACCCGGCCGACGCCTTCGCCAGGTCGTGGGCCAAGGTGCGCCGGTTCGCCGAGGAGGCGGGCCGGGATCCCGGCCAGCTGCAGAACGTCGCGCAACTGCCGCTGTGCATCGGGTCCTCGTTCGAGAGCGCGACGGCCCGGGCGTACGAGTACGTCGCCGAGTACTTCGACACGCCCGAGTGGAGCGAGGCGAGCCGGGACAGCGCGATCAGGGGCACCCCCGAGCAGTGCGCCGAGCAGATCGCGGCGCAGATCGACGCCGGTGTCCAGCACATCGTGTTCTGCCCGGCCGGCTACGACACCGAGCAGGTGCACCGGCTGGCCGCCGAGGTCCTGCCACTGCTCGGCCGGGCCCTGCCAGGAGCCGCGGCGTGAGGGACGGCGTGACGTTCCGCGAGGCCAGGGCATACCTAGAGGGCGCCGACCGGCCGGTTACCGACAAGCGGATGACGGCGGCCGGGGCGATGTCGCTGGTCCATGACGGGGATCACATCGCGGTCGGCGGGACGCTCTACTCGCGTACGCCGATGGCGCTGCTGTTCGAGCTGCTCCGGCAGCGCCGGCGGCAGCTGACCCTGTCCCGGCCGCTGGCCTGCTACGAGACCGAGCTCTTCCTGGCCACCGGCGGCGCCGACCGGATCGTCAGCAGCTGGGTCGGCATCGGCCTGCAGTGGGGACTGGCGCCGATCTTCCGCCACTACGTGGAGACCGGCGCGGCCGAGTACGAGGAGTGGAGCCACCTCGCGATGGGGCTGCGGTACAAGGCCGGGGCGATGGGTGTGCCGTTCCTGCCCGGCCTGAGCATGCTCGGCTCGGACATCGCCCGGATGACCGGCCTGAAGACGGTCACCTGTCCCTACACCGGTGAGCGGCTGGCCGCGCTGCCCGCGCTCCTCCCGGACGTGGCCCTCGTCCACGCGCACCGGGCCGACATGTTCGGCAACGCCCAGGTGGATGGCTACCGCCACATGGACGTGGATATGGCCAGGGCCGCCCGCACCGTCGTCGTCAGCGCCGAGCGGGTGGTGACCCCGGAGGAGATCAGGGCGCAGCCGTGGGCGACGATGCTGCCGCATTTCGCCGTGGACGCGGTGGTGGAGGCCCCGCACGGGGCCTACCCGCACGAGTGCTACGGCCTGTACGAGGCCGACGTGGACCACTTCGATGCCTACGTCCGCTCGATCCAGGAGCACGGGGTGGACGCCGCGCGGCGCTACGTCGAGCAGCACGTCGATGCCCATGCCGACTTCAGCTCGTTCCTTGACAGCGTTGGCGGGGGACGGCTGGCGGCCTGCGCGGCGGGCGCGGAGAGGCTGATGGCGCGATGAGCGGGGCCACCGCCGAGGAGGTCATGGCGGTCACCGCCAGCCGGCTGCTCGCTGACCACAAGGTCGTGTTCGCGGGCGTCGGGATGCCCTTGCTCGCGTCCGCCCTCGCCAGCCGCAGGCAGGCGCCGAACCTGACCATCGTGCTGGAAGGCGGCATCATCGGCACCCGCCTGCTGCCCGGGCACCTGCCGATCTCGACCAACGAGATGCGGGCCGCCTACGGCGCGCAGATGCTCACCGACATCACCGACATCTTCCTGTTCGCCCAGCGGGGCTACTTCGACTACGGCTTCCTCGGGGCGGCCCAGGTCGACCAGTACGGGAACATCAACACCAGCGTCATCGGCACTGTCGAGCATCCCAGGGTGCGCCTGCCCGGCAGTGGCGGCGCCAACGACATCATCTCGCTCTGCAACGAGATCTTCATCGTCACCCAGCATGAGCCGAGGCGTTTCGTGCCGAGGGTCGACTTCATCACCAGCCCCGGCTACCTGTCCGGCGGCGACAGCCGTGAGCGGGCCGGCCTGCTGTTCGGCCGGATCGGGGCGGTCATCACCGACCTCGCCCTGATGGATTTCGAGCCGGGCACCCGCCGGATGCGGCTGCGCGGCCTCCAGCCGGGCGTCACCGTGGCGCAGGTCCAGGATCAGACCGGATTCGAGCTGGTGGTAGCGGACGAGGTGGATGAACTGGCGCCGCCGTCGGCAGCAGAGCTCAGCATCTACCGGACGCTGCGCGACGGCCCGCCCGCCGTCCCGCCGGCCGCTGTGGTCCCGGCATGAGCGCCCGGCCAGCCCAGCGCCTCGGGCTGATGATCCCGTCGTCGAACACGATGATGGAGGTGGACTTCGCCCGCGACGTCCCGCCCGGCATCTCGGTGCATACCGCCCGGATGTTCATGGAGGACACCACGCCGGCGGGCGAGTACCGGATGCTGGACGAGTTCGCCCTCCCCGCCGCCCGTGACCTGGGCACCGCCCGCCCGGATGTGGTGGTGTTCGGGTGCACCAGCGCCGGCGCACTGCGCGGCAACGACTACGACACGCAGCTGTGCCAGCGGATCAGCGAGCTGACGGGCGCGCCGACGGTGTCGACGATCCACTCGGTCCGGATGGCGATCGAGGCGTCCGGCGCGTCGCGGATCGGCGTGATAACGCCGTACGTCGACGAGCTGAACGAGAAGATCAAGGCCAGCATCGAGGCCGGCGGGGTCGAGGTGGTGGCGATCGCGGGGCTGGGGATGACGGAGAACTTCGAGATCGCCCGGGTCGGCGGCGGCGACATCGTGGACTTCGCGGCCCGGTCGCTCGGGGATCTCGCCGCCAGCCGCTCGATCGACCTGGCCTTCGCCTCGTGCACGAACTTCGGCGCGATGGAGGTAAGGGCCGCGATCGCGGCCAGGCTCGGCCTGCCCGTGGTCACGAGCAATCAGGCAGTGCTCGCCGCGGCCAGCGCGCGGCTGGGCGCTGGGCCGCGGTAGCGGAGTCCGGAAGGGGATTCATGGTTTCCGCAGCATTCGACTACGTGGCCGTGGACAGCTATGACGAGGCGGTGCAGCGCCTGGTCGAGCACGGTGAGGACGCGAAGGTCATCGCCGGCGGCCAGAGCCTGGTGCCCATGCTCAACCTGCGGCTGGCGCGGCCCGCCGTGCTCATCGACATCAACGGGGCCGACCGGCGGGAGCCCGCTGTCGAGAACGGCATGCTCCGGGTTCCGGCGCTGACCCGGCACCGCACGCTGCTGGAGCACCCGCTGGTGCGCCGCCATTGCCCACTGCTGGCCGGCGCCGTCCGCCACGTGGGCAATGTGCGGGTCCGCAACCGGGGAACCCTGGGCGGCAGCCTCGCGCACGCCGATCCGACGGGGGAGATCGGCGCCTGTTCCCTCGCCGTCAACGCGCAGGTGGTGGTGCGGGGCCCCGGCGGAGCCAGGACGATACCGGCCCGCGAACTCTTCGTGACCTACCTGACGACCGCCCTGGCGGCCGAGGAGATCATCACCGATGTCCTCATCCCGGTCGCCGGTCCCCGCCAGGGCTGGTCCTTTCTCGAGATGGTGCGCCGGACCTCCGACTTCGCCATCGTCGGGGTGGCGGCCCGGGTGGAGCTGGACCAGCAGGCGGACGTGATCGCCGTGGCCGAGGTGGCCCTGGCGGGGGTAGCCGACCGGGTCGTGCTGGCCGCGCCGGGGCTGCTGACGGGACTGGCCGGGCGGGCGCCCGCCGCGGCGGGGCTGGCGTCGGCCGCCGCCGGGATTGCGGCGAGCGTGGATCCCGCCAGCGACGTGCACGCCTCCGGCGGCTACCGCCGCCGGCTGGTCCAGGTGCTCACCGCTCGCGCCCTGCGCGGCGCCTTTGACATGGCAAGGGGAGTGGCGGCATGACCAGGCGCAAGGTGCTGCTGGCGGTCAACGACCGGGAGCACGAGGTGTGGGTGACCCCGTCCGACAGCCTCCTCGACGTCCTGCACGATGAGCTCGGCATGGCCGATGTGCGCTACGGATGCGGGGAGGGGGTGTGCGGCACCTGCACCGTGCTGCTCGACGGCGAGCCTGTCAACGGCTGCCTGCTGCTCGCGGTGCAGGCGGAAGGCCGTCAGGTCACCACGCTGCGCGGGCTGATGGGGGCCGGAGAGGCCATGCACCCGCTGCAGGAGTGCTTCTTGCGGCGCGGTGCCGCCCAGTGCGGTTTCTGCACCCCGGGCATGGTGCTCACCGCATTCGACCTGGTGCGGCGGTGCGGGCGGCCGACCCGGGAGGAAATCAGGTACGCCCTGGTCGGCAACCTGTGCCGCTGCACCGGCTACACGAAGATCCTCGACGCGGTGGAGGAATACGCGGCGCTGGCCGGGCCGGGCGGCGCCCCGGGGGCGGTGGCGCGATGACCGTGGTGGAACAGCCCGGGCAGGCTCAGGGGGAGCGGCCCGGCGGCGGCTACCGGGTGGTGGGCACCTCACCGGCGCACCACGACTTCGTCGACAAGGTCAAGGGGTCGCTGCATTACGCGGCCGACTGGCGGCTGCCGGGGATGCTGCACGCCCGGGTCGTCCGCGGCCAGGTGCCGAGCGGGCGCATCCTGTCCGTCGACGTGGCACAGGCGCGCGCGCTGCCCGGGGTGGTCGCCGTGATCACCGCGGCCGATGTCCCCAGCAACCGGATCGTCGAGATGGCGAGCGGGGGCCTGGCCGAGCTCGAGGTGGCCATGCCGGTGCTCGCCGTGGACAGGGTCCGCTACCTCGGCGAGCCGGTGGCGCTGATCGCGGCGGTGACGCAGCAGATCGCGGACGACGCCGCGGAACTGGTGACGGTGGACTACGACGAGCTGCCGGGAGTGTTCGACGTGCACGCGGCGCTGGCGGCTGGCGCGCCGAAGGTGCATGACGCGGGCAACACCCTGGTCACCTGGGAGATCGGCTGCGGGGACGCGGAGGCGGCGCTGGCCGCCGCCGATGTGGTGGTGGCGGGCGAGTACACCAGCCAGCATGTCGAGCACGCCTACCTCGAGCCCGAGGCCGGCGTCGGCTGGGTGGAGAACGGCGTGGTCACGCTGCGCGTCTCGACGCAGGTGATCGAGCATGCCGCGACGATCGCGGGGATTCTGGGGCTGCCTGCCAGCAAGGTCCGGGTCATCGCCGCTTACATGGGCGGCGGCTTCGGCGGTAAGGAGGACATGACCGTCGAGCCCTACCTGGCACTGCTCGTCTGGCACACCCGGCGGCCGGTGCGGATGATCTGGGACCGCCAGGAGTCGCTGCTGGCCAGCACCAAGCGGCATCCGTTCGTGATGCGCTACCGCACCGGGGCGGCCAGCGACGGGACCATCACCGCCCAGCAGGTCGAGATACTCGGTGACGCCGGTGCTTACCCCTACCTGTCGCCGCGGGTGCTGTTCGCCGCCGCGGCCCTCGCCTGCGGGCCCTACCGCGTCCCGAACGCCACCATCGCCGCCCGGGCGGTCTTCACCAACAACGTCCCGGCCAGCGCGTTCCGCGGCTTCGGCGCCATGCAGGTGGTCTTCGGCTACGAGTCGCAGATGGACCTGATCGCCGGCCGGCTCGGGCTGTCCCGCACGCAGGTCCGCGAACGCAATTTCCTGGTCAAGGGCGACCGGCTGCCGACCGGCGACCGGCTGGCCACCTGCGTGGAGGTGAGCCAGTCCATGCACCGCGCGCTGGCGATGCTGGGCGAGCCGGCCAGCCCGTCCGGCCCCGGCAAGCGGGTCGGGCGCGGGATCGGCTGTAACCGTCACCCGTACGGCCGGACCATCTGGTTCCGCGACCGGGCGTCGGCCTGGCTCAGCTTGCAGGCGGACGGCACCCTGCTGATCCGCAGCGGCATCACCGATCTCGGGGCGGGCCAGGCCGCGAGCCTGTGCCAGATCGCCGCCGAGGTCCTGGGCACGCCGCTGGACGGGATCAGCATCTACATCGGGGACAGCGCGCTCAACCCGCCCGCCGGCGGCACGTTCGCCACCCGCCAGCTCTACATGTCGGGCAACGCCGTCCTGGCCGCGGCCCGCGAACTGCGCGACCGGATCGCGCCGGTGGCCGCCGAGCTGCTGGGGGTGCCCGCCGGGGACCTCGTCTTCGCCGACGGCGCGGTCCGCCCGGCCGGGCCGCCACCGGGCGGCGTCAGCCTGACCCTGGCCGAGCTCGCGGCCGCCTGCGAGCAGCGCGGCGTCCACACCGCACACCTGTCCATCTGGCGGGCGGAGGCGGGCTCGTTCGACCCGCGCACCGGCCAGGGTGACAGCTTCCCCGACTACACCTATGGAACGCACGCCGCGGAGGTGGAGGTCGACGTCGAGACCGGGGAGGTCACGGTGCTGCGCTACGCGGCCTGCCATGACGTGGGCCGGGCGATCAACCCGATGCGGGTCGAAGGCCAGATCCAGGGTGGGGCCATGCAGGGCCTGGGCTACGCGCTGACCGAGGACCTGGGGATCGAGGATGGCTACGTCCAGTCGACCCTGTTCGCCAACTACCTCATCCCCAACTCCTATGACTTCCCCGACGTGCAGGTGGACATCATCGAGAGCGGCGAGGGCAAGGGACCGCTGGGCGCGCGCGGGATCGGCGAGCCGCCGATCGGGAACGTCGCGGCGGCCATCGCGAGCGCTGTTCAGGACGCTATCGGCAGCCGCCCCACCCGGCTGCCGATCACCCCTGAGCGGGTGCTTGCCCTGCTGGACGAGCAGGCTGACGCCGGAGCGGGGCACCGGGGATGAGCGGCGGGCGGCACGCCACCGGGGCGGCCGGCCCGGGCCGGCCGCAGGTCATGCTCAACGCCGCCGCCAGGGCGCAGGTGCCCGGTGCCAGCCGGGCCCGCGAGCCACTGGCGGTACATCGCCGGCTGCCGGGCTATGCGCCGACACCGCTGGCCAGCTGCCCGGAGATAGCCGCGGAGCTGGGCGTGCGGGCGGTGTGGGCGAAGGACGAGACCTGGCGGCTCGGGCTGCCGGCCTTCAAGATGCTCGGCGCGTCCTATGCCACCTACCGGGCGCTGACCGAGCGGCTCGGTCACGAGGTGACCTGGGCGGGCGTGGACGACCTGCGCACCGAGCTGGCGGCCCTCGGCCCGATGGCGCTGGCCGCCGCGACCGATGGCAACCATGGCCGCGCGGTGGCGCGGATGGCCCGGCTGCTGGGCCTGTCCGCTGCCATCTACGTCCCGGAGGGGACGGTGGCGGCGCGGATCCGGGCCATCGAGTCCGAGGGCGCGGCGGTGAGCGTCGTGGCCGGCGACTACGACGCGGCGGTGCGCCGTTCCGCGCAGGATGCCAGTGACACCTGCCTTGTCGTCTCGGACACGTCCTGGCCCGGCTACACCCGCATCCCGGGCTGGGTCGTCGATGGGTACTCGACCATCTTCGCCGAGGTGGCCGACCAGCTCTCGGCCGCCGGGGCTGGCGAGCCGGACCTGGTGGTGATCCCGGTGGGCGTGGGCGCGCTCGCCGCGGCGGCAGTGCACCATTTCAAGGCGGGCGGGCTGGCGCGCACACCGTTCCTGCTCGGCGTCGAGCCCAGCTCGGCCAGCTGTGTGCTGGCGTCCCTGCGGGCAGGCCGGCTGGTGACCGTGCCCGGCCCGCACCCATCGATCATGGTCGGGCTCAACTGCGGCACGCCGTCGCAGATCGCGTGGCCGCTGCTGGCGGCGGGCATGGACGCGATGGTGGCCGTGGACGACGACTGGGCCCGCCGCGCGATGCGGGCGCTGGCCGCGGCCGGCATCGTGGCGGGGGAGACCGGGGCGGCCGGGCTCGGCGGCCTGTTCGCCGTCTGCGAGACGGACCCGGGAGCACTGGTGCGAGATGCCTGCCAGCTGGGCCCGGACACCTCGGTCCTGCTCCTGTGCACCGAGGGGGCGACCGACGAGGCGGCATGGGAGCAGATCGTCGGACGGCCCGTGCCCGGGTCTGCCCACCCCCAGCCTGACTTGGCATAATTCGCCAAAAATACCCCCATCGGTTCAGCAAGTACCCACATACTGTCTATTCATGGCCCGCACTTAGGGTGAGACAACCCCATACAGTCACCCCCGGCTGCCGGGACTGCCTGGCGCACAGCCGGACCGCTGGGTCAACCTGGAGGTCGCCGCGATGATCGCAGCACAGCTCGTCAAGCAGCGGCAGCCGCTGGAACTGGTGGAGCTGGCGGACCCCGCACCGGGCGCCGGTGAGGTCGTGGTGGAGGTGGAGGCCGAGGGCATCTGCCGGACCGACTGGCATGTCTGGAACGGTGACTGGGGCTGGGTGGGCCTGACCCCCACACTCCCGCTCGTGATGGGCCACGAACTGGGCGGGAGAGTGGTCGCGGTCGGGGCAGGGGTGTCGTCGGTGCACGCCGGGGACCGGGTGACCACCCCGTTCCACGAATCCTGCGGGCGGTGCCGGTACTGCCTGCTCGGCCGCTCCAACCTGTGCGACGAGCTTGAGTTCCTCGGGCTGACCCACGACGGCGGCTATGCCCGCTACGCGGTCATCCGCAATGCCGACTTCAACTGCATCCAGCTGCCCGACGCGGTCGATTCACTCTCCGCGGCGGCGATCGGCTGCCGCTACATGACCGCCTTCCACGCGGTCACCCGGCAAGGCCGGCTCGCCGCCGGCCAGTGGGTGGTGGTGCACGGGGCCGGGGGGATCGGCCTGTCCGCGGTGCAGATCGCGCATGCGCTGGGCGGCCGGGTCATCGCGGTCGACCTGGCCGACTCCAAGCTGGAGAAAGCCAGCGCGGAAGGGGCGCTGCACACCATCAACGCCACCCGGACCGACGTTGCCGAGGCCGTCCGCGAGATCACCAGCGGCGGCGCTGACCTGGCCATCGGCGGCATCGGGGCCGCGGCGCTGGTCGAGTCGGCGGTGATGTCCCTGCGCAAGGGCGGCCGGCTCGTCCAGGTCGGGCTGACCAGCCAGGCCGAGCAGGGGTTCGTGCGGGTTCCGCTCGATCACATCATCGAGGGCGAAATCGAGATCGTCGGCAGCGTCGGCAATCCGCACGTCGACTACCCGCGGCTGCTGGGCCTGGTGGAGACGGGCGTCCTGCGGCCGGCCCGCATCGTCGGCCAGACGCTGCCGCTGGCGAAGGTGAACGACGTGCTGGGCGCGATGGACACCTTCGAGACACTCGGCTTCTCCGTCATCACCCAGTTCTGACCGCCGGCCGGACGGGCGTCCGGCCGGCACCACTGACCTCAGGGAGGGCTTCGTGAGCAGGCGCACTTACGGCGGACCGCTCGTGGACATCGCTGGTGCGATCGACCTTCACTGCCACCCCTATCCCGACCTGTTCCCGCGGCTGGCCGACGACTTCGACATCGTCCGGGCCGCCCGGGACGCCGGGATGAGGGCGATCGTGCTCAAGTGCCATCACGAGAGCACGGTGTCGCGGGCCTACCTGGTGCAGCGGGTGGTACCCGGGATCAGGGTCTACGGCGGCATAGTCCTCAACTTCTACGTGGGCGGCCTCAATCCCGCCGCGGTCGAGGCGTCTCTCCGGCTGGGTGGCAAGGAGGTGTGGATGCCGACGGTGGACGGGGGCTACCACGCCGAGGTGCACGGCGGGACCGGTGGCTACGACTCCCAGCGGGGTGGCCGGAGCCAGGCGGAGGGGATCTGGGTCACCGACAAGGAGGGCAAGCTGCGGCCGGAGGTGACGGAGGTGCTCGAGCTTGTGGCCGAGCACGGGGCGATCCTCGGTACCGCTCACCTGGCGCCTCGCGAGATCGTGGCGCTGGTGCGCGAGGCACGCTCGGCCGGGGTCGAGAAGATCGTCGTCACGCATCCCTACTTCCGGGTCCCCAACCTGGACCTCGACACCCTGGCAGAGGTGGCCAGGCTGGGCGCCATGCCCGAGTTCGGCTACTGCACGGTGTCGCCAGCCTGGCAGTACGCCTCCGTGGACAAGATCGCCGAGAGCATCGCCCGGATCGGCGCCTCGCGCTGCCTGCTCGTCTCGGACACGGGCCAGCGGCACAACCCGCTGCCCTCGGAGGCCCTGCGGATCTTCGCGCAGACGGTCTTTGAGAAGGGCGTCCCGCTGGAGCAGGTCACGCAGATGATTACCAAGAACCCGCTGGAGCTGCTCGATGTGGACGCCGACCCGGAGCCGACCGCCGAGGATCTGGCCTGGGCCCGCGGCCTGGTGGAAGATCCGTGCGCGGCGCCACCGGCCGATCACCGGGAATGAGCTTGGTCCCGCACGACGCGCTCACGGTGCGTGAGCTGCTCAGCCAGGAGGCCATGCGGGGGGCCAGGCTCATCGCCGGCTCGGGCGGGCTCGACCGCCTGATCCGGCGGCTCAACGTCATGACGGTGCCCAACATCGTCCGGTGGACGAAGCAGGAGGAGTTCCTGCTCACCACCGGCTACCCGCTGCCCCGCGAGCCGGCGGAGTTCTGCCGCCTCGTCGATCAGCTGGCCGCGAACGGGCTGGCCGGGCTGGGGGTCAAGCTGGATGAGTACCTGTCCGAGGTGCCGGCCGCGGCGATCGAGCTGGCGGACGCGGCCGGCTTCCCGATCGTGGTGATCCCACGCGCCGCCCCGCTCGATGACGTGCTCAGCCAGGCCTTCGAAACCATCGTGAACCGGCAGGCGGCGGCACTGGCGAAGACGCAGGAGATTCACGACGTCTTCCTCGGCGTCGCCCTGACCGGCGGCGGGCTGGCCAAGCTGGCGGCGGAGCTGGCCGTGATCCTGCAGGGTGCGGACGTCGTCATCTGTGACACGACCGGGTGCCCGCTGGCCGTCACCGATCACCGCGACCGGCTCGACGAACTCGGGCTGCGGGGTCCTGGCGGCCTGCTCGACACCGCCCGCCTGGTCGCCGGGGTGCACCAGGACCAGGAGTCGGGAGCCCGGTGGGCGGTGGGCGTGATCCGCGCGGGCCGGATGCGGCACGGGTTCGTGCTGGCGGCCGGCGGCAGGACGGGCCTGCCCGGCGTGACCGGCCCGGCGGTCGAGCAGGCCGCGCTGGTGGCCGCCCTGGAGATCACCCGGGACCTGGCCGTCCTCGCGGTCGAGCAGCAGTTCGCCTCCAACGCCCTGCACGATCTGATCACCAGCACCCCGGCCGACGTGGATGACGCGGTCGCCCGCGCGGCCAGCTTCCGGTGGGATCTGCGCCGCCCGCTGGCGCTGCTGGTGGCCAGGCACGGGGGTGGCCCGGAGCCGGCCGGCGGGACGGCCCGCCGGGGTGAGCCGGCGGCGGTCCGCTCGATCGAGTTGTGGACCTCGACGATCCGCGCGCACGACTCCCGCGCGGCGGTGGCCGGCTTCGCCACCGAGCTCGTGGCGCTGACCGGGGTTCCGGACCCGGTGGCGCTGGCCCGGAAGGCCCAGGCGGACATGGGCGCCGCCACCCGGCGCGTCTACTCGGTGGGGGTGAGCCAGGTGGGCGCCGGGCCGGAAGCCATCCCCCGGCTGTACGAGGAGGCCCGGATCGCACTGCAGGTCGGCCACCGGCTCACCGGCGATGGCGCGGTGACCGGGTTCGGCGGGCTTGGCCTGTACCGGCTGCTCAGCAACGTGAACGAGGCCGAGCTGCGGTCATTCGTGTGCGACACCCTGGGCCCGGTGCTGGACCTGCCCGAGCCCGGGCGCGCGGACCTGCTGAAAACGCTCGCGGTGCTGCTCGACACGAGGTTCAACGTCGCGGAGTCCGCTCGCCTGCTGCACTACCACTACAACACCATGCGGTATCGCGTCACCAAGCTGGAGCGGCTGCTCGGCAGGTTCGCCGATGACGCGCGGGCCGCCCTGCGCATCGGCGTGGCCATGCAGATCCTGCGCATGTACGAGATCTCGGGCGATCCCCGCAAGACGCTGCTCTGACAAGACGCTGCTCTGAGAAGCGCCCGGCCTGGCCGCCGCCAGGGCTTCAACTGCGACCAGGGGAGCTTGCATCGGCGCACATCGACAAGAACTGCGCCGCATATCTGGCGACGGTTGCCAACGACAGCCGATCTTTCCGGCCCTACCGTAATCCTAACCTTGAGGAGACACGTCTTCCTTGAGCGGCCCGCGAGCGGCGCGAGACGGAGCCACGGATGAGCAAGACACAAGAACCAACCGGATCGGCAGCGCCCCGCATCGAGGTCCGCTCGATCGACTATGTGCCGGTGAACGCCAGGCACGGCCGGGTGTCACATCTGGGGCCGGTCTGGTTCCAGGGCAACGCGCAGCTGGCGACCCTGGCGGTAGGCCTCCTCGGTGTGTCCTTCGGGCTGAATTTCGCCTGGTCCGCGGTGGCGATCATCCTGGGCTCGCTGATCGGGACGCTCTTCATGGCATTCCACTCCGCGCAGGGCCCCAAGCTCGGCCTGCCGCAGATGATCCAGTCACGTCCCCAGTTCGGCTACTACGGCTCGCTGCTGCCGGTCGTCATCGCGGTGCTGCTCTTCATCGGGTTCAATATCTTCAACACGATCATCGGTGGCCAGACGGTGCAGCAGGTGATCCATACCAACTTCACCATCGCGTCGCTTGTCCTGGTCATACTGGCGCTGGCGCTGACGATTGTCGGTTACAAGCTCATCCACGTCGGCCTGCGCTGGGCGACGTATCTGTTCATCCTGATGTACGGCATCTTCACGATCACCGCGGTCGCCAAGGTCCACCTCAGTGCCGCGCAGCTGTCCCTCGGCGCGGGTGCCTTCAAGCTGACGCCGTTCCTCATCCAGCTGGGCGCGACCACCAGCTACCAGCTGACCTGGGCTCCCTACGTCTCCGAGTACTCGCGCTACCTGCCGGCGTCCACGACCACCCGGTCGACGTTCTGGTGGACCTACCTCGGCAGCGGCATCGGCGCGATCTGGGCCATGGTGCTCGGTGCGTACATCCTGGCGCCCAACCCGGGCCTGGGCGAGATCGCGGCCGTGCACGCGACGGCCGACAAGCTTTTCCACGGCTTCGGGTACATCATCCTGCTGTGCTCCATACCCGGCCTGATCGCGGTCACCGCGATGAACATGTACAGCGGGGCGCTCGCCTTCCTGGCGAGCGCCGATGTCATCAAGCCGATCAAGCCGACCTTGAACAAGCGCATCGTCGGGATCATGGTGGTGACGGTCGTTGCCACCGTCCTCGCCTGGGTGCTGCCCGCGAACTTCCTGCCCTCGTTCAACAACTTCCTGCTGCTGGTGCTGTACTTCATGATCCCCTGGACCGCGGTCAACCTGATCGACTTCTTCTTCGTCCGCAAGGGTCATTACGCGATCCTGGAGATATTCAAGCGGGATGGCATCTACAAGCGCTGGGGCTGGCGCGGGATCACCGCCTACACCGTCGGGTTCGCCGCCATGATCCCGTTCTTCAGCACGACCATCTACACCGGCCCGGTGGCGAACGCCCTCGGTGGTGGCGATATCTCGCCCGTCATCGGGTTCCCGGTGGCGGCCATCGTCTACTTCGTTCTCTGCCGGAACCTCGACCTGGCCAGCGAGATCGCGGTGGCTGACGAGCAGCGCCTTCTCGCTGACGCCGGGTCGCCGTCGGTGGCCGCCTGACCGGCTGATCCGCCCGGAGACCGGGAGACCGGGGACCCGGAGACCGGGTCAGCGCCCGGACGTGGTTACCGGGGTGCGGCGGGTGCGGCCGGGCTCGCGCTGAGTTCGTTGTCGGCGGCTTCCAGGCCGTGGTGCAGCGCATCGAAGATCAGGTCGAGCTCGTGCTCGGTGACCACCAGCGGCGGGGCGATGAACAGCGAGGTCTGCTCACCGCTGGTGGCGATCAGGGCCCCGGCCGCCAGCGCCCGCGCCACCACCCGGCTGGCGATCGGGCTGGCCTCCTCGCCCCGCCATCCGCGCCAGTCCGGCCCGTGCAGTTCCACCGTCCAGTGCAGGCCCCGCCCGTCCACCCTGGCGACGCTCGGGTGCTGCGCGGCCACCTCCGACAGCCGCCGGGCCAGGTGACCGTCCAGCTCCGCTGCCCGCTGCGGGATGCCGTCCCGGCTGGAAACCCGCAGGTGAGCGCGGATGGCTGCCATCGCGACCGGATGGGACCGGTAGGTCGAGTAGCTCTGCCAGCTCGTCCCGTCGAGGCGGTCGAGCAGGTCCGCGGACAGGACTACGGCACCGGCCGCGGCACCGCCGGCGCTCATGCACTTGCCCAGGGTCACCAGGTCCGGCCGCGACTGCGCGTGCTGGAACTGGAACCAGCCCCCGACCCGGCCGAAGCCGGTCACGGTCTCGTCCGCGATCCAGAACGTGCCTGCCTCGCGTGCCAGCGACGCCACCCGGTCCTGGTATGCCGGTGAGTGGTAGATGCCGCCCTGGCTGTAGTCGAGGAGCACGGCGGCGCTGCCGGCCAGCTTGGTCCTGGCGGCGGGGATCCATTCCGGTCCCGCGGTCGGGTCCGGCTGCCCGGTGATCCGGGCGCCCCGGGGCGCCGGGAGCTCGTGCACGGTGGCCAGCCGGGGTGGCGCGGCGACTCCCTTCGTGGCCGAGGAGAGCCCGCCGTGCCACTGGGGCTGCACCGTGAGCTCCCGCGCCAGCCCGGCACCGCCGTGGTAGGCGCGTTCCCGGGTGGCCAGGCCGGCCCGCCCGGTGAGGGCCTGGCACAGCGCGAGCGCGGCGTCGTTGGCCTCGCTCGCGCTGATGAAGAACCGGACCGCGCCCACCCAGTCCTCGCCGGCGAAGGCGATGTCGACCAGGTCGTCCGCGGCCCGCTCGCGGTCGGCCCAGTGCCAGCCCTCGTTGATGACCGGAGCGCCGGCGGCCCGCCGGACCGCCTCGGCGATCTCTGGATGACAGTGCCCGAGAGGGGCGGCGGTGTTGCTGGCGTCGATCACCTCGCGGCCGTCCGCGAGCCGGAACCAGACGCCGTGGCCGCCCACGATGCGGGGGCTGGCGGAGTCGCCGGTGGTCAGGCTGGTCGACAGGAGGCGGGCACGGGCGGTCATGACAGTGGCTTGCCGCCGATGCCCCATCGCTGCGCGGGGACCCCCTGCACCACGACCCACGTCTGCGGCCTGGTTTCCTCCCCGAGCACCGCGCAGGCCGCGTCGGTGAGAGCGGCGATCAGCCGCTCGCTCACGGCGGGATCGTCGAACCGGCGGTCCACCGCTTTCACCTCTATATAGGGCATCGCTTCGCTCCTGTCTGGTCAGGTACCGTCCGGCCCGAACTCGTGCACGGCCATCCCCGGGCGCGGTGACCCCCACAGCACCCCGTTCTCCTGCTCGGCCTGGGCGATCCCGGCGCGCAGGGGGACGGGCACGAGGATGGGGTCGCTCGGGGGGCTCTCGCCCTCCTGGGCCGTCGTGGCCCTGGCGATCACCTCGCCGGAGGGGGAAACCACCTGGCTGGCGCCGAGCAGGGTGCCCGAGGTGTTCGTGCCGCACTGGTTGGCCATCACCCACCACTGGCCGTTGCTCAGCGCGTTCGCCGGGTAGAGCTTCTCCCACCAGTTCCTGGCCGCCGCCTCGTAGGCGGATGCCTGGAGCACCATCGTGGCGCCGGCCCGCCGGAAGGCGCGGGCCACCTCCGGGAAGTCCCCGTCGAAGCAGACCGAGAGCCCGACCACGCCGAATTCGCCGGTCCGGCAGGTGGTCAGGCGGTCACCTGCAGCGAAGACCTTGTCTTCCCCGAGTGGGCTGTAGAGATGGACCTTGCGGTGCCAGGCCCGCAGCCGGCCCTGCCGGTCGTACAGCAAGGCGGTGTTGTACAGGGCGTCGCCGTCCTGCTCGGGGACCGACCCCGCCGCGAGCCATATCCCCAGCGCCCGGGCGCACGTGCTGAGCGCCTCCGCGCGCGGGCCGGCCAGCGGCTCGGCCGCGGCGGGCACGTCCTGCGACAGTGAGTCCCAGTCGAATCCGGACGGCCACAGCTCCGGCAGGACCACCAGGTCCGCGCCGCGGCGGGCCAGGTCCTCGATCAGGCCCAGCGCCGTCGCCAGGTTCTCATCCGGCCGCCCGGGCGCCGGCAGCCACTGGGCGAGGCCGACGGCGATCTCGTCACGCACGGGCGCTCCCTCCGTTGGGCCGGCGGACCGGAAGTGCAGGCCGGCTTCTTGGCTGGTGCAAGATCATTTCACGGAACGGGACAGCAGGCTGATCACCGTCCGCGCCGCCGGTCACCGTCCAGCGCGCGGCCCTGCGGGCAGCCGCCCGGGCGGGTCTCAGACGTCCCATCCGGCGTCCACCGGGATGTCGTGGCCGGTGATGTTCCTGGCCCCGGGGGAGACCAGGAACCTGACCGCCTCGCCCACGTCTGATTCCTCGACGAACCGGCCCAGTGCCGTCTGGGCGGCGAAGTCCGCGTAGACCTCGTGCGGGGCCTTGCCCAGCTTCTGCGCCTTCTCGGCCACGATCCGGTCCATCCGGGCGCCGTTGGTGACGTTCGGGCAGACGTCGTTGACGGTGATGTCGTGCGGCCCGAGTTCCAGCGCCAGGGTCCGGGTGAGCCCCCGCACCGCCCATTTGGAGCTGGAGTAGCCGCTCCGGTTGCGGTAGCCGCGCAGGCCGGAGGTGCCGGCGATGTTGACGATGCGGCCGCCGCCCCTGGCGATCAGGTGCGGGATGGCGTGCTTGCAGGGCAGGAACGTGCCGACGACGTTCAGTTCGAGGATCTGGCGGAAGTCCCCGGCGGGGTAACTGTGCGCCGGGGTCTCGATCGGGCCGGTCCCGCCGGCGGCGTTGACGAGGATGTCGATGCCCCCGAAGCGGGTGGCCACGGCGGAGGTCATGGCTTGCACCTGCTCCTCGTCGGTGACGTCGCAGCGGACCGGGAGGCTCTCCCGGGCGGGGTACTTCTCGTCCAGCGCGGCGGCCCTGGCCCGGAGCCTCTCCTCGTCCCGGCCGATCAGGGCGACATGCGCCCCGTCGCCGGCCAGGTACCCGGCGACGACGGCGCCGATACCGGTCGCCGCGCCGGTCACGATCGCCACCTTCCCGGCCAGTGGCAGCGTCCTGGTCATGCGTGGCTCCTCTCGCGCCGGCCCACCGGGCCGATGCGGGCGTCGTCGGCCGAGACCGGCGGTGCGGAATGCCCGATCGCCCGGCCGATGGCGGCGGCCGCCTCGTGGACCAGGCCGACATCGCGGCGTACCCGCTCCACCGACAGGCGTGGGCTCGGGCCCGCGATGCCGACCGCGCAGACGACGTCTGACTCGGACAGGACCGGGACGGCGATGCCCCAGACGCCCACGTTCGTCTCCTCGTAGCTGCTTGCCCAGCCGCGTGCCCGGATGGCCTTGAGCTCGCGGCGCAGGGCACGCGGGTCGGTGATCGTCGACTGGCAGAAGCGGTCCAGCGGCGCCGCGATCAGCCGCTCGATCTCCTCCTCGGGCATGAAGGCGAGCAGCGCCTTCTGGGAGGCACCGGCATGCAGCGGAAGCTGGCGCCCGGGCTGGACGGACAGGCGCAGCGGCTGCGGGGTCTCCACCCGTTCCAGGCACACACCGCGGTCCCGCTCCGGGGTCAGCACGGTCAGCAGCGCCGTCTCCCCGGCCGCGTCGGAGAGACGGCGCAGCGGGCCGAGTGCGACCGGCCGGAGGTCGGCCACGGCGCGGGCACGCTCCCCGAGGCTGAGCGCGGCGGCACCCAGCCGGAAACGGCGGGTGTCCTCGTGCTGGCTGACGTACCCGAGACGTTTCAGCGCGGCCAGGATGCGGTGGGCGGTCGGCACGGGCAGGCCGAGCGACCGGGCGACATCGGTGGTGCTCCACTCGGGCCGTGCCTCGGTGAAGACCTCCAGGATGCTGAAGGTCCGCTCCAGGACCTGGAACGCTGGCCTCGGCTCGCTGCCGGCCGTGGGCTGGGACACCTGTGCTGACCTCCGGGCGCAGACCGTGACGAGGGCCAATGCTAGCATGTCGATCCCGAATGCCGAGAGGCAATTTCACTGTGCGAGAAGCTAGGGAGTGACCGTGGACCGACCCGACCTCGAGCTCCTGCGCGGCGCCATCGACATGCACGCGCACACCGCACCGGCCCTGTTCAAGCGGCACCTCGACGACGCCGCGCTGGCCGAGTACGCGATCGCCTACGGCATGCGCGGCTTCGTCCTCAAGGACCACGACGCGTCCACGACCGGCCGTGCCTATTACGTCAACCGCATCCATCCCGAGGTCGAGTCCTTCGGCGCGGTGGTACTCAACCGGTCCGTGGGCGGGCTGAGCCCCTACGTCGCCGAGTCCGCGATCCACTACGGCGCCAAGGTCGTCTGGATGCCGTCGAACCACTCGAAGTACCACGCGGAGTTCTTCGACATGCCCGACTACCCGCAGTTCGGCCGCCCGCGCAAGCAGCTTCCCGGCGAGGGGGTGACGGTGTTCGAGGAGGACGGCCGGACCCTCACCAAGGACGCCCGCACCATCTGCGAGATCGTGGCCGAGAACGACGTGGCCCTGGCGACCGGGCACCTGTCCCTGGCCGAGATCCGCGCGCTGCAGGACGCCGCCATCGAGGCGGGCGTCACCCGCTTCATCGTCACCCACGCCAACTGGTCGCTGTGCAAGCTGGACCTGGACGTGCAGGCCGAACTCATCGCCAAGGGCGCCACCATGGAGTATGTCGCCTGCTCGTGCGTTTCCCCCATCTTCTGGGAGCAGCAGCCCGGTGAGCTGGCCGAGTGGATCATCGCGCTGCGCGGGGAGAACGTCGTCCTCGGCTCGGACCTCGGCCAGTTTGCTGGCCCGCCCCACCCGGAGGGCCTGCGGATGCTGCTGGCGGCCCTGCTCGACGTCGGTGTGCCGTATGAGTACCTGGAGAAGATGGCCAAGGAGAACCCGGTCCGGGTGCTCGGCCTGGAACCGGGGTGGGTCCCGCCGGCCGCCCCGGCCGCTGGCCCACTGCCCGCTGGCCCACTGCCCGCTGGCCCACTGCCCGCTGGCCCACTGCCCGCGCGCTGACCCAAATGGCCGGGCGCAAGCCCCGTCCTTCAGGGCGGGGTTAGCCCGGCCTCCGCTGCTGCTCGATGTACTGCCGGACGATGCTCAGCGGGGCACCGCCGCAGGATGCGGCGAAGTAGGACGGGGACCAGAAGTGCCCGTGCATGATTGCCCGGT
>DATKRG010000169.1:0-2682 GCA_035532275.1 Streptosporangiaceae bacterium | reverse complement strand
CCGGCGTGATCCGGTAGGTGCGCTTGCCGCGGATGTCGCGCTCGATCAGGCCGGACTTCTCCATGCCGGACAGCAGCTGCGCGAACGCGATGCTGGAGCCCGGATAGCCGATCGCGTCCGCCAGCGCGGTGCTCGCCATGCCGTGCGGGTCGCTGATCTCACCGGCCGCCGCGAGAAACCGCATGACCCGGTCGCGGGTGCCGACCGCCCGCTTTGGCCTGCCAGCCTGCACATCCCCCACGTCAGTCCCCTCCCTGCAATCATGCGCGTTGCTGCTGCGCGCAATCATGCCCGGCCCTGTGACCAACCCCCGTCATCATAGTGCGCCGTCATCAATCATGCGCCTGGCCAGGGCCGGTGGCGGAGGCGTCATCGGTCAGCCCGGCCAGCCGCCGCAGGACGGCGAACACGCTCGCGGTGTCCTCATTGGCGTGTCCCTGGGCCAGCGCGGCCAGGTTCAGCTGCGCCGCGGCGCTGAAGAGCGGCACCGGGCAGGCGACGTCGCGGGTGAAGGCGGCGATGATGTCGAGGTCCTTCTGGAAGGTGAGCACCCGCATGGACGGGTCGCCGTACTCGGCGTCGATCATGAGCGGGCCGCGGATTTCCAGCATGCGGGAGGTGCCGGCGCCGGCGGTCAGCGCGGCCAGGGTGGCCCGCAGGTCCAGGCCGGCCCGCTCGGCCAGCAGCAGCGCCTCGGCGGCGGACGCGTTGTGGATGGCCACCAGGAGGTTGGCGACGAACTTGAGCCGGGAGCCGTTGCCGAATTCCCCCAGGTCGAACCGGGCGCGGGAGAAGGCGGCCAGGACCGGCCGTACCCGTTCCAGCGCCGCCGGGTCGCCGCTGGCGTAGATGGCGATGTCCTTGCTGCGGATCTGTGCCCCGGTGCCGCTGATCGGGCAGTCGAGCAGCGCCACCTGGCGTTCGGCGAACAGTTGGTGCGCCCGCTGCTTGACGTCCAGCGGCAGCGTGCTGGTCTCGATCACGATCTGCCCCGGCCGGGCGGCCTCCAGCAGCCCGCCGGCGCCGCTGGTCGCCGCCTCGAACGCCGCCACCGACGGCAGCGACACGATGATCGTGCCCGTCTGGGCGGCGACCGCGGCGGGCGAGGCGGCCACGGTCCCGCCCGACGCCGCCAGCTCGGCCGCCCGCTCCGGCACGATGTCACACCCGGCCACCCGGTACCCGGCCGCCAGCAGGTGCCTGGCCATCGCGCCGCCCATCGTGCCCAGGCCGATGACGCCAACGACGTCCGCGGGTGATTCGTCCATGTCGCTCCCTCGCTGGGTTGCCGGCCGCGTCACGGGACCGGGCGGCCGACCGAGTTGGCTGTGAACTCGGTCAGCCAGGTCCGGTAGGGCAGCGTTCCCCAGGGCTCCACCGAACGCGGCGGTCCGATGTTCATCACTGGCACCCGCGCCCGTAGTGATTATGGCCTATCAGTTCCGGGAAAAGGACAGCTGTGCGCCCCCTCGACTCCCGGCCGGCGGAATGCATTGGCATGCGGTACCTGGGCCGGCACGGCCTGGACGGCCAGGGCGCCTGCGGCGAAGGCACGGCCCTGCTCGAACGCGGCGGCCACCGGTACCTCTACCTGGCCCACGAGCAAGGCCCGGCGAACTTCAGCGTGCTCGACGTGACCGACCCGACCGCGCCCCGGCTGCTCACCCAGACCAAGCTGCCGCACACCGATGTCCGGTCCAACTCACTGGCCGTCGCGGACGACCTGCTGCTGGTCGCCTACCAGGTGAGCAGGCCCGGCCAGCAGCCGGCCGGAGTGGAGATCTTCGATCTGGGCCGCCCGGCGCAGCCCCGCCCGGTCGGCTTCCTCGACCTGTCCGGGCCGCAGTCCCGGGGCACGCACTGGGTGGGGTTCACCGGCGGCCGCTACGCCTACCTGAGCACCGGGACCCCCGACTCCCGGCCCACCCATCCGCTGGACGACCAGTTCGTCGTGATCGTGGACCTCACCAGGCCGGACCGGCCGGCTGAGGCGGGGCGGTGGTGGCTGCCCGGTACCCAGCAGGGCGACCCGGCCCCGCCGCCGGTGCGGCACCAGAAGTTCGACGCCGGGTTCCGCGCGCACAACATCAACCTGCACCCGGGGCGCCCCGGCCGGGCATACGTCGGCTACCTCGACGCCGGCGCGATCATCCTGGACATCACCGACGTCGCCGCGCCGCGGCTGGTATCCCGGCTCGACTATCACCCGCCGATGCCCGGCTTCACCCACACCGTGCTGCCGCTGCTGACCCGGAACCTGCTGGCCATCAGTGACGAGAGCGTGCACGACCACGCCGCCGACTATCCCAAGCTGCTCTGGTTCGCCGACGCCAGCGACGAGAGCGCACCGCTGATCATCAGCAGCGCGCCGCTGCCGCCGGTGGCCGAATACGCGCGCCGTGGCGGCCGGTTCGGGGCGCACAACCTGCACGAGAACGAGCCGTTCGGGTGGTCCTGGCAGAGCGAGGACATCGTGTTCGGCTCGTTCTTCAACGCCGGGGTGCGGGCCTACGACGTCCGCAACCCCTTCCAGCCGGTGCAGGTGGCGGCCTTCGTGCCGCCCGCGCCGCCGGGTTCGGCCGTGGGCGCGATCCAGATAAACGACGTCTACGTGACCTCCGACGGCATCGTGTACGCGGCCGACCGCAGCGGTGGCGGGCTGTACCTGCTGCAGTTCGAGGG
>DATKRG010000168.1:0-14187 GCA_035532275.1 Streptosporangiaceae bacterium | reverse complement strand
GGCAGCCAGACAGAAGGCCCATGGAGTTCCGTCAGCTTCGCTTCTTCGTCACCCTCGCCGAGGAACTGCACTTCGGCCGGGCCGCCGCGCGCGAGCACATCGTCCAGTCCGCGCTGAGCCAGCAGATCCGCCGGCTGGAGCGGGAACTGCGGGTACGGCTGCTGGACCGGGACACCCATCACGTCGCGCTCACTCCGGCCGGGGCGGCTTTCCTGGCCGACGCGCGGCAGATGCTCGCCCATGCCGAACGCGCCGCCGCCGCCGCCCGGCGGGCCGCGCGGCCGGCTCCGGTCCTGCGGGCCGGCATCCTCGACGCCAGCTGCGACTCGGTCAACCTGATCCTGCGCGACGTCCAGGACCACATCCCGGACCTGGAGATCCACCAGATCGAGACCGGGGTCCCGAACCAGCTGCGGATGCTCGCCGACGGCCAGCTCGACGTCGGCTTCGGCCGCGCCTCGCTCGCCCCTCCCGAAGTGGCCTCCGAGCTGATCCGGCTGGATCCGCTCGGCATCCTGGTAGCGGACGGGCACCCGTTCACCGAACTGGACAGCGTGCCGGTGGCCCGGCTGGCCGGGCAGCCGCTCCTGCTCTCCGACGAGGCGCGGGCACCCGAACTGAACCAGCTGGTGGTGGAGACCTGCCGGGCGGCTGGCTTCACCCCGACCCTGTTCCCGGGGACGGTGGGCAGTGTCCGGGCCGCGGCTGAGCTCGCCGCGCACGGGCGGTGCATCCCGTGCGTGCCCTCGTCCTGCGCCTCGGTGCTGCCCGGCGTCGCCTGGCTGCCGCTGGCCGAGCCGGAGTCCCACTACCCGTGGTCGGTCCTGTGGCGGGCAGGCGATGACTGTGACCAGGTGAAGGCCCTCATCGCCGCGGCCAGGAGGCTGTCCGCCCACCGGGGATGGCTGGGAGAGGCCGCCCCCGCGACCAGGCAGCGGCGAGGCGGCCGGCGCCGCCGTTCGTTCGGTGATCTGCGTGCGTCATGAGCCTTGCTCGGTTTGCTTCTTGCCCCGGCAGGCGCGGCCTGGTTACCTGATCGGGGACAGCTGACAGTCCCCGACGGCCTGCCCCCGTTTCGCCGTCCGCCTGCCGTCCCCCCCGTCGAGCCGACGAGTGCCGGCTGGCACATCCGGATCCGACGAGGAGATACCCCTGCATGCCCCCATCACGCGCTGCTGAAACCTACGACGGCACCACCCCCTTCCCCGACACCGCGCCGGGCGAGCTCCCGGTCGGTGGCCCGCTGCAGGTGGGGGTGACCGCCGCACTCGCAGTCCTGCCGCTGGCCGCGCTGGCGGCGGCCATCTGGCTGGCCTGGGGTCATGGCATCGGCGTGACCGACCTGCTGCTGATGGCCGGGATGTACGCCGTGACCGGGCTGGGCGTCACCGTCGGCTACCACCGGTACTTCACCCACCGCAGCTTCCGGGCCGCCCGCCCGCTCCGGCTCGCGCTCGCTGTGGCCGGTTCCATGGCCTTCGAGGGCTCGCTCATCGCCTGGGTCAGCACCCACCGCCGCCATCACGCCTTCTCCGACCGGCCCGGCGACCCGCACTCCCCGTACCGGTTCGGGACCAGCATCGGCGGGATGCTGCGCGGGCTCCTGCACGCCCACATGGGGTGGATGTTCCACGCCGACCCGACCCCGGCCGACCGTTACGTGCCGGACCTGCTCGCCGACCCGGCCATGCGCCGGGTGTCGGCCGCGTTCCCCGCCCTCAGCGTGGTCTCGCTGGTGATCCCGTTCGGCCTGGGCTGGGCGATCGGCGGCAGCCTGACCGCCGCGCTGCTCGCACTGCTGTGGGGCGGGGCGGTCAGGATCGCGCTGCTGCAGCACGTCACCTGGAGCGTCAACTCGCTGTGCCACGTGATCGGGGAGCGCCCGTACGCCACCCGGCGGTTCGACCGGGCGACCAACCTGTGGCCGCTGGCGCTGCTGTCATTCGGCGAGAGCTGGCACAACCTGCACCACTCCGATCCGACCTCGGCCCGGCACGGGGTCGGCCGCGGCCAGATCGACCTGTCGGCCGGGCTGATCTCGATCTTCGAGCGGCTCGGCTGGGCCACCAGTGTCCGCTGGCCGACGCCCGAGCGGATCGAGCAGCACCGGCGCCGGACCGGCACCGGCAGCCCGGACGGCATCACCGCGCCGGACGAGGCGCCTGTGCCCGTGCCCGACAGCGGCGGGCCGGACGCCACGACGCCGGACCGGGTGCTGACGCCCGCCGGCCGCTGACCGGCACCGGATGACGGTCACCACCGCGGCTCGTTCCTGCCCGGGCACGGCGGCACCCGCGGCCGCGGCCGTCCGCCGCGCCAGCCCACGGCGCAGGCTGCTGGTTGGCGGGCTGTCGCTGCTGGTCGTGGTGGGCATGTTCGGCTTCGCGCTGCCCCGGTTCGCCTCCTACGGGGCGGTCTGGGCGAGCCTGCGGGCGATGAGCTGGCCCGGGCTCGGGGTGATCGCCGCCACGCTCGCCGCCAGCCTGGTCACCACCTGGCTGATGATCACTGCTGTCCTGCCGTCAGTGCGGCTGCGGCACGCGGCCACGGTCAACCTCGGCTCCAGCGCCGTCGCCAACACCCTGCCCGGTGGCGGTGCCGTGGCGATGGGGGTCAGCTGGGCGATGCTGTCCGGCTGGGGGGTCGGCACCGGTGAATACGTCCGGTACACGCTGGTGTCCGGGCTCTGGAACGTGTTCGTGCGGCTCGGCCTGCCCGTGGTGGCCCTGTCCCTCCTGGTCCTCACCGGCCGGCCCAGCGTGGCCTGGCAGGCCGCCGCCTACACCGGGGCCGGCCTGCTGCTGCTGGCTGTGCTCGCCTTCCGGGCCACGCTGCGCAGCGAGGCGTTCGCCGGGCGGGCCGACCGGGCGCTGGCCCGGCTGCTGCCGGCTGGCTGCCGGCTGGCCCGCAGGCCGCCACCCCGGCGTGCACAGGGGCTGGTACTGGAGTTCCGGGCTGGCGCGGCGGGACTGCTCGCGCGGCGCTGGCGGCGGATCACCGTCACCACCGTGGCCAGCCACCTGACGCTGTGGCTGGTCCTGCTCGCCTGCCTGCGGGCCAGCGGGCTGACCCAGGGCCAGGTCTCCTGGCAGGCGTCGCTGGCCGCGTTCGCGTTCGTCCGGCTGCTGTCGGTGCTGCCGCTCACCCCCGGCGGCGTCGGGGTGGTCGAGGTCGGCCTGACCGGCCCGCTGGCCGCTGGGCTGCCAGCCGCCGATGCCGCCAAGGTGGCCGCGGCGGTGCTGCTGTTCCGGGCCGTCACCTACCTGCTGCCCATCCCGCTCGGCGCCGCCGCCTACCTGGGGTGGCGGCAGACTCACCGCCGGCGGCGCCGGGCCGCCCCCAGCCCTGCCGCCCGCCACCCCCTGGTGCTGCCCGAACCAGCCGCTGCGACAGCAAACAGCGCTTTGATGTAGCTCTGGGTGCATCAGACAGCGGTGTGATGCACCTCGGGCGGTGGCGCCGGTGCCAAGCGGCCGGTGTCAATGGTCGCTGTGGGGCGGGTGGGGCGAGCCGGGCTGGCCGGCCAGCGCCGGGGTGACCAGGGCGCGCAGCCCCTGCCGGGCGCGTGCCGCCTGCCAGCTGTGACGGCCACGCAGATGCACGTAGGACCAGCAGACCGTGTTGAAGAGCAGGTCGGCCGCTTCCGCCGGGCCGCCGCCGGGCGGCATGAGCGATCCGTCCACGGCCCCGTCCTCGAACAGGCGGGTGAACGGCTCGTTGAAATTGACCTGCGCGGTGTGGGCGCGGTGGAAGACCTGATCCGAGGCCAGCAGCAGCGGCAGATGCGCGTCGATCACGTCGAACAGCGCATCCAGTGCCCGGTCCAGCCGCTGGCGGGCGTCGCCGGGGCCGACCAGGGCAGGCCACATCGCCTCCCGGTAGTCCTCGGCGAGCCGCTGCAGCAAGGTCGCGACCAGGGCTTCCCGGGAGGCGCCGAGCCGCCAGGCGGTGACCCGCGACAGCCCGGCCGCCTCGGCGACCGCCTCCACCGTGAGCCCCTGCCAGCCGGCGTCCGCCAGCACCCGCTGGGCGGCGGCGAGCAGGCGCGCGTCCTGGACCGGTCCCGGTTCGCTGCCGGGTTCGCTGCTCACCCCGGCATCTTAGCGGGACCGATACGCATCAAGTCACCGCCCTTGAATCCAGGTGAAACATTAATGTTTCATAGGGTGAGAGATACTGCTGCGCGTCAGGGACACAAGGAGACACACCATGACAGCAACGCCTGACTGCTACTACTGCGCCAAGCACCAGACCGGACAGGACCCGCCGCCCGGCGGCTGGCTGGTTGCCGATGGTAACTGGCTGGTCGGCCATGGGCCGGCGCACATGTCCCTGCCCGGCACGCTGCGTATCGAGTCCCAGCGTCACTTCACCGACTTCGCGGACATGACCGCAGCCGAGGCGGCCTCGTTCGGGGCGCTGCTGGCCGGGCTGTACCGGGCGGTGCGGCCGGTCACCGGCGCCGAGCGCATCCACCTGCTCGCCACCATGGACTACCAGCCGCACTTCCACGCCTGGCTGTACCCGCGCGCCGCAGACGACCCGCGGCGCGGCACGGCGTTCCTCGATCACGGCTTCGCGTGCAGCGAGGCCGACGCCACTGCCGCGGCGGCGCGGATCCGCTCCCAGCTGATGGCGGGCGGGCGCTGACGGGCGCCAACCGGTATGCCCGGAGTCTAAAGATAAGATAGGTTGACGTTAGAAGTGCAGGGCTTCTACCGTCGATGACTACCTTCCTTACCTGGGAGATCCCGTGACGCTGAGCGTGAACCAGTGACAGCCGAGACCGTCGTCCCGCTCCGGCCCGCCCCCCAGGTCGACCAGGCGCGGGCCGAACGCGCCGTCGCCGACCTGCTGGCCGCGCTTGGCTACCCGGTGGCCGGTGAGCACCGCGCCCGGACGCCGCAGCGGGTCGCGAGCGCGCTGGCCGAGATGCTCACCCCCACCGCGTTCCTGCCGACCACCTTCCCCAACGACGAGGGTTACGACGAGCTCGTGGTCGCCCGGCAGGTGCCGTTCCGGTCGCTGTGTGAGCACCATCTGCTGCCCTTCTACGGCAGCGCCCATGTCGGCTACCTGCCGGGGGCGCGGATCGTCGGCCTGTCCAAGCTCGCACGCGTGGTGGAGCACTTCGCCGCCGGGCTGCAGGTCCAGGAGCGGCTGACCCAGCAGGTCGCCGACTGGCTGCACGGGCACCTCGATGCCCGCGGGGTGGGAGTCGTGGTCGAGGCCGAGCACCTGTGCATGAGCCTGCGCGGCGTCCGTGCCCGCGGTGCGCGCACCGTCACCAGCGCCCTGCGCGGGGACCTGCGCACCGACGCGCGCACCCGCGACGAGTTCCTCGCGCTTACCCGGCGTGCTGAGTGAACCGGTCGCGCCTGCCATGAGTGACATGCCTGCCCAGCCCGGCCCGGCTGCCGGGCAGGACGCCAAGGTCCAGCGCGATCCCGGTGCCCTGGCCGGCCTGGGCGAGCCCGCCCGGCGGGCGCTGTACGCCTACGTCGCCGCCCAGGGCCGCCCGGTGTCGCGGGACGAAGCGGCCGACGCGACCGGCATGAAGCGCCCAACAGCCGCGTTCCATCTTGACCGGCTGGTCGAGGACGGCCTGCTCGACACCGATTTCGCCCGGCTGTCGGGGCGGACCGGGCCCGGCGCCGGGCGCACGGCGAAGCTGTACTCGCGTGCGCACCGGCAGGTCGAGGTCTCGCTGCCGCCCCGCCGGTACGTGATGGCGGGCGACATCCTTGCCAGCGCGATCGAGGAAGCGCAGCGGCTGTCGGTCCCGGTCGCCGGCACCCTCACCCAGGCTGCCGAACGCGCCGGGCGGGAGCTCGCGGCCGGCGGCACCGACCTGGCGGCGGTGCTGGCCAGCGTCGGCTACGAGCCCAGGCCCGGTCCCGGCGGGGTCACCGAGCTGGCCAACTGCCCCTTCCATGAGCTCGCCGCCGGTCACCCACAGCTCGTCTGCACGCTGAACCTGCACCTGCTGCGGGCCGCCCTGGCCGAGCTCGGCCAGCCTGCCCAGGCCCGGCTCGACCCGGCCGAAGGACGCTGCTGCGTGACCATCAGCCGGTGACGGTCACCAGGTCACGGCCGGCCGGGCCGGCTGTCACGGGGCTCGGCCGCCGCCGCGAGAATCTTGTCCCGCCGGGCGGGATCGCGGACCCGTGTGCTCTCCAGCGTGCTCAACGCTGGCCGTCCGCCGGTCCCGGGGCGCAAGCTACGGCGCTGCCGTCCAGCAGGGCGGCTGGCACGTCCACCAGCCGGGATCGCAGGTACTCACCGAGCCCCTTGGCCTGCGGGTCGGGCCGGGCAGAGGCCGCCACACCCAGGCCCAGCAGCCCGACGATGACGAAGTTCAGCGCCGCCAGGTTGGGCAGCTCAAAGCGGTGGATCTCCAGCCCGGCCGCTTCGGGCAGCAGGGCGCGCAGGCGCTTCACGGTCAGCTCGGTGCGCAGCCAGCCGTAGGCGGCCGGGTCGCGCACCCAGACCCCGACGTTGGCGTTGCCGCCCTTGTCACCGGACCGCGCGCCAGCGACCCGCCCGAGCGGCACCCGCACCGCGGGGCCGGCCGCAGCCGCAGATACCGCCACCGCTGGCGCCGCATCCCGAACCGTGCCCGCCGCCGCCGCGGGACTGGCCGGCGCGGCGGGACGGGCCGGCGCCGCGGCGGCAGTGCCGGTGTGCGGGACGGGCCGGTGCTCCCCGGTGGGCAGGATCACGGCCTGCTCCACCACCCCGGCCGGGACCAGCGTGGGCCAGTACACCCCGTAGGCGGTCGCGGGGGTGGGCGGGGTGGTGGGATGGAACCCGGCGTACCCGCCGAGCGCGAGCGCCATCACCGCGTCGGAGAACTCCCGGCCGACCTGGCCGGCGTCGCCGCCGAAGACGGTGATCCGCAGATGGGCGGTGGCCTGCTCGTTCGCTGGCGCGTCCGGATGGTCGTAACGCAGCAGCCGGACATCGGCCGCCGCGAACCGGTCCTCCCCGCCCAGCAGGCCGAACAGTTCCTGCCGGGCCCAGGCCGCCTTCTCCTCGATGTCCAGCCCGGTCAGCACCAGGGTCATGGTGTTGCGGTAGCCGCCGAGATAGTTCAGCGCGACCTTGAGGGTGCTGGGCGGCGGGCTGCCCCGGGCACCGGAGATCAGCACCCGGTCCGGGCCTTCCTGGGTCAGCCGCACCGTGTCGAAATGGGCGACCACGTCAGGGCCGGGGTAGTCCGGCCCGGCGATCTCGTAGAGCAGCTGGGCGGTGACGGTGCCGGGCGAGACCAGCCCCCCGGTCCCGGGGTGCTTGGTGATGACCGCGCTTCCGTCGGCGGCCACCTCCGCGACCGGGAAGCCCGGATAGCGCCGGTCGGTGATCTCGTCCAGGAACGGGTAGTTGCCGCCGCAGGCCTGCGGGCCGCACTCGATGACGTGACCGGCGATGACCGCACCCGCCAGCGCGTCCCAGTCGGTGCGCTGCCAGCCATGCCACCAGGCGGCCGGCCCCGAGGTGAGCGCGGCGTCGGTGACCCGCGGGCAGATGACCACGTCCGCACCGGCCGCCAGCGCCTCAGTGATCGGCCACCCGCCCAGGTACGCATTGGCGGTGACCGGCTGGACGCCGGCGCTGGCCAGCGGCTCGCCGGTGTCGGCGTTGGCCAGGCCGAGCCCGGCCGCCTGCAGCTCCGGCAGCCGCCCGAGCAGGTCATCGCCGGTGACGTAGGCCACCCGGGGGGCCAGCCCGAGCCCGGCCGCCACCTTGTCCACCGCTTCGGCCAGGCCCGCCGGGTTCAGCCCGCCCGCGTTGACGACGATCTTGATCTGCCGGTCCAGGCAGGTGCCCAGGATCTGCTCCAGCTGGGCCAGGAACGTCCTGGCATAGCCGGCGGTGGGGTCTTTCAGCCGCGCCTTCCACAGGATCAGCATGGTCAGCTCGGCGAGATAGTCGCCGGTCAGGACGTCGACCGGGCCACCTTCCACCATCTGCCGGGCGGCCGGCAGCCAGTCGCCGTAGAACCCGGAGCAGTTCGCGATGCGAACCGGCCGGTTCATGGCGGCCCGCCCATCTTCGGCGGCCGGGTGAGCGCCGCCATGTCCACCGCCATCAGCGGCCCTGCCAGAGCGGCCGGCGCTTCGCGGCGAACGCGGCCGGCCCCTCCTGCGCGTCCCGGCTCTCGTACACCGGCCGCCAGATCTCGTCCGCCGCCGCGTACGCGGCGGACAGCGGCAGCTCGCTGATCAGTGCCACGGTCCGCTTGCCTGCCAGCACCGACAGCGGGGCGTTGGCCGCTATCCGCTCGGCCATCGCCTGCGCCGCCTGGTGCAGGCCGGCCGCGGGCACCACCTCGTTGACCAGGCCGATCTCATACGCCCGCCGGGCCGGGATCGGGTCACCGGTGAGGAGCAGCTGCATCGCCACCCGCGGCGGGATGAGCCACGGCAGCGGCGCGGCCCAGGGCGCGCCGCGGCCGACCTTCACCTCGCTGATCGCAAAGGCCGCGGTGTCGGCGGCCAGGCACAGGTCGCAGCTCTGGGCGAGCAGGAAGCCCCCAGCGTAGGCGGCCCCGTTGACGGCCGCGATGACCGGCTTGGCCACCTCGATGGTCCGGCCGAACTGCGGCAGGAGCTCCGGCGGCGGGACCTTCAGGCCGGTGGCGGCCATCTCCTTCAGGTCGGCACCGGCGCAGAACGCCCGGTCCCCGGCACCGGTGAGCACCAGCACCCGGGCCGCCTCGTCGGCGCTGAACCGGGCGACGCCGGCGGACAGGCCTTCCCGGACCGCGGCGGACAGGGCGTTGCGGGCCTCTGGCCGGTTGATGGTCAGCCAGGCGACCGGCCCCGCCAGCTCGTACCGCACCACGTCGCTCACGCTGGCTCCTCCTGCTCTGCGGTCGCCGGCTCGACCCGGGCCAGCTCGGTGCCGGTATCCACCGCCTGCCCGGCGCTGACGGCCACCTCGGCGACCACCCCAGCCTCGGGGGAACGGATGGTGTGCTCCATCTTCATGGCCTCGATCACCACCACCGCCGCGCCAGCAGCGATCCGGTCGCCCGGCCTGACGGCCACCCGCACCACCGTGCCGGGCATCGGGGCCTGCAGCGAGCCCGGCTCGGCCAGGGCGCCGGGCGCGCCGAACCGCTCCACCTCGGCCAGCGCACAGCACCCGAGCGGGCTGTCCACGTAGTCCACAGCGCCAACCCGGTGCACGCTCACCCGCCGCCGGATCCCGCCGGTGGACAGATCCACCTCGTCCGGGGCTGCCCGGTGCACGACGACCCCGGGCAGTGCCTGCCCGTCCACCGCGACCTGCACCCCGGACCGCCCGAACCGGTACCGCACCTCGACCTGCTGGCCCCCGCAGGTGTAGCTGGCCACCTGGTCCTCGCCGGGCACGTTGCGCCACCCGGATGGGATGGCCGGCAGCACGGCCGCGCCCGTCCGCCGGCGCGCCTGGCTGGCCAGCGCGGCGGCAGCGGAGTGCAGGGCGACCAGCTCGGGGCCGGGCGGGGCGGCGAGCTTGGCCGGGTCGAGCCGGTCCAGGTAGCCGGTGTCGATCTTCCCGGCCCGGAAGCCGGGCTCACGCAGCACCCCGGCGAGCAGGTCCCGGTTGGTGGTGACCCCATGGATGCGGGCCTGCGCCAAAGCGGCCGCCAGCCGCCGGCAGGCCACCTCCCGGGTCGGGCCATGCGCGATGACCTTGGCCAGCATCGGGTCGTAGTGCGCGGTCACCACCGAGCCGTCGCGCACGCCGGCGTCCACCCGCACGCCGCTCTGGCCGCCGACCGTGAACCGGTGCAGGGTCCCGGTAGCGGGCTGGAAGCCGGCGGCGGGGTCTTCGGCGTACAGGCGGGCCTCCACCGCGTGGCCGGTGATCCTGGCCGAGGTCACCTCGGCCGGCAGCGGGTGCCCCTCGGCGATGGCGATCTGGACCGCGACCAGGTCGATGCCGGTAACCAGCTCGGTGACGGGGTGCTCCACCTGCAGCCGGGTGTTCATCTCCAGGAAGGCGAAGGAGCCGTCGGCGGCCAGCACGAACTCGACCGTGCCCGCGCCCACGTAGCCGACGGCACGCCCGGCCATGATCGCCGCGGCCGTGAGCTCGGCGCGCAGCCGGTCGTTCACCGCTGGCGAGGGCGCCTCCTCGATGATCTTCTGGTACCGGCGCTGGACCGAGCATTCGCGCTCGAACAGGTGGGTGAGGTTGCCGTGGCTGTCGCCGACGATCTGCACCTCGACGTGGCGGGGGCGGTCCACGAACCGCTCCAGGAACACAGTGCCGTCGCCGAAAGCCGACGCCGCCTCCCGCTGGGCGCTGGCCACGGCGGCGGCCAGCTCGTCCGGGCCGGCCACGATCCGCATGCCGCGCCCGCCGCCGCCGTAGGCGGCCTTCACCAGGAGCGGGTACCCGATCCCGGCCGCCACGTCGGCCACGCGCTGCCGTGCGGCATGGATGTGGCTTTCCTGCGCATCGATAGGCATGGATGCCACATCCATGCCTATCGGGATGGGCGCGCCCGGCAGAACCGGGACGCCCGCGGCGGCCATCAGCTCCTTGGCCGTGATCTTGGAGCCCATCGCCTCGATCGCCGCCGGCGGCGGCCCGACGAAGATCAGCCCGGCGGCGGCGCAGTCGCGGGCGAAGGCGGCGTTCTCGGACAGGAAACCGTACCCGGGGTGGACCGCCTGCGCGCCGGTGGCGTGGGCGGCGGCGATGATCGCCTCACCGCGCAGATAGGTCTGCGCGGGGGTGGCGCCGGGCAGGTGCACGGCCTCGTCGGCGGCGGCCACGAACGGGGCGTCGGCGTCGGGGTCGCTGAACACCGCCACGGTGGCGATGTCCAGGTCGCGCGCGGTGCGCATGATCCGCAGCGCGATCTCGCCCCGGCCGGCGACCAGGAGCTTGCCGATGGCGGCCACGCCGGTCACATCCGGAAGACGCCGAAGCCACGGCGTCCCTCCACCGGCGCGCTGTGCGCGGCGGACAGTGCGATGCCGAGCACGGTGCGGGTGTCACGGGGGTCGATGAGCCCGTCGTCGTACAGCCGGGCGGTGACGAAGAACGCGTGCGACTCCTTCTCGATCTGCGCCTCGATGAACTGCCGCCGCTGCTCGTCGGCGGCCTCGTCGAACACCCGCCCGGCGGCCAGTGCCGAGGCCCGGCCGACGATCGACAGCACGCCCGCCAGCTGGGCCGCGCCCATCACCGCGAGCTTGGACCCGGGCCAGGCGAACAGCAGCCGCGGGTCGAAGGCCCGCCCGCACATCCCGTAGTTGCCGGCCCCGAACGATGCTCCCAGGTTGAGCGTGATGTGCGGCACCGTGCTGTTGGTGACCGCGTTGATCATCTTGGCGCCGTCCTTGACGATGCCGTCCTGCTCATAGGAGGCGCCGACCATGTAGCCGGTGGTGTTCTGCAGGAACAGCAGCGGGGTGCCGGTCTGGTTGGCCAGCAGGATGAACTCCGCCGCCTTCTTCGACTCCGCGCCGAACAGCACCCCGCGGGCGTTGGCGAGGACACCGACCGGGTACCCGTGCACCGAGGCCCAGCCGGTGACCAGGCTGGTCCCGTAGGACTGCTTGTACTCGCCGAACACCGAGCCGTCCACCACCCGGGCCAGCACCTCGCGCGGGTCGAACGGCACCCGGATGTCGGCGGGCGCGATGCCGAGCAGCTCGTCCGGGTCGTGCACCGGCTCGGTGACGGGCAGGGCGGGCGGCGGGCCCAGCTTGCGCCAGTTCAGCTCGGAGACGATCCGGCGGCCGATCCGGATCGCGTCCCGCTCGTCGGCCGCGAAGTAGTCGGACAGGCCGGAGATCTGGGAGTGCATCCGCGCGCCGCCGAGTTCCTCCTCGTCGGCGTCCTCGCCGGTGGCCATCTTGACCAGCGGCGGGCCGCCGAGGAACACCTTGGCCTGCCGGTCCACCAGCACCGCGTAGTCGCACATGCCGGGCACGTACGCACCGCCCGCGGTGGAGTTGCCGAAGACCAGGGCGATGGTCGGGATCCCCAGCGCGGACAGCTGGGTCAGGTCGTGGAACACCTTGCCGCCCGGGACGAAGATCTCCGACTGGGTGGGCAGGTCGGCGCCGCCCGACTCGACCAGGTTGACGACGGGCAGCCGGTTGCACCGGGCGACCTCCAGCGCCCGCAGCGACTTGCGCAGCGAGTAGGGGTTCATCGAGCCGCCGCGGACGGTGGGGTCGTGGGCGACCAGCACGCACTCGACACCGCTCACCACGCCGATGCCGGTGATCAGGCTGGCCCCGACGGTGAACTCGGTGCCCCAGGCGGCCAGCGGGGACAGCTCCAGGAAGTGCGCGTCGCGGTCGAGCAGCAGCTCGATCCGCTCCCGCGCCAGCAGCCGGCCCCGGTCCCGGTGGCGCTGGGCGTACCGTGGGCCACCGCCCGCCCGGGCCAGCTCCAGCTGCTGGTCGAGCTGGGCCAGCAGCTCCAGCTGCGCGGCCCGGTTGGCCTGGTATTCCGCTGACCCGGGGTCCAGCGAGGAGCGCAGCACCGTGCCCTCCGCCACCCGCGCCGCCGCGGGGGCACCCATGGCGCTCAATAGGACCTCGGCAGGCCGAGGCTGTGCTGGGCGACGTAGTTGAGCAGCATCTCCCGGTTCACCGGGGCGATCCGCAGCAGCCGGGCCAGCCCCCACAGCGGGACCAGGCCGAACTCGGTGCTCATCCCGTTCCCGCCGTGTGTCTGGATGGCCTGGTCCACCGCGGCGATGGCCGCCTCGGCGGCGGCGTACTTGGCCATGTTGGACGCCTCACCAGCGGGCCGCCCGTGATCGTGCAGCCAGGCGGCCTTGCGGGTCATCAGCGCGGCCAGCTCGGTCTCGATCTTGGCCTTGGCCAGCGGGTGTGCCACGCCCTGGTGGGTGCCCAGCGGGGCACCCCAGACCGCCCGGGTCCGTGCGTACTGCGCGGCCCGGCCGAGCGCGTAGCGGGCGATCCCCACGCCGGCCGCCGCCGCGGTGACCCGCTCCGGGTTGAGCCCGTGGAAGACCTGGGCGAAGCCCTCGCCCTCGGCGCCGACCAGCGCCTCCGGGCCGACCAGGACTTCGTCGAAGAACAGCGTGAACTGGCCCTCGGGCAGCATCGCGTCCACCGGCAGTGGCTGGGCGGTCAGCCCGGGTGCCCCAACCGGGACCAGGAACAGGGACAGCCGTCCCTGGCCGGTCTGCTCGTCGGTGCCGGTGCGGGCCACCACCAGGATCGCGTCCGCCTGGTCCACCCCGGAGATGTAGTACTTGGTCCCGGTCAGCCGCCACCCGTCACCGTCGGGCCGGGCGGTGGTGGACAGCCGGTGGGTGTTGGAGCCGGCGTCCGGCTCGGTGATCGCGAACACGAGCGTGCCGCGCCCGCTGGCCAGCCCCGGCAGCCAGCGCTGCTTCTGCTCCGGGCTGCCGTACCGGGTGAGTATCTCGCCGCAGACGCCGCTGGAGACTAGCACGAGCAGCAGCGGGCAGCCCTGCGCGGCCAGTTCCTCGCACACGATCGCCAGCTCGGTCAGCCCTGCCCCGCCGCCGCCGTACTCCTCCGGCAGGTTGACGCCGAGGTAGCCGGCGTCCCCGAGTGCCTGCCACAGTTCGCTGCACGGCTGGCCGGCGTGCGCCCGGGCGGCGTAGTAGGCGGCACCGAAGCCGGTGGCGATGCCGGCGACGGCCTTGCGCAGCGCCTGCTGGGTGGCGGTGTCCTCGAACTCCATGCCGTCTCCTGCTGGTGAGCCACAGTTAGCTCACATCATTCACCACCCGCCGGGAAGAAACGGCCGCCGCCGTGCTGGTACCGCTAGGACCCGCCCATCAGGTCGGTGCCCTGCTCATCGGGCTCACCACCGCCCATCAGGTCGGTGCCCTGCTCATCGGGCTCACCACCGCCCATCAGGTCGGTGCCCTGCTCATCGGGCTCACCACCGCCCATCACGTCGGTGCCCTGCTCGTCGGGCTCACCACCGCCCATCAGGTCGGTGCCCTGCTCATCGGGCTCGGGGCCGCCCATGATGTCTGGCCCCTGGCCGCTTCCGGGTCCGCCCATCACGTGGAACCTCCTCTTCCCGGCCGCCAATCCTGGCATCCCGGTCGTTCGATCCATTCCCCCCGGACGCCCACATCACCGGGCTGTCACCAATAATCTTGTGGGCATGTCTGTGAAGACTCTCAGCATCAGCATGGGTGAGCGGGCCTACCGGCAG
>DATKRG010000167.1:0-26559 GCA_035532275.1 Streptosporangiaceae bacterium | reverse complement strand
CTGCTGGTGGACCTGCCGGTGGAGACCACGGCGAGCGGCTGGCGGTTCGCCGCCCGGCCAGGGCGTGACGTGAGCCGGGCACGCGGCCTGCTGTCCAGCGACCTCGACGCGCTGGCGGAGACAGCCGGGGACTACCAGGGGCCACTGAAGATCCAGGTCTGCGGGCCCTGGACGCTGGCGGCCACGATCGAGCTCGCCCGCAGCCAGAACCCCACCCTCGCCGACCCCGGGGCGGTGGCCGACCTCACCGCGTCGCTGGCGGAGGGCGTGCGTGCCCACCTGGGCGAGGTGCGCAAGCGCCTTCCCGGCGCCCGGGTGGTGCTCCAGCTCGACGAGCCGGCGCTGCCCCTGGTGCTGGCGGGCGGCGTGCCGACCGCCAGCGGGCTCAACCGCCTGCCCGCCCCGGACCCAGCCGACGCCGAGGCCGGGCTGCGGGCGGTGATCCCGGCCCCGCCAGCCGTCACGATCGTGCATTGCTGTGCGCCGGGCGTTGCGTTCGGCATCATCAGGAGTGCGGGGGCGGGCGGGGTCAGTTTCGACCTGAGCCTGCTACGGCGCGGGGAGTCCGAAGACCTGGCCGAGGCCGTCGAGGCTGGCCTCGCGGTCATGGCCGGCGTAGTCCCCGCCACCCCCACCCATTCCGCCGAACGTGCTGCCACGGGGCCACTGCCCGGCCCGGCCGAGACGGCACGCCGGGTGGTCACCCTGTGGAGCCGCATGGGCTGGCCCGCCGCCCCGGCCGCGGGACCGGCGGGGGCGGCGGCGCAGGCCGTGATCACCCCGGCCTGCGGGCTGGCGGGCGCGCCACCCGGGTATGCGCGCGAGGCCCTGGCGCACTGCCGGGAGGCGGCCCGGCTGCTGCCCGAGCTGATCGAGGAGGGGCGATGACGGGCGTGGCCGACGGCAGCGGTGCCGCCCGTCAGCGGCATGCGCAGCTGAGCGTGGAGATCACCGAGAACGACCACCGGTACTACGTGCTGGACTCGCCGGTCGTCTCCGACGCCGAATACGACGCGCTCATGCGCGAGCTGCGGGCGCTGGAGGAGCGGTACCCGGAGCTGCGCACACCGGACTCCCCGACCCAGCGGGTCAGCGGCGGGATCTCGACGCTGTTCTCCCCGGTCGAGCATCTGGAGCGGCTGCTCAGCCTGGACAACGCGTTCTCGGAGGAGGAGCTGGCGGCGTGGGGTGCGCGGGTGGAGCGGCTCGGCGGGACCGGGCCGTACCTGTGCGAGGTGAAGATCGACGGGCTGGCGATCGCGCTGGTCTACCGGAACGGGGCGCTGGTGCGCGGGGCGACCCGCGGTGACGGCGTCACCGGGGAGGACGTCACCCCGAACATCCGCACGATCGCCGCGGTGCCGATGCGGCTGACCGGGCCCGACGTGCCGGAGACGCTGGAGGTCCGGGGCGAGGTGTTCCTGCCAGCGGCGGCGTTCCGCGACCTGAACGAGCGGCTGGAGGACGCGGGCCGACCTCCGTTCGCCAACCCGCGCAACGCCGCCGCCGGGTCGCTGCGGCAGAAGGACCCCCGGGTCACCGCGACCCGCGCGCTGTCCATGATCGTGCACGGGCTGGCCGTGCCGGGCACCGACGCGGGGGCGAGCGGGGCTCCGGCGCCCGACTCGCCGGCCGTGGCTGAGGGCGTCCCGGTCACCCAGTCGGGCTGGTACGAGCGGATGCGGGCGTGGGGGCTGCCGGTCAGCGACCTGGTCAAGGTGGTGGACGACCTCGACGGGGTGCGTGAGTACATCGCCTACTACGGCGAGCACCGGCACGACCCGCCGTACCAGATCGACGGCGTCGTGGTCAAGCTCGACCAGCTGGCTGTGCAGCGCCAGCTGGGGGCGACCAGCCGGGCACCACGGTGGGCCATCGCCTTCAAGTACCCGCCGGAGGAGGTGACGACCCGGCTGCTCGACATCGGTGTCAACGTCGGCCGGACCGGGCGGGTCACCCCGTTCGCGGTGATGGAGCCGGCTCACGTCAGCGGGTCCACGGTGGACAGGGCCACCCTGCACAATGCCGACGAGGTCGCGCGCAAGGGCGTGCTCATCGGCGACATGGTCGTGCTGCGCAAAGCCGGGGACGTCATCCCGGAGGTGGTCGGGCCGGTGGTGGACCTGCGTGACGGGACCGAGCGGGCCTTCGAGTTCCCCACGCAGTGCCCCGCCTGCGGGACCACCCTGGTCCGGGAGGAGGGCGAGGTCGACTGGCGCTGCCCGAACACCGCGTCCTGCCCGGCGCAGCTGCGCGAGCGGCTGTTCCATCTCGCGGGCCGGGGTGCCTTCGACATCGAGGTGCTCGGCTACGAGGCGGTGGTGGCGCTGCTGGAGCGCGGGCTGATCGCCGACGAGGGCGACCTGTTCTCGCTGACCGCCGACAAGCTCGCCACCTGCTCGTTCTTCGTCAACAAGCAGGGTGGCCTGACCGTCAACGCGGGCAAGCTGCTGCGCAACCTGGAGGAGGCGCGGAGCCGGCCGCTGTGGCGGATCCTGGTCGCGCTGTCGATCCGGCACGTCGGGCCGACCGCGGCGAGAGCGCTGGCAGCCGAGTTCGGCTCGCTGGACGCGATCGCCGCCGCGCCGGCCGAGCGGCTGGCCGCCGTGGACGGGGTCGGGCCGACGATCGCCGCCTCGGTGATCGACTGGTTCAGCGTGGACTGGCATGTGGCGATCGTGGACAAGTGGCGGGCCGCCGGGGTGCAGTTCGGGACCGCCCGGGCCGGCGCGTGGGCGGGCGGCACGGGGGCGGGCGGCACGGGGGCGGACGGCACGGGGGCGGACGGCACGGACGGGGCCGGGCCGGAGCCGGGCGGCGGGCGGCCGCTGGCCGGGGTCACGGTGGTCATCACCGGCACGCTGCCGGGGTTCACCCGGGACGAGGCCACCGAGGCGGTGACCGAGCTGGGGGCCAAGGCCGCGTCGTCGGTGTCGAAGAAGACCGACTTCGTGGTGGCGGGCGAGAACCCCGGCTCCAAGTACGACAAGGCGGTCGCGCTCGGGGTGCCGGTCCTGGACGAGGCCGGGCTGCGGGTCCTGCTGGCGGAGGGGCCTGCGGCGGCCGCCGCGGCGGCGGTGCCCGCGGACGGGTGATCCCGGCCGGAAGCTCCCCCGGCGTGTCGCGGGTGAATGGCCCTGACCTGGGCTCATGCGCCTAGGGATCAAAGCCTTGTAACGGATAGTATGCAAGTGGCTTCGCGAAGTATGGTTTTCGCCTTACTCTTCTCCTGGGGCGGCGCGCTTCCAAGCGCTGCTGGCAGGCACGAGGACGCAATGAGGGACCCGAACGACTCACGGGACATCTGTCCGAAGATCGGCTCTCCGCTATGGCTGTACATGGCCTCGGTCATCACCCTGGGCGCCAGCGTGCTGGCGGTGGCGATGGTGCACCCGTCCGTGAGCGGGCTGCCCCAGCTGCTGAGCCAGCCGCTGCTGTGGGTCATCGCGGGCCTGGCCCTGCTGGGCGAGCTGCGGCCGATCGTGACCCCGGGCAAGTCACGCCCTGACTCCGGCACCGCCGCCGTCACCTTCTGCTTCGCCGCGCTGCTGTACTGGGGCTTCCCGGTGGCGGCGCTGCTGCGCGCGGTCGTCACGCTGATCGCCGCGGTGGCCCGGCGCCGCGCGGTGCTCCGCACCGCGTTCAACATCGCGCAGTTCACGCTGAGCCTGGGCGCTGCCGGGCTGGTCCTGTCAGCGGCCGGGATACAGCCCCGGCCGCTGACGCCGTGGTGGACGCTCGGCGGCGGGCAGCTGCCCGCGGTGGCGCTGGCGGGCCTGTCCTACTTCGCCGTCAACTTCGTCCTGGTCGGCGTCGCGGGGGCGCTGCACTCGCGGGCCGCGGTCCCGGCGACGCTCCGCGCGGCACTGCCCTACCAGGGGTTCGTCAATCTCGTCCTGCTCTCCGCGGCGCCGCTCGTCGTGGTCGTCATGGGCCGGTCGGTGCTGCTCGTGCTGCTGTTCCTGCTCCCGCTGATCGCCATCTACGCCAGCTCGGTGACCTCGCTCCAGCGCGAGCACGAGGCCCACCACGACGACCTGACCGGGCTGCCCAACCGCAGCCTGCTGTTCAGCCAGACCGCCAGCGCGCTGCAGGAAGCGGCCAGGTCGGGCAGCCGGGCCGGGTTCCTGCTGCTGGACCTGGACCGCTTCAAGGAGGTCAACGACACACTCGGGCACCCGGTCGGCGACGCCCTGCTGCGGGTGGTCGCCCACCGGCTCGCGCACAGCGTGCGCCCCGGCGACCTGGTCGCCCGGCTGGGCGGGGACGAGTTCGCCGTGCTGCTGCCGTCGGTGCGGGAGGCGGGCGTGGCCAGGGAGGTGGCCGCGCGGCTGCGCGCCGCGCTGGCCGAGCCGATCCGGCTGGAGGGCCTGTCGTTCGAGATCGAGGCCAGCGTCGGCATCGCGCTCTACCCGGACGACGCGACCGCGGTGGAGGTGCTGCTGCAGCGCGCCGACGTGGCGATGTACCTCGCGAAGGAGCGCCGCAGCGGGGTCGAAAACTACGCCAGCGAAGCCGACCGGAACTCCCCGGACCGGCTGTCACTCCTGGGTGACCTGCGGCGCGGCATCGACCGCGGTGAACTGGAACTGCACTTCCTGCCCAAGGTGTTCCTCGCCGACGGCCGGGTCGCCGGGATCGAAGCCCTGCTCCGCTGGCGGCATCCCCGGCGGGGCATGCTCATGCCCGCCGACTTCATCGGCGTGGCCGAGCAGTCGTACCTGATGCAGGACGTCACCGCGTTCGTCATCAACGCCGCGCTGACCCAGGTGGCCAGGTGGCGGCGGGCCGGGCTGCTGGTACAGGTGTCGGTCAACCTGTCGGCCCGCGACCTGCTCGACACCGGGCTCGCGGACACGATCGAGCGCGGGCTGCGCCGGCACGGCCTGCCGCCCGGCGAGCTCATGCTGGAGATCGACGAGCGGGTGCTGGCGCACGATCCCGCGCACGCCGCGGGGAACGTGGCCGCCCTGGCCGCACTGGGCGTTCCGCTCAGCATCGACAGTTTCGGCACCGGCTACTCCTCGCTGGTCAGGCTCAAGCGCCTGCAGGTGAGCGAGATCAAGATCGACGCCTCCTTCATCACCCGGCTACTCGACGGCCCGGACCACGAGCTGATCGTCCGGTCGCTGGTGGACCTGGTACGGGCGCTGGGCATCCGGTCAGTGGCCGAGGGGGTGGAATCGGACGAGGTGGCGGCGGCCCTGGCCGCCATGGGCTGTGACGCCGGCCAGGGCAGCTACTACAGCGGCCCGCTGGACCCGGCGGCCGCCACCACCTGGCTCACCGACCACATGCGGCCCGCCACGGGGACGGGCTCACCGCGGGACGGCGCGCACCCGCCGCGGGCGCGCCAGCCCAGTGCCCGGAAGGCGGGTGCGCGTCAGGCTGGTACTCGTCAGGCGACTGCCGGCCAGGTGACTGCCCGCGAGCCCACCGCCCGTCAGCCCGGCGCCCGGCGGCAGCCTTCCCCGGTGCCGCCCAGCGGCGTGCTCGACCGGTAGCCCCGTGGCGGGCCGTTAACCCGTCGGCGGCGGCAGGACCCCGCCCCTAGGATGACAACCATGCCGATCGCGCGTGACGATGTCGCCCACCTGGCCCGGCTGTCCCGCCTGGCCCTGGCCGACGAGGAACTGGACCACCTGGCCGCGCAGCTCGATGTGATCATCTCCGCCGTGGCGCGTGTGCAGGAGGTCGCCGCCGAGGGCATCCCGCCGACCTCACACGCTGTGCCGCTGGTCAACGTGTTCCGCGACGACGTCGTGGTGCCGTGCCTGGGAGCGGAGAAGGCGCTGGACCAGGCGCCCGCGGTGGAACAGCAGCGGTTCCGGGTCCCGCGCATCCTGGCGGAGGACTGACCATGGCGGGTGAGCTGACCCGGATGAGCGCGGCCGGGATCGCGGCCGCGATCGCCGCTGGCGAGGTGTCGGCGCTGGAGGTCACCGACGCCCACCTGGCCAGGATCGGCGAGGTGGACCCGCAGGTGCATGCCTTCCTGCATGTCGCCGCGGACGAGGCCCGCCGGGCCGCGCGGGCGGTCGACGAGCGGCGGGCAGCCGGTGAGGCACTCGGCCCGCTGGCCGGCGTGCCGCTGGCACTCAAGGACGTCTTCACCACCACCGACATGCCGACCACCTGCGGCTCGGCCATCCTGGCCGGCTGGCAGCCGCCGTACGACGCGACGATCACCGGGCGGCTCCGGCAGGCCGGGGTGGTGATCCTCGGCAAGACCAACATGGACGAGTTCGCGATGGGATCGTCCACGGAGAGCTCGGCGTTCGGCCCCTCGCACAACCCGTGGGACCTGACCCGGGTGCCGGGCGGCTCGTCCGGCGGGTCGGCGGCCGCGGTGGCCGCGTTCCAGGCGCCGCTGGCCATCGGCACCGACACCGGCGGGTCGATCCGCCAGCCGGCCGCGGTTTGCGGGCTGGTCGGGGTCAAGCCGACCTACGGCGGCTCGTCCCGGTACGGGCTGGTGGCCTTCGCCTCGTCCCTGGACACCCCGGGCCCGCTGGCCCGCACCGTGCTGGACGCGGCGCTGCTGCACGAGGTCATATCCGGGCACGACCCCTGCGATGCGACGTCGGTGGACGCGCCGGTGCCGCCGGTCGTGGCCGCTGCCCGGCAGGCCGATGTCAGCGGGCTCACCATCGGCGTAGTCCCCGAACTCGCCGGGGAGGGCTACCAGAGCGGGGTGCTGGCCCGGTTCGCCGAGGCGGTGGAACTGCTGGAGTCGCTCGGCGCCAAGGTGGTCGAGGTCTCCTGCCCGCACTTCAGCTACGCCCTGCCCGCCTACTACCTGATCGCGCCCAGCGAATGCTCGTCCAACCTGGCCAGGTTCGACGCGATGCGCTACGGCCTGCGGGTGGGTGACGACGGCAGCGCCAGCGCCGAAGAGGTGATGTCGCTGACCCGGGCGCGCGGGTTCGGCGCCGAGGTCAAGCGCCGGATCATGCTCGGCACCTATGCCCTGTCCAGTGGTTACTACGACGCCTACTACGGCAAGGCGCAGCAGGTCCGCACCCTCATCACCCGGGACTTCGAGGCGGCGTTCGAGCAGGTTGACGTGCTGGTGTCGCCGACCACGCCGACCACCGCGTTCCCGATCGGGGAGCGGGTGGACGACCCGATGGCGATGTACCTCGCCGACCTGTGCACGATCCCGTCGAACCTGGCCGGCAACGCCGCGCTGTCGGTGCCGTGCGGGCTGGCGCCCGAGGACAGCCTGCCGGTCGGGCTGCAGATCATGGCACCGGTGCTGGCCGACGACCGGGCCTACCGGGTCGGGGCCGCGGTCGAGGCTGCCCTGGACACCAGGCGTGGCCATCCGCTGCTGGACGACGCGAAAGGGCTGGCGTGATGACTCGCCGGGCGGAACTGGTCCCCTACGACGAGGCGCTGACCCGGTACGAGCCGGTGATCGGCCTGGAGACCCACGTCGAGCTGGGCACGGCGACGAAGATGTTCTGCGGCTGCCCGGCGCGGTTCGGCGGCGAGCCCAACACCTTCGTCTGCCCGGTGTGCCTGGGGCTGCCGGGCTCGCTGCCGGTAGCCAGCCGCGCCGCCATCGAGTACACAATCCGGATCGGGCTTGCGCTGAACTGCACGATCGCTGACTGGTGCCGTTTCGCCCGGAAGAACTACTTCTATCCGGACATGCCGAAGAACTTCCAGATCTCCCAGTACGACGAGCCGCTGTGCGTCGACGGCTGGCTCGACATCGCCGTAGACGAGCCGGGCGGTGGCGCGCGGCAGGTGCGGGTCGGCATCGAGCGGGTCCACCTCGAGGAGGACACCGGCAAGTCGCTGCACGTGGGCGGTGCGACCGGCCGGATTCATGGCGCGGACTACTCGCTGGTGGACTACAACCGGGCCGGCATCGCACTGGTGGAGATCGTGACCAGGCCGATCGAGGGCACCGGTGCGCTGGCGCCGGACGTGGCCCGCACCTACGTGACCGAACTGCGCGACCTGATGCGGGCACTGGGAGTGTCGGACGTCCGGATGGAGGAGGGGTCGCTTCGCTGCGACGTCAACACCTCGCTGTCGCCGCGCGGGTCGGGGCGGTGGGGGACCCGGACCGAGACCAAGAACGTCAACTCGCTGCGCTCGGTGGAGCGGGCGGTGCGGTTCGAGATCGAGCGGCAGGCGGCGGTGCTCGACGCCGGAGAGCGGATCGTGCAGGAGACCCGCCACTTCCACGAGGACAGCGGGACCACCACGGCGGGGCGCAGCAAGGAGGAGGCGCAGGACTACCGGTACTTCCCCGAACCGGACCTGGTGCCGGTCGCCCCGTCCCGGGAATGGGTGGAGCAGATCCGCGCCACGCTGCCCGAGCTTCCCGCTGCCTGGCGTGCGCGGCTGATGGCCGACTGGGGCCTGTCTGACCTCGACTTCGCGGCGCTGCGCAACGCTGGCGCGGTGGATCTGGTCGAGCAGACGGTGGCCGCCGGGGCCTCGCCCGCAGACGCGCGCAAATGGTGGCTCGGGGAGCTCGCCCGGCGGGCCAACGAGTCCGGTACCGACCTGGCGGATCTGCCGATCACCCCGGCCGATGTGGCGCGGGTGTCCGCGCTGGTGGCGTCCGGTGCGCTCAACGACAAGCTCGCCCGGCAGGTGATCGAGGGCGTGGTGGCCGGGGAGGGCACGCCGGACGAGGTGGTGGCTGGCCGGGGCCTCGCTATCGTCAGCGACGAGGGCGCACTCACGGCAGCGGTGGACGAGGCGATCGCCGCCAACCCCGACGCGGCGCAGAAAGTACGCGACGGCAAGGTCGCCGCGGCCGGGGCACTGGTGGGCGCGGTGATGAAGGCCACCCGTGGCCAGGCCGACGCGTCCCGGGCAAGAAGCCTGTTTCTGGAGCGCTTGTTGAGGCGGCCGGTGCCGTTCATCAGCCGCGTGCGCCTGAAGGACTACAAGAGCATCGCCGAGTGTGACGTTCCGCTTGGCTCGCTGGCGGTGCTCGTCGGGCTTAACGGCAGCGGCAAGAGCAACTTCCTAGACGCCTTGGCTTTCCTCGGCCAGGCAGTGGCGACGACGCTCGGGGAAGCCATAGCTTATCGCGGCGGGCTTACCCAGATCATGCGGCGGGTTCCCGAGCCTGCCGACTCGCTGAGCATAGCGATCGAGTTCAGGATTCCAGGTGGCGCAGACCGCGAGCGCGAGGAACGAGGCAGCTATGAGGTCGAGATAGCGCGCTCCGAACGATCTGGAGACGGTTCTTTCGAGGTCCTGCGCGAGGAGTGCATTCTCGATCGGCCTGGTGGCATCGAACGCTTCGAGGTCGACCGAGGAACAGTGCGAGCTTCCTGGCTCCTGAACCAGGAGAGCGTAGCTCCTGACCGCCTCTACCTGCAGGAGGCTGGCCTGCCAGCAAGTTTTGTGCAACTGTCCGTTGGCTTGCGGGGGATGCGGTTCTACAACTTCGACACTGAGACACTGCGTCGGCCTCATGCACCGGCAACCGGTGTCACTCTTGGACCTCGGGGCGAAAATCTCGGTGACGTGGTGGAAGCCATCGAGAGGCAGGGAACGCCCCTCAAGGATCGGTTCGACGCATATGTGCGGGCAGTGGAGCCGGACCTGGTCGGCGTGGAGCGAGACCTCGTTGATCGGTATGTGACGGTAAGGGCGCGAACGATGAGCGGCCTTGATGACATGTCAGATGGAACGCTGCGGTTCGTCGCTGCCCTGGCTGCTGTTGCCCAGCCGTCGGCGCTTCACGACCGGATCCCGTTGGTTGGCATCGAGGAGCCCGAGATCGCCTTGCATCCCGCCGCCGCTGGTGTTCTGTTCGACGCCTTCACCGAGGCCAGTCAGCATGTGCAAGTGGTGGTAACGAGCCACAGCCCGGACCTGCTTGACCGTGACGACCTTGATGTATCCATCGTTCGAGTGGTGTCAATGGAGCGTGGCATGACCGTAATCGGCGTAGTGGACGAGGCCAGTCGGCGGGTCGTCAGGGACAAGCTGCACACGGTCGGTGACCTCATGCGCCGGAACCAGCTCTTCCCTGGCTAGCGCCAACGGCCGTGTTCGGTGAGAGCTGCGGACACGCGCCATGGGCAGCATGATCGCTCCAGTGCCCGGCGCGGCGATCAGGTGCTGTCCAGGGACTCTGGATCGGGGCGAGCCTGGCTTCGAGTGGGTAGGCTTCAGGCATGAGCCGGACTGTCAGGCTGACTGCCGCAATCACCCAGGATGGCGACTGGTACGTAGCACGGTGCCTTGACGTCGAGGTAGCAAGTCAAGGGCGGACCATTGACGAGGCCCTGGCCAACTTGCGGGAAGCGCTTGAGCTGTACTTCGAGGACGAGCCAGCGCCCGACGCGCCTGAGCCGATCGTCGCCCCGGTCGAGATCCGGCTCTCCGCGTGAGCCCCAAGCGGCTTCCGGCTGTATCTGGTACCCGCGTCGTGCGCGCGTTACAGAAGGCTGGCTTCGAAGTCATCAGGACGAGAGGAAGCCACTGCAAGCTCCGTGACGGCTCTCGCACGGTGATCGTGCCGCTGCATGATGAGGTCCGGCCCGGCACGCTTGCGTCGATATTGAGGGCCGCCGGGTTGACCCCCGAAAAGCTCCGTGAGCTGCTCTGACGTTGCTGAGTGGCGCACCGCGAGGTGGGATCGGGACTACTTCCGGCGAGCCGTCGGGTTGACCCGCCCACTGCTCCGGCTGCGGTCCGGCCAGGCAGCCGGGTCCTTGGTCCTGCGGGCGGCGGCGCGGCCTGTTGCCGGGCTCAGCTGGCCGGGCCCGGCTCCTGTCCGCCCGGGTCTTCGGGCGGGTAGAGCGGCATGTCGGCGCCGGGGGTGCGGATCTGGCCGAACTTGCGCTCGTACATGGTGAGGTTCTCGTTGATGGTCCGGATGATGTCGAACACCGACGTCGGCGGGATCCGGACCCGCGCTACCAGCCGGTGCGGGGCGCGGATGACCAGTTCCCCCTCCGGGGTGCGGGCCTCCTGCGGCGGCTGGCTGCTCACGAAGAAGTCGAAGGTGAACTCGTGCAGGGTGTGCCAGATCGCCAGCCCGTTCGCGTACGCCCCGGCCTCCAGCGCCGGATCGGCGTGCGACTCGAACTCGATCCGCGGCTGCGGTGGCTCGCTCACACGCCGAACGCTACCCTCGCTTGTCGTCCTCCGCCCGCATGGGTGGCGGGGAGCGGATGAGGAAGCCGGAACGGGCGGGTGAGTGGTGCTTTTCTGGGTGCCGGTACCGGAGGTCGCGGCGGCGCTGGCGGATGTGCCTGGCGCGACGGTGCAGGTGGCCGCCCCCGATGGCGGGCCGCTGCCGGCCGGCGCGGATGAGGTGGAGTTCTACGTCCCGCCCTTCTTTCCTGCCCTGCCCGCCATCGAGGCGGTCGGGCAGCTGCCGCGGCTGCGGGTGGTGCAGACGCTGACCGCCGGGGTCGACCGGCTGCTGCCGTACATGCCGCCCGGCGTGACGCTGTGCAATGCCCGCGGCGTGCATGACGCGAGCACCGCGGAATGGGTGGTGGCCACGATCCTCGCGGCCGTCAGGGACCTGCCGTATTTCGCGCTGGAGCAGGCGGCCCGGCGGTGGAGCTACCGGTTCACCGACTCCCTCGCGGGCAGGTCGGTGCTGATCGTCGGGTACGGCTCGATCGGGCGTGCGGTGGAACAACGGCTGGCCGGCTTCGAGGTGACGGTGCACCGGGTGGCCAGGCAGGCACGCGACGGGGTGGCGCCGGTGAGCGAGCTCGCGGCCCTGCTGCCCGGCGCGGACGTGGTGGTCGTGCTGGCCCCGGTGACACCGGAGACGATCGGCATGGTCGACGCGGCCTTCCTGGCCCGGATGAAGGACGGCGCGCTGCTGGTGAACGCGGCCCGGGGCTCCCTGGTGGTGACCGGTGCGCTGGCCGCCGAACTGCGGCGGGGCCGGCTGCGCGCCGTGCTCGACGTGACCGACCCCGAGCCGCTGGCCCCCGGGCATCCGCTCTGGGAGTGCCCGGGCCTGCTCATCACCCCGCACGTGGCCGCCTCGACCGCGTTTTCCACGTCCCGCATGCTGGCCTTCGTCCGTGCCCAGGCGAAGCGCTACGCGGAAGGCCAGCGATTGCAGAACGTTATTACCGGGGAGTACTAGCCGACCGTCCGTAGTTGTCGCACGGTGGACGCCCTTCCTCAATCGAAGTGTGACCTACGGGACCTACAGTGGGCATCACCGTGACCTCGTGTTGCTGCCTGATAGGGCGATGGCGCCCTGGACCAGGTGGTGCTCGGTCCCTAGTTTGGGTAACTGCGGGCCATGGCCCGATCACTGACCGCCGAGGCAGCGCCCACAAGGCAAGCCGGGTCAGCCATTTCTTGCGAGCGGACGCGTGGAAGGAGACTCGGTGCGCCTGCAAGCATCGGGTGATCCGCGATGAGCCTGGCCTCGCAGGTCGGGACGGCGGCAGCGACTCTCGCTGCGGTCGGTGCGGCTGTCAGCCTCTGGTGGGGCGCGGAGCACCACACCGGGCCGGTCCGGCGTGCCTACCGCTGGTTCGCGTTCGCGGCGGCGCTGTGGGGGGCGGGTGCCGTCGTGGGCCAGGCGCTGCCGGCCCCGGCCGGCGCGGCGGCTGTCCCGCTCACCTTCGGTGACCTGCCCGCGCTGCTCGCCCTGCTGGTCATGGCGGCTGGCCTGGTCCGGCTGGCGGCCGCCAGATGGCGGGCGGCCACCGGGCCGCTGCCGCCCCGGCAGGTGAGCGGCGGGGGCAGGGTCGCAGCGCGGCTGGCGGACGGGTACGTCCTGGCGTCCGCGCTCTTCCTGATCTGCTGGGTCATCGTCTTCCGCTCCGTGTTCATGCGGTCCGGCGCGGGGCCGGGCACCTTCACCGTGGAGCTGGTCCATCCGCTGGCGGATCTGGCGCTGCTCGGGGCAGGGCTGCCGCTGGCCGCTGCGGCCGGCCGGCGCGGTGCGCTCCCTTACCTTTGCGTGCTGGTCATCGCCCTGGGCGATGCGCTGGCCGTCGGGGCACGCACCGTCGGCCAGCCGCCTGGGCTGCTCGCGTTGCTGGTCCTGGCGGCTGGGCTGGTCCTGCTCGCGTGCGCGCCATGGTCCGGCGGCATGTGGCCGGCCAGCGCCCGGCTGCGGGACAAGGTGCTGGCCAGCGGCCGGGAAGCCGGTGCGGCCGGGCGGCGGGACGCCGCTGGGCCTGGTGGCCGCGATACGGGGACGCCGGGCGGCCCGTCTCCCGCGGTACCCACCATCGCCACGATCGCGGCGGCTGCCTGCGCCGCGGTGGCCGCTGTGGTCCTCATCTTGTGGGCGCTGGCGGGTGAGAGCGTGGACCGGCCGGTGGTGGCCATCGTCGCCGGGACCACAGTCCTGGTGCTGTCGCTGCGCGCACTCGGGCTGGTCCGGCGGGAGAGCTCCGCGGCGTGGATCTGGCGCGAGTCCCGCCAGCAGCTCCGTGAGCTGGCCGACCGGACCAGCGACGTCGTCCTGCTCTGTGACCTGGGCGGGGTGATCAGGTATGCGAGCCGGGCGGTGTCCGGATACGGGTACACGCCGGACGGGCTGCAGGGCACGCCGCTGGCTGATCTGCTCCACCCCGAGGACCGGGCCGGCGGCACCCGGGCGGTCCGCCGGGCGGTGACCGACGTCGCCGACCGGGTGGGCCGGTATCCGTGCCGGGTGCGGGCAGCCGATGGCACCTGGCGGCACGTGGAGTCCACGGTGTCCCGTCACCGCGAGCCCTGCGGCCCGATCCAGCTGCTGGTCACCGCTCGTGACATGAGTGCCCAGGTGGCGCTGCGCCGCCAGGTCACCCACCTGACGTTCCACGACGGGCTGACCGGGCTGCCCAACCGGGCCTACGTCGAGCAGCGTGCGCGGGAGGCAGCGGTGGCGGGCGGCCCGCCGCTACCGGGGGAGACCCCGCCCGCGCATCCGGTCATCGCCGGGGTGGTCCTGCTCGACCTGGATCGCTTTACGGCGGTGAACGCGGCCGCCGGTCACAGTGCCGGGGACCTGCTGCTCGCCCAGGTCGGCCGCAGGCTGCGGGCCGCGGTCCCGCCGCAGGACACGGTGGCACGCTGGGGCGGCGACGAGTTCGCGGTGCTGATCGAGGGCGCGGTCAGCGCGGAGGAGGTCGTCGACATCGCCGAACGGCTGGCGCGCGGCGTCGCCTCACCTGCGTTCCGGGCTGGTGACCACGACGTGAGCCTCACCGCCAGCGTGGGGGTCGCGCTCGCGGGCGCGGGCCCGGTGGGGCACATCTGGCGCAAGGCGGACGTCGCGATGTCACGGGCCAAGGAGCGGGGTGGCGGCCAGGTGGAGATCCTCGGTGCCGACGACACCGCCGGGCCGGGCACTCTCGCCGGCGCCGGTGACGGCGCGGACGCGGCGGGCGGCGGCACCGGCCCGGCCGGGGTCAGCGGCCAGCCCCAGGCCGTCCGCTGACGGGCCGAAGGTGTCTCAGATGCCGAGACGAAAATGCTCTCAAGTTGACGGAGCGCGCACCGTAGGCCACAGTGGAGTACGTGCCATCCGGCCGAATTCTCGTACTTTCCAGGCGCGTGAGCCGCTGACCAGCCGCTCGCGCGCCTCCCTCCGACTGCCCTGGCGGCACGGAGGGTTTTTTGTTGCCAGCCGCCGTTACGGACAGTAGATGAGGAAGCCTCCGATGACTGACCAGACCACCACGACAGGCGGCCCACGGGCCGGGCCGGCGGGGGCGGAGCGCCAGGGTCACGGGCCATCACCGCGTGACCTCGCCGCCCGGGCTGCGGCACGGGAAGCGGCGCCGGGGCCACGGCCAGACCGGCCGGCCGCGCCGGGCGCCGAGCCCTCCCCCACCGCACCGGTGCAGATCACCGGCGCCCAGGCGCTGGTCGCCGCGCTGGAGCGGCTCGGGGTCGATGTCGTTTTCGGCATTCCCGGCGGGGCGATCCTGCCCGCCTACGACCCGCTGTTCGACTCGCGTGCCGTGCGGCACATCCTGGTCCGGCACGAGCAGGGCGCTGGCCATGCTGCGGTCGGCTACGCGCAGGTCACCGGGCGCCCGGGGGTGTGCATGGCCACCTCCGGCCCGGGCGCGACAAACCTCGTCACGCCGCTGGCGGACGCCTACATGGACTCGGTCCCGGTGGTGGCGATCACCGGCCAGGTGCCCTCCGCGCTGATCGGCACGGACGGGTTCCAGGAAGCCGACATCGCCGGGATCACCCTGCCGATCACCAAGCACAACTTCCTGGTCACCGACGCCGACGACATTGCCAGGACCCTCGCGGAGGCATTCCATGTGGCCTCGACCGGGCGGCCAGGGCCGGTCCTGGTGGACATCGCCAAGGACGCCCTGCAGGCCAAGACCACCTTCCGCTGGCCGGTGCCGTTCGACCTGCCCGGCTACCACCCGGTGACCAGGCCGCACTCCCGGCAGGTGCGGGAAGCGGCCAGGATGATGGCGGCGGCGCAGCGCCCGGTCCTGTACGTGGGCGGCGGGGTGATCAAGGCCGCAGCGAGCAAGGAGCTGCTGGCCCTGGCCGAGCTCACCGGCATGCCGGTGGTCACCACGCTGATGGCGCGGGGCGGGTTCCCCAGCAGCCACCCGCAGAACCTCGGCATGCCCGGCATGCACGGCACGGTGGCCGCGGTCGGCGCGCTGCAGAAGGCAGACCTGCTGGTGGCACTGGGCGCCAGGTTCGACGACCGGGTCACCGGCAAGCTCGACAGCTTCGCTCCCGGCGCGGCGGTCGTCCACGCGGACATCGACCCGGCCGAGATCTCCAAGAACCGGCGCGCGGACGTCCCCATCGTCGGCGACTGCCGCGAGGTGATCACCGAGCTGCTGGCCGCGGTCCAGGCCGAGCAGGAGGCCGGGCACCGGGCCGATCTGGCCGCCTGGTGGTCACAGCTGGATGCGTGGCGCAACACCTATCCGCTGGGGTACTCCCAGCCCGAGGACGGGTCGCTGGCGCCTCAGTACGTGATCGAGCGGATCGGGAAGCTGGCCGGCCCGGACGCGGTCTACGTGGCCGGGGTGGGCCAGCACCAGATGTGGGCCGCCCAGTTCATCAGCCACGAGCATCCCGGCCACTGGCTGAACTCCGGCGGCCTGGGCACCATGGGCTACGCGGTCCCGGCCGCGATGGGGGCCAAGGTGGGCCGCCCCGACGCGGCGGTGTGGGCGATCGATGGCGACGGCTGCTTCCAGATGACCAACCAGGAGCTCGCCACCTGCACGGTGGAGGGAATCCCGGTCAAGATCGCCATCATCAACAACGGCAATCTCGGCATGGTCCGGCAGTGGCAGACGCTGTTCTACAACCAGCGTTACTCCCACACCGACCTGGACCGGACCGGCCCCGTGCCGGACGGCACGACCGGGGCGGCGCCACTGGGCACCCGGATCCCGGACTTCGTCAAGCTCGCCGAGGCCTACGGCTGCGTGGGGCTGCGGTGCGAGGACGCGGCCGGCGTGGACGCCGTGATCGAGGAGGCCATGAAGATCGACGACCGGCCGGTCGTGATCGACTTCATCGTGCACCGCGACGCGATGGTGTGGCCGATGGTGGCGGCAGGTACCAGCAACGATGACATCAGCGTCGCCAGAGACATGGCGCCAGACTGGGATGTGACCGAATGAGCAACCTTCAGCCGCGGCTGCGTGAGCAGGATCCGGGCGCGAGCAGGCACACCTTGTCGGTGCTGGTGGAGAACAAGCCGGGCGTGCTGGTCCGGGCCGCCGGCCTGTTCTCGCGCCGTGGGTTCAACATCGACTCACTGGCCGTCGGGCCGACCGAGCACGAAGAGATCTCCCGGATGACGATCGTGGTCAACTGCGCGGACCACCCGCTGGAGCAGGTGACCAAGCAGCTCAACAAGCTGATCAACGTCCTGAAGATCGTCGAGCTGGAGCCAGCGGTCTCGGTCCAGCGCGAGCTTCTGCTGGTCAAGGTGCGGGCGGACGCGGAGAGCCGGTCCCGGGTGCTGGAGACGGTGGCACTGTTCCGTGCCAAGGTGGTCGACGTGGCCCAGGACGCGGTGACGGTCGAGGCCACCGGGAACCGGGACAAGCTGGACGCCCTGATCAGGGTGCTGGAGCCGTTCGGCATCAAGGAGCTGGTGCAGTCCGGGATGGTGGCGCTCGGCCGCGGCAGCAAGTCCATCACTGACCGGGCGCTGCGGCCGCTCGACCGGGCCGCGGCCGGCGCCGGGCAGTAGGGGTTCCCGGGGCGAGCGGGCCCCGGCGCAGCAGGGCACGGCATGGTAAGGCAAGCACGGTGAGCCAGGCATAGTGAGCGAAAGGCGAGCGATGGCAGACATCTACTACGACGACCGCGCCGACCTGGGGGTCATCCAGCAGCGTCACGTCGCGGTGCTCGGGTACGGCAGCCAGGGGCACGCGCATGCGCTGTCGCTGCGCGACTCCGGTGTGGACGTCCGGGTCGGGCTGCCCGAGGGATCGGCCAGCCGGGACAAGGCTGCCAGTGAGGGGCTGCAGGTCACGACCCCGGGGCAGGCGTGCGAGGAAGCCGACCTGATCATGGTGCTGGCGCCCGACCACGTGCAGCGCTCGCTGTATGCCAACGCGATCGCGCCGAGCCTGGTCGACGGCGACGCCCTGTTCTTCGCGCACGGGCTGAACATCCGCTACGGGCTCATCACCCCGCCCGCCGGCGTCGACGTGTGCATGGTCGCGCCCAAGGGACCCGGCCACCTGGTGCGCCGCCAGTTCGCCGAGGGCCGCGGCGTGCCGGTCCTGGTGGCGGTCGAGCGGGACGCGACCGGGAACGCCTGGCCGCTCACCCTCGCCTACGCCAAGGCGATCGGCGGCACGCGGGCTGGTGCGCTCGCGACCACCTTCGCCGAGGAGACCGAGACCGACCTGTTCGGCGAGCAGGTGGTCCTGTGCGGTGGCGTCTCCGAGCTGATCAAGGCCGGGTTCGACACCCTGGTCGAGGCCGGCTACCAGCCCGAGGTGGCCTACTTCGAGTGCCTGCACGAGATGAAGCTGATCGTCGACCTCATGTATGAGGGCGGACTGTCGAAGATGTACTGGTCGGTGTCGGACACTGCGGAGTACGGCGGCTACACCCGCGGCCCGCGGCTCATCGACGAGCGGTCCAAGGAGGAGATGCGGCGCATCCTGTCCGAGGTCCGCGACGGGACGTTCACCCGGGAGCTGGTCGAGGAGTTCGACAGCGGGCGCCCGAACTTCCTCAAGCGGCGTGAGGCTCTGCACGCCGAGCAGATCGAGCAGGTCGGGGCCAAGCTGCGGCCGCTGATGAGCTGGCTGGCGGCCGAGGACGAGACCAGCTGAGGCCGGGATGCCAGCGGGGGACGCCGGGAGCGGAGGTAGTTCGTGAAAGCTTTCACAAGCTGGCTAGACTATAGGGACCGACATCACCGCCCGAAGGGCTAGCACTGTGCCGACACCTATCGTCCTGGTCGCCGAAGAACTGTCACCCGCTGCGATCGAGCAGCTCCAATCCGGCTTCGAGGTCCGCCACACCAACGGCGCCGACCGCGGGCAGCTGCTGCCCGCGCTCGCCGACGCGGACGCGGTGATCATCCGCAGCGCGACCACCATGGACGCCGAGGCGCTGGCGCACGCCCCGAACCTGCGGGTGGTGGCACGGGCCGGGGTGGGCCTGGACAACGTCGACGTCGAGGCCGCGACCAAGGCTGGCGTCATGGTGGTGAACGCCCCCAGCTCGAACATCGTCAGCGCGGCCGAGCACGCCGTCGGCCTGCTCCTCGCGGTCGCGCGCAACGTCCCGCAGGCGGCGGCCTCGCTCAGGGCCGGGGAGTGGAAGCGGTCCAAGTTCACCGGTGCCGAGCTGTACCAGAAGGTGGCCGGGATCCTCGGGCTGGGCCGGATCGGGGTGCTGGTCGCCCAGCGCCTGGCCGCGTTCGGCATGCAGGTGATCGCCTATGACCCCTATGTGCCCACCTCGCGCGCGGCCCAGCTCGGCGTGCGCATGGTCAGCCTGGATGAGCTGCTGGCCGAAGCCGACTTCATCAGCGTGCACCTGCCCCGCAACGCCGAGACCGTGGGCCTGATCGGGGAGCGGGAACTGCGGCTCGTCAAGCCCGGCGTGCGGATCGTCAACGCCGCCAGGGGCGGCATCGTGGACGAGCACGCCCTGGCGATGGCGCTCAAGGACGGCCGGGTGGCCGGGGCCGGCATCGACGTGTTCGCCACCGAGCCGTGCACCGACAGCCCGCTGCTGGCGTTCCCGACCGTGGTCGCCACCCCCCACCTGGGTGCCAGCACCCACGAGGCGCAGGAGAAGGCCGGCACCCAGGTGGCCAGGTCGGTCCGGCTGGCCTTGTCCGGGGAGTTCGTGCCCGACGCGGTCAACGTGCAGGGCGGTGCCGTGCACGAGGACGTCAAGCCGGGCCTGCCGCTGGCCGAGAACCTCGGCCGGATCTTCACCGCGCTAGCGGGCGGCGTCGCGGCCAGGCTCGACGTGGAGGTGCGCGGCGAGATCGCCGCCCACGACGTCCGGGTGCTGCAGCTGGCCGCGCTCAAGGGCGTCTTCGGCGGCATCGTCTCCGAAGCCGTCACCTACGTGAACGCGCCCCTGCTCGCCAGCGAGCGGGACGTCGAGGTCAGCCTGGTCACCGACAGCGAGAGCCCGGACTGGCGGAACCTGGTCACCCTGCGCGGCACACTGCCGGGCGGGCAGGTGGTGTCGGTCAGCGGCACGCTGACCGGCCCCCGGCAGATCGAGAAGCTGGTCGAGGTCAACGGCTTCGACATGGAGATCGCGGCGGGCGGGCACATGGTCTTCCTCACCTACACCGACCGCCCGGGCATCGTCGGCGTCGTGGGGCAGATCCTGGGCAGCGAGGGCATCAACATCGCCGGCATGCAGGTATGCAGGGACGCCCGCGGCGGGCACGCGCTGATCGTGCTCACCGTGGACTCCGCCCTCCCGCCCGTGGTCCTCGACGACATCATCTCCACCATCGGAGCGGTCGTGGGCCGGTCGGTCGACCTGGAGATGAGCTGAGGCCGCATGGCCCGGCCAGTGGCAGCGCTACCCGTCAGGAGAGCACGTCGTGTATGACATGTATCAGTGGGACCAGCCCGACCCCGCCGCGGCGGCCGGGGACAGGCGCGCCACGGTGAACGGCAGCGCCCATCCCAGGCGGGCCGGCGCCCACCCAGGACCAGCCGGCCCGGGCGGACCGCGTCCGGCCGCGCAAGCCGTTCAGGTGGCTCTGGACCGCCGGGACAACGGAGGCGACCCGGGTACGCCCGGCGACCAGTAAGGTACGGCGCATGGGATCTTCCGCGGTTAAGCTCGCCGTGATTGGCGGCGACGGGATCGGGCCCGAGGTCGTCGCCGAGGCGCTCAAGGTACTCAAGGCAGCTGCGGTCGCGGTGGACGCGACCACCTACGATCTGGGTGCCCAGCGCTGGCACCGGACCGGGGAAACGCTGCCGGACACGGTGCTGGCGGAGATCCGCGGCCATGACGCGATCCTGCTCGGCGCGGTCGGCGACCCCAGCGTCCCCAGCGGGGTGCTGGAACGGGGCCTGCTGCTGAGGCTGCGATTCGAGTTCGACCAGTACGTGAACCTGCGCCCGGTCCGGCTCTACCCGGGGGTGGCGACGCCGCTGGCCGGGGTGCGGCCCGAGGCGGTCAACATGGTCGTCGTGCGCGAGGGCACGGAAGGCCCCTACGCCGGCGCGGGTGGTGCGCTGCGCAAGGGCACCCCGGCCGAGGTGGCCACCCAGGAGAGCCTCAACACCGCGTTCGGGGTGGACCGGGTCGTCAGGTACGCGTTCGAGCTGGCCAAGCGGCGGCCGCGCAAGCGGCTCACCCTCGTGCACAAGACCAACGTGCTCGCCTATGCCGGCGACCTGTGGCAGCGCACCGTGAACACGGTGGCGGAGGACTTCAGCGGCATCACGGTGGACTACAGCCACGTGGACGCGGCGTGCATGTTCCTGGTCACCCAGCCCGAGCGCTACGACGTGATCGTGACCGACAACCTCTTCGGTGACATCCTGACCGACCTCGGCGCAGCCGTGGCCGGTGGCATCGGGCTGGCCGCGAGCGGGAACATCAACCCTGAGCGGACCGCCCCCAGCATGTTCGAGCCTGTGCACGGCAGCGCCCCGGACATCGCCGGCCAGCAGAAAGCGGACCCGACCGCGGCTATCCTGTCCGCGGCGATGCTGTGCGAGCATCTGGGCTTCGCCGCCGAGGCGGCGCGGATCGAGCAGGCGGCAGCGGACGACCTGGTGGAGCGCCAGGGCGCCTGGGCGGGCCGGTCCACCGCGGAGGTCGGCGACGACATCGCCGAGCGAGTAGCCGGCTGAGCCGCGCCCGACCGCGCGGCACGATGGACTGCGGCGCGGCGGGCCAGCCGCGCCGATCGCGGGCCGGGAATGCCGCCAGGCCCGGGACGGCCCGGCGGCGCCGGGCCCGGAGGAAGGACCTGTCATGACCACGATCAGCCCGAGCACCGGCACCGCCTTCGACGTCGGCGCCACCGACCATCCCCTGCCGGCCGCCGACCGGGAGCGTATCCTCGCCGCGCCGGGGTTCGGCTCGGTGTTCACCGATCACATGATCACGTTGCGCTGGTCGGCGGACCGCGGCTGGCATGACGGCCGGCTGGAGCCGCACGGCCCGATCACCCTCGACCCGGGCGCTCAGGTCTTCCACTATGCGCAGGAGATCTTCGAGGGCCTGAAGGCATACCGGCAGACCGGAGGCGCCATCGCCGCGTTCAGGCTGAAGGCCAACGCGGCCAGGTTCAACGCCTCGGCCAGGCGGATGGCCATGCCGGAGCTGCCCGAGGACACCTTCGCCCGCGCCGTCGAGCTCCTGGTGACACACGACCGGGACTGGGTGCCGGGCGGCGAGGGGCGCAGCCTGTACGTGCGGCCCTTCATGATCGCCACGCAGGTCGGGCTCGGTGTCAACCAGCCGTCCCAGTCGTACCTGTTCTTGGTGATCGCCTCGCCCGCGGGAGCCTATTTCACCGGCGGGATCAAGCCGGTCTCGGTCTGGCTGTCGCAGGAGTACACCCGCGCTGCGCCCGGGGGCACAGGCTCCACCAAGTGCGGCGGGAACTATGCCGGCTCCTTCGCGGGCCAGCAGCAGGCCCTGGACCACGGCTGTGACCAGGTGGTCTGGCTGGACGCCGCCGAACGCCGCTGGGTCGAGGAGATGGGCGGGATGAACCTGTTCTTCGTCTTCGGCTCGGGGGCCTCCGCGCGGATCATGACCCCGGCGCTGACCGGGACCCTGCTGCCCGGGGTCACCCGGGACTCCCTGCTCACCCTCGGCCCCGATCTTGGCTACCAGGCGGAGGAGGGCACCATCACGGCCGACGCGTGGCGTGCCGGATGCGAGGCCGGGGAGCTGACCGAGGTCTTCGCCTGCGGGACGGCCGCGGTCATCACCCCCGTCGGCAGGGTCAGGAGCGCCTCGGCGCAGTGGGTCATCGGCGACGGCACCCCTGGCCCGGTGACGCTCAGGCTGCGCGAGGAGCTGATGGCCATCCAGTACGGCGAGCGCCCCGACCCGCACGGGTGGGTGCACAAGATCTGCTAGCAGGGGCCGTCGCCCAGCACGGTCCGGTTCGCGCCGGTGTCCTGGGTGTGCGAGACTGTCGTCATGACGTGCGGCCGGATCATTATCGGCAGGCGCGTCGGCATCTAGCAGGGCCAGCAGGACAAGCGGCCCGCACCGCCGACGCGCAGACCTCTCGCATCCCGCGAGGGGTCTTTTGCTTTGTGGCGGCAGGCGGCCAGCACCCACCCGGAGGAACGGCGAGATGAGTCCCGACGACAGTTTCCATGTCTACGACACGACCCTGCGCGACGGCGCCCAGCAGGAGGGCCTGTCCCTGACGGTGGCCGACAAGCTGGCCATCGCCCGGCGGCTGGACGAGTTCGGGGTGGGCTTCATCGAGGGCGGATGGCCCGGTGCCATCCCCAAGGACACCGAGTTCTTCCGGCGCGCCCGCACCGAGCTCACGCTGGCCCACGCCCAGCTCGCCGCGTTCGGCTCGACCCGCCGCCCGGAAGCGGTCGCTGCCGACGACCCGCAGGTCGCGGCCTTGCGCGAGTCCGGTGCGCCGGTCGTGACGCTGGTCGCCAAGAGCCATGACCGGCACGTCCGGCTTGCCCTGCGGACCACCCTGGCCGAGAACCTCGCCATGATCGCCGACACCGTCAGCCACCTGCGCGCGGAAGGGCAGCGGGTGTTCCTCGACGCCGAGCACTTCTTCGACGGCTACCGCTCCGACCCCGCCTACGCGCTGGAAGTGGTGCGCACCGCCACCGAGGCGGGCGCGGACCTGGTCGCACTGTGCGACACCAACGGCGGCATGCTGCCCAGCGAGATCGGGGACGTGGTGGCGGCGGTCGCGGCGGCGGCCGGTGCGCGGCTGGGCATCCACTGCCACGACGACACCGCGTGCGCGGTGGCCAACACACTGACAGCGGTGTCCGCGGGGGCCACCCACGTCCAGGGCACCGCGAACGGGTACGGCGAGCGGGCGGGCAACGCCAACCTGTTCAGCGTGGTCGCCGGGCTCCAGCTCAAGCACGGCCGGGAGGTGCTGCCGGACGGCTGCCTGCCGGAGATGAGCCGGGTGGCGCATGCCATCAGTGAGGTCACCAACGTCACCCCGGGCACCCACCAGCCCTACGTGGGGTTCTCCGCATTCGCGCACAAGGCCGGCCTGCACGCCTCCGCCGTCAAGGTGGACCCGATGCTCTACCAGCACATCGACCCCGCCCTGGTCGGCAACGACATGCGGATGCTCGTCTCCGACATGGCCGGCCGGGCCTCGGTCGAGATCAAGGGCAAGCAGCTCGGCTATGACCTGTCCGGCGACAAGGCCACGGTCGGCCGGGTGGTGGACCGGGTCAAGGACCTGGAGGCGCACGGCTACACCTTCGAGGCCGCCGACGCCTCCTTCGAGCTCCTGCTCCGCGACGAGCTGGCGGGCGAGCGGCTGCGCCACTTCCAGGCCGAATCCTGGCGGGTCATCGTGGAGCGGCGCACCAGCGGCGAGGTGGTCAGCGAGGCCACCGTGAAGCTGCACGCCAAGGGCGAGCGGATCGTTGCCACCGGCGAGGGCAACGGCCCGGTCAACGCCCTGGACAACGCGCTGCGGCTGGCGCTGGAACGGCTCTACCCGGAGCTGGCCCGGCTGGAGCTGGCCGACTACAAGGTCCGCATCCTGGAAGGCTCGCACGGGACGGGGGCGGTCACCCGGGTGCTGATCGAGTCCGGTGACGGCAGCGGCACCGCCGACAGCACCTGGAGCACGGTCGGCGTGGACGAGAACATCATCGCCGCCTCCTGGCACGCGCTGGCGGAGGCGGTCACCTACGCGCTGCTGCGGGCCGGCCACCAGCCCGAAGAGACGAGCTAGGCCGGGGCGCCGCTGGCGGTGGCCACGATCCAGGCCAGGATCATGGCCTCCTCCCGCCAGGCGTCGTAACGGCCGCTCGGGCCGCCGTGCCCGGCCGCCATCTCGGTCTTGAGCAGGAACGGGCCGCCGCGCGCGGTGGCCCGCAGCCGGGCGATCCACTTGGCCGGCTCGTGGTAGAGCACGCGGGTGTCGTTCAGGCTGGTCACCGCCAGGATGGGCGGGTAGCTGCCGCTGGCGATGTTCTCGTACGGCGTGTAGGCCTTCATGTACGCATAGACCTGCGGGTCGTGCAGCGGGTTGCCCCACTCCTCCCACTCGGTCACGGTCAGCGGCAGCGACGGGTCGAGGATGGTGGTCAGCGCGTCCACGAACGGAACGTGGGCAACGATGCCGCCGAACGCCTGCGGGGCGAGGTTGACCGCCGCGCCCATCAGCAGCCCGCCCGCTGAACCGCCCCGTGCGATCAGCCGCCGCTGGCTGGTCCAGCCCTGCCGCACCAGGTGCTCCGCGCAGGCCACGAAGTCGGTGAACGTGTTCATCTTGCGCAGCATCTTGCCGGCGTCGTACCAGTGGCGGCCCATCTCCCCGCCGCCCCGCACATGCGCGACCGCGTAGACGAAACCGCGGTCGAGCAGCGACAGCCGCGAGACCGAGAAGTAGGGATCCATCGACGCCTCGTAGCTGCCGTAGCCGTAGAGCACGCACGGCGCGCTGCCGTCGCGCGGCGTGCCTTTCCGGCGGATCACGGAGATGGGGATCAAGGTGCCGTCGCCCGCTGTCGCCCACTCACGGCTCTGCTCGTAGCCGCCGGGGTCGAAGCCGCGTGGGCCGAAGCCGCCCACGGCGGGCAGCGGCAGCACCGGCTTGCGCTTGAGCAGCGTCAGCTCGCCGGTGTCCAGGCTGGCGTCGTAGACCGAGTCCGGCGTTGCCAGCGAGGCGTACTGGAGCCGGAAGGAGCCGGACTCGTACTCGGGGTTGGCGCCCGGGACCACCGTGTAGAGCGGCTCGGGGAAGGCGAGCTCGCGGTCCCCGGCGCCGGTGCCCGCGCCGGTGCCCGCGATGATCCGCAGCCCGGTGAGCCCGTCACGGCGGAAGTAGACCACGAGGTGGCCGGCGAAGGCGTCCACGTCCAGCAGCCGGGTGCCGTCGTCGTGCGCGATCAGCGGGACCAGATCGGCCGGGCCGGCCAGCGGTTCGGCCGCCTGCGGCGCCGTCGCCTGGGGTGGGACCGCTGCCAGCGGCAGCGAGGCGAGCTCGAAGTTGAGCGCGCCCTCGTTGTGCAGGATCAGCAGCCGCCCGGTGCCGCCGGGCCCGTCCTGGTGCTCCACCGAGTACTCGGCTCCCTGCCGGCGCGCCAGCACCACCCGCGGCTGCCCGGCCGGCTCGGTGGCGTCCAGCAGCCGGACCTCGCTTGTCAGCTTGCTCGCCGAGGTGAGGCACAGGTAGCGCTCGCTGCGGGTGAGCCGGATGTGCACCCAGTAGCGCTCGTCCGGCTCCTCCAGGACGATCACATCGCCGGTGGCCGGGGTGCCCAGCAGGTGCCGCCAGATCCGGTAGGGGCGCCAGGCCGCGTCCACGGTGACGTAGAACAGCGCCGAGCCATCCTTGGACCACGCACAGCCGTAGTGGGTGTCGGGGATCTCGTCCGGGGCGGTCTCCCCGGTCACCAGGTCCTTGATCCGCAGCGTGAACCGCTCCGACCCGGTGAAATCGGTCGAGTAGGCAAGCAGCGTGCCGTCCGGGCTGACGCCGAACGCGCCGAGTGAGAAGAACGGCGAGTCGCCGGCCAGCTCGTTGCCGTCCAGCAGGATCTGCTCGCCGGGCAGCGGGGTGCCCTGGCCGGTCCCCGGCGGGACGGCGTGACCAGCCTGCCCGGCCCCGTCGGCCACCACGGGGCACCGGCAGTGGACCGGGTACTGGCTGCCCTCGGCCGTCCTGGCGTAGTACCACCAGCCGCCCTTGCGGGACGGTACCGACAGGTCGGTCTCCTGGGTGCGGCCCTTGATCTCGGCGAAGATCGCCTCCCGGAGCCCGGCCTGCCCGGCCGTCATCGCCGCGGTGTAGGCGTTCTCGGCGGTCAGGTAGGCGACCGTCGCCGGGTCGTCCTTGCCGACCAGCCAGGCGTACTCGTCGGTGACCGTGTCGCCGTGATGGATGCGCTCGGAAGGGATCCGCCTGGCGGCCGGCGGCTCCGGCGG
>DATKRG010000166.1:0-1102 GCA_035532275.1 Streptosporangiaceae bacterium | reverse complement strand
GAGCGCGCCCGGCTGCACATGTGAGCTAGCGCGGATCCGGCTCGGGTACCCGGGCCGCCCAGCCGGCCACCAGCTGGTCCAGCACGGGCGCCAGGTCGCGCAGCTCGTCCAGGTGAGCGGGCGCGAGCATGCCCAGCCGCGCCTCGCCGTCGCCGGTGAGCCCGACCCTGGTCACCCGGCCGTCCTCGGCGTCGCCGCGCCGCTCGACCAGGCCCGCCGCCACCGCCCGGTCCACCAGCTCGACCGCGCTGTGATGGCGCAGCAGCAGGTAGCCGGCGAGCTCGCCGACGGTGGGCTGCTGCCCGCCCGGGTGCCCCTTGATCGCGACCAGCAGCTGATGCTGGGCAGGGGTCAGCCCGACGGCTTGGGCCTGGGTCTGGCTCCAGTGCAGGAAACGGCGCAGGCTGGTCCGGAAGGCCAGCAGGTTCTCGAAGTCGCGGCGGGTCAGCTCGGGCACCTCCTCACCGTATGACGCCGGGGACCCTCGCCGCCCCCGGGCAAATATATCGTGATACGATGAACTCGGTCGCCAACCGCCCTGGCTTCCCCAGCGGCGACCACCGCCGGGGAAGCCAGGGACAACGCCCGGACCCTGGGCTACCTGCGCGAACTGGCCCGCTCAGGCCCGCTCACCCCGCTGACCGCGACCAGGGACATCGAGCACAGCCAGGCGGCGGTCCTGGCCGACCGCCTGAGGAGCACCCCGTGAGCAGTGAGGACGCCGCCGGCGCGGCCATCGCCGGCCGCTACGACCCTGGCGACGACCGCCCCGGCGACCCGGCCTGCCTGCTGCGGCGGGTCTGCCCCGCCTGCGGCGCCGTAGCCGACCACGACCCGCCCACCACCTGCCCCCAATGCCACACGGAGATGCCCGCCGGCTAGCGTGCAGCGCCCTCCACCCCGACCTCAGGTGCTGGTGTGACGGAGGTTGTTGGTGAGGGTGGCGGCCAGGGCGCGCAGCGGGGCTGACACCCGCACCCGGGGAGGCAGCGGCTCGTGCAGGTCGCGGGCCTCGGCCGGGAGCCCGGCCAGATCATGCCGCAGCCGCTCGCGGGCCAGCTCAATGGTGTCTGGCTGGCCGGTGCGCACTCCCCCGCGCATC
>DATKRG010000165.1:0-7044 GCA_035532275.1 Streptosporangiaceae bacterium | reverse complement strand
CGCGCCGCCGGTGGCAGCCAGGTCAGCTCTACCTGGTGTACGTCGGCCTCTATGCGACACCCAGTTCCTTGTCTTCTTCCTGCGGGCCCAGCCGGTCATCGCGCTCGGGCTCCACCAGGCGCAGTGGACGAGCCTAGCCGTGCTTGCGGCCCTGCTTCCGATGCTGTTCATCTGGTGGAAGACGCGGTCCCTGCGGACTGAAGCAGGGCCAGCCAGCTGTCGAGCCTGGTGCTGCTACCGTTGATCCCGACCTATCTGCTGTTACCCGCGTGTCTTGATGCGGCTGGCTCGGCAAGAACCGGCAATGTTCAATGAGGCTGGTGTCATAGTCTGAGATCCGGCCGGGAGGCGACTCCCGGTACGAAATGACCCTCCCCGCCTGGCCGGGCGGAGAGGGCCGACGGGGGTGACGTAGACACCCTTGGCCATCGTATTTCCCTGCGCACTCAGCGTGTCGGAGTACGCGGCTGCGGGCGACAAGGTCGAGGTGCCGGCGCTGGACTGTCCGGGCTGCGGGAGGCGGCTGCGGCCGTGGTCGTCGTATAGGCGGCGGCTGCGGGGCGCGCCTCGGGAGCGGATCTGGGTGCGGCGGGGCCGCTGTCCGGCTCCGACCGAGAAATGCCAGAGAACGCAGGCGCTGCTGCCCGAGTTCGTAGTCGAGCGCCGACTCGACGAGGTGGACACGATCGGGGCGGCCGCGGAGCTGGCGGCGGCGGGGAGGAGCGCCTGGAAGTCGTCGGAGGAGTTGGGTCGGCCTTTCTCGACGGTGCGAGATTGGCGCCACCGTCTGCGGGAGCGGGCGCCGGATCTGCTGGCGGCGCTGGCCCGGGAGGCGCTCCTGGTGGGCGTTCAGTTGGGCGAGTTGCCGACCCATCCCCTGGCCGCCCTGGTGGCGCTGCTGAGGGAGGTCTGGGAGCGTAGTCGAGCTCGCTCGCCGGGACTGCCGGAGCTCTGGCGGTTCTGGAACCTGGTGTGCAGCGGGAGAGGCGTGGCGCGCAACACGCACCCGGTCTAGGCGCCGACGATCTGGCCGGCTGGAATGGGCGGCAACCCACTTCAGGAGGTGCCCGATGGCCCCAGATCCCGCCGAACAGGTCGCCCTGTTCCGCTACCGCGTCATCGCCGAGGCGCTCAGCGAGCGGCTGAGCCCGGCCGAAAGGGGACAGCTCGTGCGCGAGCTGGCGAGCCGTACCCACGAGCTGCCCGACGGCAGCCGCAAGGAGTTCAGCCGAGCCACCCTGGACCGCTGGATCCGCGCCTACCGCCAGGGCGAGCTGGCGGCGCTGCGGCTTCAGCCCCGGTCCGACGCCGGCCTGGTCAGAAAGCAGCCCGAGCTGCTGGAGGAGGCCTGCCGGCTGCGCCGGGAGGCGCCGCTGCGCTCGGCCGAGCAGATCTCACGCATCCTGCTGGCGCGACACCAGCTGCGCGTCTCGCCGCGCACCATCAGCGAGCACCTCCGCCGCCAGGGCCTGGACCGCGCCCATCTCGCAGCCCAGCCCCGCGTCTTTGGCCGTTTCGAGGCCGAGGCGCCCAACCAGGTCTGGATCGGCGACGTGCTGCATGGCCCCTACATCCCGCACCCCAGGGTGGCGGGCAGCCGTAGGGCCTACCTGTTCCTGCTCCTCGACGACCACTCCCGGCTTGTGCTGCACGGTCAGTTCGTGACCCAGGAGAACACCCGCGCCGGTCAGCAGGTCCTGCGCTCGGCCATCCTCGCCCACGGCCTGCCCGAGATTTGCTACTTCGACAACGGCGCGTCCTATTCGAACGCCGCTCTGGAGCGCACCTGCGCCGTGCTCGGCATCCGCCTGGTCCACAGCCGACCGGGCCAGCCGGCCGGCAGGGGCAAGGTCGAGCGGGCTTTCAGGGCCATCCGCGAGTGGTTCCTGTCCGAGGCCACCCTGCGCGCCATCTCCAGCTTCCAGGAACTCAACGACAAGTTCACCGCCTGGCTCGATCTGGAGTTCAACACCCGGGTCCACGCCGAGACCGGCCAGCGTCCGCGCGACCGTTTCGACACCCTGACCAACCCCCGTCGCCCCGACCTCGAGCTGCTCTACGAGGCCTTCCGTTGGTCGGCCACCCGACGGGTGGGCAAGACGCCGGTGGTCTCCTTGGAGGGCCTCAAGTACGAGGTCGATGGCGCCCTCTGCGGGCAGCGTGTCGAGCTCCACTACGACCCCGACGATCTCTCCCGCGTCGACGTCTGGTTCCAGGGCCGCTGTTTCGGCCGGGCCGTTCCGCACGTGGTCGGCCGCCACGTTCCCGCCCGGTCACCGCTGCTGCCGGCGGCGCCGCCAGAATCGACCGGCGTCGATTACCTCGGCCTGGTCGAGCGGCAGCACCGCCAGGACTCCATCGGCCGCCTCTCCTACCGCGATCTCAACAAGGAGGAACCCAGCTCATGACCGCCAACCCCAGCTGGATCACACGGTTCGGCTTCCGCCGCGCCCCTTTCGGCAAGGACATCCCAGCTGCCGACCTCTTCAACCGCCCCTCCCACGAGGAGGCCGTCGCCCGCGTGCTGTTCTGCGTCCAGGAGCGCCTGCTCGGCGTCATCGTGGGCGAGGTCGGCGTCGGCAAGACGGTGGCACTGCGCGCCGCCGTCGCCCAGCTCGACCCCACCTCACATCAGGTGATCTACCTCTCCAACCCGCCGGCGCTGGGCACCCGGGGCCTCTACGTGACGCTCGTCTCCGCGCTCGGCGCCCAGCCCCGCTTCTTCAAGGCCGAGGTCATGGCCCAGGCCCAGATGCTGCTCGCCGCCGAGGAGCTGGAGCGCCGCCGCCGCGTGGTCCTGATCGTCGACGAGGCCCATCTCCTCACGCCCGAGCAGCTGGAGGAGTTGAGATTGTTGACGAACGCTGACATGGACGCGACCAACCCCTTCGCGCTGCTCATGGCCGGCCAACCCATGCTCCTCCGCCGCCTCAAGATGGGCAGCTTCGCGGCGCTTGACCAGAGATTGTCGACCCGCTACCAGGTCCAGCCTCTCGACCTCGCCGAGGCCGTCCAATACCTCCGCCACGTTCTGGCCTGGGCCGGTCGCTCCGAGCCGCTCTTCGCCGACGACGCAGTGGCCCGCCTTCACCAGGCCTCCCAGGGCCTGGCTCGCAAGCTCAACAACCTGGCCCGCGACGCCCTCATCGCCGCCGCCGCGGCCGGCAACGACCTGGTCGACGACGCCTGCGCCAAGAAGGCCGTCGCCGAGCACACCGCCCACGAGGGTGGAGCGGCGCTCCCAGTTGGGCTCAGCTGATGCCTGTGACGGCGACCTCCATGCTCACGCAGCGTTGCCGTTCGGGCCGCACCGAATCATGCCGCCGGATATGCAGCCAATTCGGCGCCCAACACGGGACGCGCTCCACGGCCTTGGTGGCAGCGCCGATGAATGCCTTCTCGTCGTTCGCGATCTCGTTCCACGTTTCATCGAGAGGACGCTTGGTCGTCGGGTTGCTGGTCCGTCTCTTTGCCTTTGCCATTGGGTGCCTACTCCTTCCACTTCTAGTTCAACCTGGGTCCGGCGGCCCCATGGCCGCCCGCCGAAAACCCTTTCGTCTTCCACTCTCTCGCGGCCGCCGACCAGCGGCCAGAGGCGCTCGACCCACCGGCCTGGTAACGTGCGTTCGGCCGAAATCACGGTCTCGGGGCGGGACTAGAGGCTTCGCTTGTTCCGCTTGGTCGCTTTGGCGGTCGAACCCACTCCCGCCTCGTGGCCGGTGTAGGTTCCCGGGGTCACTTGCCGCCGGTGCCGCTTGGACTGCTCGCGCTCAAGTTCGCGCTGGCTGGGAGAGTCGCCCTTGTACCTCTTCATGCCCTCATGGTGCTCGCCACCGCGCCCGCCGGCCGGTGCCTAAGGTCCACCTTCCTCAGGGCCCTTTCGGGGAGATGACCAACACCGGTCGTCGCGCATCGTGCGTGAGTTCCTGGCTCACGGTGCCCAGGAGCAGCTTCGCGAAACCGCCACGGCCGCGCCTGCCCACCACGATCAGGTCCGCCTTCTCGCGTTCGGCGAGTTCGGAGATCGCGGTGGCGGGCCGCCGTCGACCACCATCATGCGGTGCCGGACCCGGAGTCTTTCAAGGCCGCGCACCAATCCTCTTTGAACTGGTGGGTGAGCTCCCGGCGCCAGTCGTCGTCGAAAAGGAGGGGGGTGGGGGCTATGCCGTAGATGTCCAAGGCGTGAGCCGGCAACTGGAACCCGAAAACTGCCGCCACCTCAGCCTTGAGCGGTTGAGCCAGGTCGATGGCCCATTGCAGCGCGTTGCTCGCCTGCTCCGAGCCATCGACCCCGACCACGATCCTCCGGAAGCGCTTCGCAGCCAACCCGCCGCCGTCAGGGCACGATCGCGAGGTGGCTTTCGACCTTGGTCACTCCAGGTGCCGCCGCGGCAGCCTTGCGAGCGGTCTCGGCCTCGCTCCAGGAACCAACCTGCCCATGGAGGATGATCGTGCCATCGGTGCTCTCGAGCCAGATCCGGCGGGCGTCCAACTGAGCCTGGCGATGGAGGGCCTCGGTGATCTTCGCCATGACCTCCTTGTTATGCGGCCTCGGCTTAACGGTGACGAGATTGCTTACGCCGTACACCCCGACCAGGCCGCGGACGAGCTTGTACGCCGCTTCGGCCTGGAATTGCCAGTCGACCTTGCCTTCGAGGGTGACAAAGCCCTTGCTCACCTTGGCGTTGACGCTGCCTCGAGGAACCGTCGCGCTCCATTCGAGGAGGTGGGCTATCCGCTCGGCGATATCGGTGTCGTCGTGGAGGTGCTGGGAGGGAAACTCGACGCTGAGCTCGTCGGCCACGGCGCGGACCCCGTATACGCGACGGGCCGCCTTGACCGCGGCGACCTTCTCGACATAGCTGCCGACGTGGCCGGCGAGGGTCACCGACCCCTGGTGCGCAGCGACCCCGATCCCGGCGGATTCGACGCTTGGCTCCCACTCCAGCTCTCTCATCACGTCCGTCTGCAAGTCTTTGTCCTGCCGCATCGCTGACCTCCTTTGAGTCCGTCCCCGACCGGGGGCGGCTTAGTGCCAGTGTCTCCAGCCTCCATCAGCGACAACAGTGCCGTCGGTCCCGGTGCGAAAGGCCCTATCGCCTGGCGCTCGCTCGGCCGATCCTCGAGGTGATGAGTTGTGATCGTCCGCTGGTTTTCGCCGGCTCGGCCAGCAAACGCCTGGGAGAGAGCGTCTGCCAGGACCTGGGCATCGAGCCGGCAGCGGCCGAGGTCCTCCGCTTTCCGGAGGGCAATGTCCTCGTGCGCCTGTTGGAGAACGTGCGAGGCCGGAGCGCCTATGTGATCCAGTCGACGGCGTTCGGCTCCAGCGACCAGGTCATGGAGCTGCTCTTCTGGATGGACGCCCTCAAGCGGGCGAGCGCCGCCTCGGTAACCGCCGTCATCCCCTACTTCAGTTACGGCAAGGGCGACAAGATGGACGAGCCGCGGGTCTCGATCCGCGCCCGGGTGGTCGCCGACGCGCTGCAGGCGGCTGGGGCCGACCGGGTGCTGACGATGGACCTCCATGCCCGCCAGATCCAGGGCTTCTTCGCGATCCCGGTCGACGATCTCCAGGCCATGCCCACCCTGGCCGAGGCGATCAGCGCCGAGGGCCTGGCCGACCCGGTGGTCGTGTCGCCCGATCTCGGCTTCGTCAAGAAAGGACGTGCCTTCGCCGCGCGGCTCAACAGCCAGCTGGTGGTGGCCGACAAGCGGCGCAGCGGCCGGCTCGGCGAGACCGTCGACGTCGTCCAGCTGATCGGAGACGTCGCCGGTCGCGACGCTGTGCTGGTCGACGACTTCACGCTCACCATGAGCACCCTGGCCGAGGTCGCCGAGGCGGTGAAGTCGGCCGGTGCTCGCAGGGTGATGGCGGCGGTGACCCACGGGGTCTTCGCGGAGGGATCCATGGGGAGCCTCGAACGAAGCCCGATCGACAAGCTGCTGGTGACCGACACCGTTGAGAACCAGCCGGTTTCATTGAGCCCCAAGGTCGAGGTCGTCCCCGTCGGCCACCTCTTCGCCGAGGCGATCCGCCGCGAGGAGGAGAACTTGAGCCTCAGCGAGCTGTCGCTGGCGCCACTTGGGGCGGCCCGATGAGCAGCCGGGTTCCGAGCCGCTTCGCCGACCGCCGGGAGGCGGGCAGATACCTCGCCGATGCCGTCGCCGGCCTGCGGGAGCATGACTCACTCCTGGTGCTGGGGATCCCGCGCGGCGGGGTTCCGGTCGCCTACGAGGTGGCCGTCGGCCTGGGTGCGCCGCTGGACGTGATCGTGGTGCGCAAGCTCGGCCATCCCGACCAGCCGGAGCTGGCGATCGGCGCCATCGCGTCTGGCGGCGTTCTCGTGCTCAACCCCGAAGCAGCGGCCGGTCTACCGCAGCGGGTCATCGAGAAGGTCGCCGAGCGCGAGCAGCACGAGCTCGAGCGGCGTGAGCGGGCCTACCGAGGCGGTCGCCCCGCCGTGGACCCCACCGGCACGGTGGTCGTCTTGGTCGACGACGGGCTTGCCACCGGTTCCAGCATGCGGGCCGCGATCAGGGCCCTGCGTCAGCGCCGGCCGGCTCGGATCATCGTGGCGGTGCCCGTCGCGCCGACCTCGACGGCCGCCGAGATCGGGCCCACCGTCGACCGTTTCGTCTGCCTGATCGAGTCCGACTACTTCAGTGCGGTGGGCGAGTGGTTCGAGGACTTCTCGGCCACTTCGGACCGCGAGGTCCAGGAACTGTTGGCGCGGGCCGCCCAGCGGAACCTGGATGGCGATGCGATCGCCGGCTGAGCAGTCGACGACGTCGCTGGTGTGGATTCCGGCCGGAGCCTCTGGGCTCGCCGCGGACCTAGAGGTACCGGCTGGAGCCACCGGGGTGGTCATCTTCGCTCACGGGAGCGGAAGCGGCCGGCTGAGCCCCCGCAACCGTTTCGTCGCCTCCCAGCTGCGCGCCGCCGGACTCGCGACGCTGCTGATGGACCTTCTGACCAAGGCCGAGGAGGAGTGGGACGAGGCCACGGCGGGCAGCCTGCGGTTCGACATCCCCCTTCTCGCCGAG
>DATKRG010000164.1:0-90370 GCA_035532275.1 Streptosporangiaceae bacterium | reverse complement strand
CATGCGGCCGCGGCGCGGATCGGGGCGGAACCGGTCGCTGCCGGGCCCGGCGGCCCTGGCCCGCCGGGCCCGGCTCAGCCTGGACGGCGCGGGTACGGGCGCGGGCGTAGGTGCGGGCGCGGATGCCGGCGAAGGCGCAGGCACGGGCGGGGGTGCGCCAGGCGGTGTAGCGGCGGCTGCTGGCCAGCGCGTTCGGCCTGGCGGGCGCGCTGACCGCGGCCGGGGCGGCTGTCGGTGGCTACGCACTGTTCCTGCTGGCGAGGGGCCAGCGGGGGAGCAGCACCAGCCCGCCACGGCGGCACCGCAGCGGGCGGGTGCGGTCGTGGCCGAGTCGGCGATGGCACCCGCCGACGCCTGAGGCCAGACGGCACGTGGCCGGCGGCGCGCTCCGCGCACCGCCGGCCACCGCCCTGTGCTGAACCAGTACCGCGTGTGTCTACCAGTACTGCGTCGTCGCCCCGGAGCTGTTCTGCACTGCCCCGACCATCTCGGGGCGCTCGAACACCGACTGCACGGCGATCCGGCCGGGCCCCTGCAGGGTCAGCCAGATCGACTTGGCCTGCCAGCGCGCCGAGCTGAACCAGTAGGCGCCCCGCGGGTACTCGAAGTGCAGGAACATCGCGACGGTGGGGTCTTTCCAGATCAGCCCGCCCGGCTGCACCAGGATCCGCTGGCCGGGTGCCAGGTCGCGGACGAAGGTGTTGCCGGGGCCGTGCAGCATCAGCAGGCCGTTGCCGCCCACGGCGGTGAAGCGGTCCATCGTCTGGCCGACCGGGTAGTGCCACTCGGTGTCGTCGCCGTCCGAGGTGGTGAACCACACGTTGGTGTTGCCCCAGTCGTAGCCGACGTTCCCGGTTGCGACCAGGAAGCGGTGCTCGACCACGTCGACGGCCTGACCCGCGCGCAGCGGGATGGCGAGGCTCTCCCCGGGCTCGTCGGCGCTGATCGCGATGTGGCCCGGGCCCTGCGCCCGCATCATGATGAGCGGCATGCCGGCCCGCATCCGCTTCCAGCCGCCCTTCATGGGCAGGTTGTCGAGGCGGACCTGGGGGTCGGTGTGCAGGAGCACGTGGTGGGAGAAGTAGACCCAGTCGTCGTCGTGCAGCCCCATTTCCGCCACGGGCACATAGGAGCCGCTGATCTGGCAGGTGGAGCGGCTGAAGCGGATCCGGGCCATGTCGCGGATCGGTGGCTGCTCGACCCAGCCGGAGTCGGAGACGCGGAGCCGGACGTCGACCGGCGCACCGCAGTGCGGGCAGGAGACACCCCCGCCCTCGCTCGGCATCCGGCAGTAGGGGCAGTTGTAGGCACCTTGGGCAGGTGGCATCGACATGTCGGTCCCCTACTCAGAGCCGTGGTGGACGTACATGGACTGGATGCCGACCCGGCCCGGGCCGGTCATTTCGGCCAGGTACATGCCGCGGCTCATGAGCCCGGTCTTGACGTTCTGCTGGACCGCGTTCATGGCCACCGTCGAGTCCTTGTAGAGGAAGCCGCCCGGCTCGACCAGGATCTTCTCGCCCGGCTGCAGTGTCTTCTGGAACACGTTGCCGTAGCCGTGCAGGAGCAGCAGCCCGGACTCGCGCTGGGTGACGAAGCGGTCCATGTACATGCCGCCGCCGCCGTGCAGGATGTTCGCCAGGCCCTTGATCCGCACGAACGAGTAGGTCAGCGAGTGCGTCCCGGCCAGGAACGCGTGCTCGCGGACGTCGAGCTCCATCGACGGGTGCAGCGGCAGCACGACGACCTCGCCGGTGGCGTCGCGGGAGAAGGCGACCCGGCCAGGCCCGTGGGCGATGCTCAGGATGTGCGGCATGCCGCCGATCATGCGCTTCATGCCGCCCCCGGTGTTGAGCGCCGACATCGGCACCTGGGGTTCCTTCCAGAGCATCACGTGGTGCTCGAAGAACACCGAGTCGCCCTGCGCGAGCGCGATCTCGGCGACGGGCACGATCTCGCCCTCGATCTGGCAGACGGAGCTGGAGAAACGGAACTCCGTCATGTCCCGCAGCCGGGGTGCCTCAGCCCAGCCGGAGTCGGTGACGAGGTCCTTCCTGTCGAGCGGCGCGCCGCACGTGGTGCAGTTGGTGCGGCCTTCCTCGTTCTGTGCCTTGCACCACTGGCATTCGATCCGGTCCATTCGGACAACCCTTTCGTGTTGAACCCCGTACGCCGCCACCGCGGCGACCGTGATGAGGTGATGCGGGCAAACCGGGACCGGGGACGCGGCCTCCCTGGCGGGGCCTGTGGGGGGTTAACCCGGTCCGGCTGCTCCGGCTAGGCCGACGGCGGGGTGACCGGCGTCCCGCACTCGGCGCAGAACTTCGCGGCGCCGCTCAGATCAGCGTTGCAGTTGGTGCAGTGCTTCGACATCGCCGCGCCGCACGAGTCGCAGAACTTGGCTCCCGCCCGGACCTGGTTGTGGCAGTTGCCGCACTCCACCGTCGCGGCCGGGGCGGCTGGTGCCGCTTCGGCCGCAGGTGCCGCCGGGGCCGGTGCCGCGGGCGCGGCCTGCGCGTAGCCCGGCTGGCCACCGCCCGCGAAGGCCCCGGGCGGTGGCGGGGCAGCGCCCTGCATCGGCTGCATCATCTGGTTCGCCATGCCGAGCCCGGCGCCGAGGAACATCGGGGTGACGGCGCCGCCGCCCTGGGCCATGCCCTGGCCGGCGCCCTGGAGCGCCTCGGCCTGGGCCGCCTGGAGGAAACCGCCGGCGAGCCGGCTGTAGGCGGTGTCACCGGCCAGCTTCTTCAGCCGGGCGTTGTCGTCGTCGTCGAGGTTGACGTCGAGGTTGCCGAACCGGCTGATCTCGAGCCCGTAGTCGGCAAGCTGCTCGTTGGTGGTCGGCCTGGTCGCCGCCTCGATGTCGGGGCTGTGCATGGACAGGCCGAGGATCGGCCACGCCCCCGACATGAGCTGGGTGGTGATGCTGGTACGGGTGCACTTCAGCAGCTGCTGCGCGACCCAGCCGGTGATGGCCTCGTTGTTGGTGACGTCCACCGTGCCCACCAGGTTGAGGATCAGCCTGGTGGGATCGACCACCTTCAGGGCGTACTCGCCGAACGCCCGCAGGGTGACGATCAGGCCTGACACCGGGTCCTGCACCTCGTCCAGCCGGCCGCCGAAGCGGCAGTTGGGGAACTCACGCGCGCCGACGAAGTAGATCTCGGCCTTGAAGGCGTTGCTGTTGCTGCCCCAGTCCACGAACATGCCCAGGAACGGCAGCTCGGAGGCGTCCAGCGTATGCTGGCCCGGCGGAAGCACGCCCGCCACCCGGCCCTGGTTCATGAAGACCGCCACCGCGTCGGGTTCCACGATCGCCCGGGCGAACTTGCGGATGTTCTGGTCAGGCCACTTGTATACGATCTGGCCCTTGGAAGTGTCAGGCGCTGCGATGAACTCGCGGCGGGCCTCGTTGAGAATCCCCATCGGATCGCTCCTTCATCCCCGTCGTGCGACCCCGCTCTGGCCCCGGCCGCATTTTTCACCCGGATCATACTTCGGCATTGAGGTTTGCGCGCCCCCGAATCGAGTCCTGTTTTCAAGCTGTTTGTCCAGCGGCCGGGCCGGGGCACCCGTGCCGCTGCCAGCGACGACACCTGCGTGAGACTGTCTCGCGACTGCCAGCGGGTTCGCGTGCCGGGGTCCCGGTGAGGCGCCAGGCGCCGCCTGGGCCGGGATTCTCAGCGCCAGGCGGGGTCGGTGGCCAGCTTGTCGGCGATGCGGTCGTGGAGGCTCCGGCGCCGCAGTGCCTCTTCGATGTCGGCGACGACCCGGCTGAGCGGATAAGGGATCTCCGCTTCGAGGTCGGCGATGGCGGCTTCGGTGGCCCGCCACTCGGCGGCCAGCCGCCCGGCTGCACGCTCGGCCTTGGCCGTGAGGGTCACCTTCTTGCTGCGGGCGTCGGTGCCAGCCGCCGTCCGCACCCAGCCGGCGGCGCGCAGCGCGGCCACCTTCTGGCTGACGGCCGAGTGGGTGAGCTGCACCGACCGGGCCAGCTCGGTGATCGTCATCGGGCCGCGGGCGTGGAGCCGGAGCAGTTCCATGACGAAGCTCGGTTTCAGCCCGTCGATCCGCGCCTCGGCGTAGAGGCGGGCGATGTCCGCGTCCATGGCCGCCTGCAGCAGCCGCAGCGGCCGCCAGCGGCTCTGCTCGGTCGGATCCGGGGCCTCAGAGCTGGTCATGCCCCGATTGTAACAGTACTTATATAAGTCCTGTTACAATCGTCTCCGGGCCTATGCGGGACAGGGAAAGGAGAGCGGGAGCGTGCCTGACCGGCGCCGGCTGCTGGCCGACCTCACACCGCTGCGTGAGTCCGCCGCGTTCCGGCGGCTGTGGGCCACCGCCACCGTGTCCTCGGTGGGTGGTGCCCTGACCAGCTTCGCCGTCATCCTCCAGGTCTACGAGCTGACGCGGTCGCCGTTCGCGGTCGGCGCGGTCGGCGTGGCGCAGGCGGTGCCGACCCTGGTGGTGGGGCTGCTCGGCGGCCCGGTCATCGACGCGATGGACCGGCGCACACTGGTGCTGGTCACCAGCAGCTGCCTGGCCGCGGTGTCGGCGGCTTTCGCCGCCCAGGCGTTCGCCGGGCTGCGCCTGGTCTGGCCCCTGTACGCCCTCGTCGCCGTGCAGTCCGCGCTCAGCGCGGTGGACCGCCCGGCCCGCAGCACGTTCGTCCCGAACCTGCTGCCGGCCAGCCAGCTGGCCGCCGGGCTGGCGCTGAACCGGCTCAGCTTCCAGATCGTCCTGACCGCCGGCCCGGCACTGGCCGGCCTCATCACGGCTGCGCCGCACCTGGGCCTGCGGGCCTGCTATCTCATCGACGCCGTCAGCTTCACGGCCGCCCTGTACGGGCTGGCCAGGCTGCCCCCGATGCGCCCGCGGGCCGGCGCGGGCCGGCCCAGCCCGCGGGCGGTCGCCGAGGGTGTCGGCTTCATCCGCCGCAGCAAGGTGCTCGCCGGTGCGTTTCTCGCCGATCTGAACGCCACCGTCTTCGGCCTGCCCGTGGCCCTGTTCCCGGCGGTCAACGCCGAGCGGTTCGGTGGCGATCCCCGCACGCTCGGCCTGCTCACCGCGGCCATCGGGGTGGGCGGCCTGGTCAGTGCGGCGTTCTCGGGACCGGTCGGGCATGTCTGGCGCCAGGGCCGGGCCATGCTCGTAGCGGTGGCCGTGTGGGGCGCGGCCTTCGCCGGGTTCGCGGTCGCTCCCGGCCTGTGGCTGACGCTCACCCTGCTGGGGGTCGCCGGGGCGGCGGACACCTTCACGGTGGTGTTCCGGGGTGCCATCGTCGCGGCGGTCACCCCCGATGAGCTTCGCGGCCGGGTCATGGCGGCCGACTACGTCGTCGGCGCGGGCGGCGGCCAGCTCGGCAACCTGGAGGCCGGCGCGCTGGGATCGCTGACGTCGCCGGTGATCAGTGCCCTGGCCGGCGGGCTGGTCACCATCGCGGGCGCCATCGTGATCGGCCTGGCCCTGCCCGCCTTCACCCGCTACCGCCGCCAGCCGGACCATCTCCCCGGGAACGACCCTCATGGCACCGCCAACGCTATCTCCGCAAGCCAGGCCAACACCGAGGCCACCGTGCCAGCAGACGCCGCCTGAGGGCACTGATCCGGGTAGCCGGCGGCAGGTGGCACGCCAGATGGGAGTGAGCCAGCGCCGGGTGTCCGCGATCGAGCACGGCGAAGAACAAGCCACCCGCACGACGTTGGCGGCTTATGTCACGGCCTTGGGCGGCCGCCTGCGCCTGGTCGCCGAGTTCGAGGACGAGAGCCTCGCGCTCGGATGATGGCCATAGTTCTTGCTGGGGTCGGCCAGCGGCGGTGCGGGGATGATGGCTGGCATCGGGTGAAGGCTTCTGGGAGGGGCAGCCGTGGCTGACGGCGAACCGACGATCAAGAACTATGCAGCATTCATCTGGTCGGTGGCTGACCTGCTTCGCGGGGACTACCGGCGTTCGGAGTACGGCCGGGTGATCTTGCCGATGACTGTGATCCGTCGGCTGGACTGCGTGCTGGAGCCGACCAAGAACAAGGTCCTGGCTGTTCGCGAGCAGTACGGCGACCGCGACACGCTGCTGCGCTCGGCGGCCGGGGTGGACTTCTACAACACCTCGAAGCACCAGTCGAACCTGCTCTACCTGGTCCTGGCGAAGATCTGTGAGCTTGACCTGCACCGGGCGCGGTGTCCAACGTGGAGATGGGCGCCATCTACGAGGAGCTGATCCGGCGGCCCGCCGAAGGAGGTTCCCGGCTGGCGATCGTCTTCAACGGCTCGCCGCTGTTCACCGGGGGAGCCGGGTCCGGCGAGTCGGAGATCCGCCGCTGGATCATCGAGAACGACTGGCTGGAGGCCGTGGTCGCGCTCCCGGACCAACTGTTCTACAACACCGGCATCGCCACCTACTTCTGGGTGCTGACGCCGATCCGGTGACCGACACAAAAGGCAACATCGAGCCCGATCTTGAGTTGCGCGACTACGAGAACGTGCCGCTGCCCGTCGGCCAGGTCGCCTTCGAGGCCGATCCGACCGCGCGACTGGCCTCACCGGAGTATGTGGCACAGTTGGGCAGGACATCGGCGCTTCGAGGGCTCATCAGGAGGCAGCTCGACTACCTTGCCGAGCACCGGCAGGCGTTGGTGACGGCGGCGGTGACGGGGGAGCTGGACGTCGCGTCTGGGCGGGCAGGCGCTGAGGCAGACGTGGGAGGCTGACCGCGTGGACGATGAGAGCCTGCTCGCGCTCGTGCGTGGTGCGGAGAGCGAGCGAGTCGAGCGCAAGGATCGGCTGAAGGGGAAGAAGGATCAGGTCTGCCAGGCCATCTGCGCGTTCGCCAATGACTTTCCGCGCACAGGGCAGCCTGGCGTTGTCGTCATCGGCCAGTCGGATGACGGAACACCTGCCAGGTTGCCGGTGACCGACGAACTCCTGCTGGAACTGGCGGACCTGCGCACAAACGGCGGCATCTTGCCGTTCCCGCAGATCAGCGTCAGGAGCCTGGAGCTCGAAGGCGTCCTGATTGTTGCGGTGGTGGTGGAGCCATCGTCTGCACCACCCGTCAGGTTCAATGGCCGCACTTGGATTCGTGTTGGCCCGAGCACACGGCCCGCCACCGCGGAAGAAGAAAGCGCGCTGACTGAGCGGCGGCGCGCCGCCAACTTGCCCTTCGATGCACGTCCGCTGATGTCAGCAACAGCGGAGGATCTCGATCTCGCAGGCTTCGCAGAGTCCATGTTGCCTCAGCTCGTGGCGGATGACGTGCTGAGGGAGAATGGCCGTCCGGTGGAGCAGCAGTTGGCATCACTGCGTTTCACAGCCCCGCCTGACTTCCACCCGACGCCAACAGGGATTCTCGTGATCGGGCGGGAACCAGAGCAGCATCTTCCTGGAGCCTACGTTCAGTTCGTTCGTTTCGATGGTGTCGGGCTCAGCGATCCGGTGCTCAGCCAGCACCGGGCGTCCGGCACGATCCCGGACGTCGTCCTGGAAGTTGAAGAGATTCTGCGCTCCCATATCGAGACGATCGTCAGGTTTGAGGGGCTGCCCACCGAGGAGCGGACACCGTCGGTTCCGTTCGAGGCACTCCAGCAGCTGTTCAGGAACGCTGCCCTGCACCGGAATTATGAATCCAGCAATGCCCCGGTCCGTGTGAACTGGTTCGACGATCGTGTGGAGATCCACTCGCCAGGTGGACCGTATGGGCAGGTAACGGTCGAGACCATCGGTCAACCCGGGCTTACTGACTACCGCAACCCGACCCTCGCCGCCGCGCTCAACCAACTCGGATTCGTCCAGCGGTTCGGTGTGGGCATTCAGATCGCCCGCGACCGCCTTGCCCGGAACGGTAACCCAGGGCTGGAGTACCAGGCATCGGTCGCTGCCGTGGCCGCCATCGTGAGGCTGAAGACATGACGCGCCCGGTTCTGACCTTCTTCAACAACAAGGGCGGCGTTGGCAAGACGATGCTCGCCTACCACGTTGCCTGGATGCTGAACGAGCTTGGCAAGACAGTCGTCATTTTGGATCTGGACCCCCAGGCCAACCTCACTGCGTCGTTCCTCGACGACGACCGGGTCGAGGAACTGTGGGCCGGCCCAGCCCGCAAGTCGATCTACGGCGCGCTCGCGCCGCTGTTCGAGGGCGAGGGCGGCATCGGTGACCCCTATGTGCAGGAGATCGCACCCAACCTGGGGCTGGTGCCCGGCGACCTGCTGCTGTCCGGCACTGAGCAGGAACTGAGCCTGGCCTGGCCGGGCAGCATGGAGCAGCAAGTGCGGGCCTTGCGGGTGACCTCCGCTTTCGCCACGGTCGCCCAGCGTGCGGCGGAACAGTCGTACGCGGAGATCGTGCTTATCGATGTTGGGCCTAATCTCGGGGCGATCAACCGGGCCGCCATGGTCGCATCCGATCATGTGGTGGTCCCGATCAGGCCCGACCTGTATTCGCTTCAGGGACTCCGCAACCTTGGCCCAACGCTGGACAGGTGGCGTGACGGGTGGTCGAACATCATGCAGGGCGTATCACGGCCTGACCTGAGCCTGCCGAGTGGCCGGATGTGCCCCCAAGGTTATGTGGTGCTCCAGCACGGCACGCGGGTGGACCGCGTTGTTGGTGCGTACGACCGCTGGCTGCGACGAGTCCCGGCCGAGTATCGCCGCTCCGTCCTGAACGAGCCCTATGGTCAGGCGCCGGTAGCAGCGGAAGACGAGCATTGCCTCGGGCTGATCAAGCACTACTACTCCCTGGCCCCGCTTGGGCAGGAAGCACGGAAGCCGGTGTTTCTGCTGCGTTCGGCGGACGGAGCGATCGGAGCACATCAGCAAGCAGTGCGGGAAGCGTATGGCCACTTTGAGGAGTTGGCCCGCCGCCTGCTGGCGGTAGTCGGTCTTGACAGGTGAGATGCTCTCGGGCTGAGAGGGAATACGCTCTGGAAGCACATCAGCACTCCCCGCGTAAGCAGGCCCGTTCCCGGGCAGGGCGGTCGCGCAGGTGGAGACCGGCGCCCGGGCGCCGAGCCTGGACTTCGCCGGCCGGGTGGACGAGGTGCTGGATACTGGGGGGCCTGCTCAGTCGGCTTCAGCCGCTGGTGCGGGGGGAGGCGTACCCGGCCTGGTTCCGCGACTGGGTGGAGATCGAGCGCGAGGCGACCTCCCTCCGCTGGTTTGAGCCGCAGATCGATCGGCTGATCGTGGCCGCCAGCCAGCCCAGGGTCGTATTCCTAGTGGTGCCATCGGACGCAGGCGCCCACCCGGGCCTGGCGGGGCACTTCGTCATTGCTGGCTTCGATGGGAGGCCCGACGTCGCCTACCTCGACAACGCGCTGGCAGGGCAAGTAGTAGAGCGGGCCGCCGACGTGGCTCGGATCGTCTTGCTGTACGACATACTGAAGGCGGAGGCGCTGGCCCCACGTGCCTCCGTCGATCTGGCAAGGAAGGCGATCGAGAGATGGACCTGACCGGCGCCACCTGGCGCAAGTCCTCCTTCAGCAGTGGCAACGGCGGTACCTGTGTGGAGATCGCGTTCGTCGCCGGCTCGAAGGAAGGCAGCGACCAGGTCATCGCCATGCGTGACAGCAAGTCCCCGGACGGCCCGGTGCTGGTCTTCACCCCGGCCGAGTGGGAGGCGTTCACCCTCGGCGTCCAGGACGGCGAGTTCGACCTGGACTGACTTGCCGGGAGGCGAAGCGCTAGGCCAGATCCGCCTGGCGGGCAGCGTGAACATGCGCGAGGAACTCATCCACTTCCTCACCCGATTCGAACGCCCTCCTGGGCACTCTGGGACTCGGAGCGTCACCAACCATGCCTGGAGAGCAGCCGGCTACGGCATACGATCGAGGCTGGCAGGATCTGTAGGCAATTGCCGGGTGTGACCGGGCCGGGAGCGCCCTCGACCCTGCTACCCACGGCGAGGTGAGCACCGTCTTCTCGGGGGCTGGGCCACAGCACCAGTCGGACGAGGAACCCCTCTCGAAGATCATCTCCATGCTCAACAGCCGGTTCGGCACCTCCTGGACGCAGCAGGACCGGGTGTTCTATGACGTGGTGGCCGAGAAACTGGCCAGCCAGCCCGACATCCAGCAGGCGGCTGCGGTCAACACCGCTGACAACTTCAAGGTTGTGCTGATCAAGGCATTTACCGACCAGGTAGTGAACCAGATGTCGCTGTCCCAGGACATGGCGCTGAAGCTGCTGGACGATGGCGAGATGCCGGGGCTGCCTGAGGCGGTGGGAGGGTGACACGCGGCATGGGTCTTGCTGTCCGGAACCTGGTGTTCACAGTTGTGGTGCCGGGAGCGGGAGCCGTCTGGGCGCCCTGGTGGATCCTGACCCGTGACGGGCATTCGGCCACCCCGGTCGCATGGGTGGCGGTCGCCGTCATCGCGGCCGGAGCCGCCTTGTACCTATGGTGCGTCTGGCTGTTCGCGGCCGTGGGGCGCGGCACCCCGGGCCCGTGGGACGCGCCGCGCAGCGTCGTCGCCGCCGGCCCGTACCGGTGGGTGCGCAACCCCATCTACATTGCCGCGCTCCTGGTGGTGCTGGGTGAGGCGTGGCTGTTCCTGTCGCCGGCGCTGCTGCTGTACGCAGGCGCGATGGCGGTCTGCTGCCACCTGTTCGTGATCGGGTATGAAGAGCGGACGCTGCGCCGCCGCTTCGGCAGCGCCTACGAGGGATACGCGCGGACGGTCCCGCGCTGGATCCCGCGCCCGCCGGCGGGCCGGTGAAGCAGGTGGCGGCTCGCGACCAGGGCGAGGGTGGCCCGGGCGGCGCGCTCGGCGGCGAACTCCACGGCGTCACTGCCTTCGCCGAAGTCACCGTCGAGCAGCAGCATGGCGTGCCCGTGAGCCGTCGCTTCGACTGCCGTCTCCAGGTCCTCGGGCGGGGTCTCGCCGTCGGTGGACAGGGCACCGACACACTGCGTGACGGCGTCCGTGAGGGGCTTCTCGGCGGCCTTGACCTCGGGATGACGCCTCTTGTCGAGCGCAGTCCCGAAGAGCACCTCGAACAGCGGCCGGTTGGTGCCAGCGAACCGCACATAGGAGCGGGCCAGAGCGGCCAGGCGCGCGGCGGGCGCCTGGAACTGGTTCATCTCCGGCAGGAACTGCGTAGCGAACAGCTCGCAGGCATGGACCGCGACCGCGGCCAGCAGCTCGTCCCGGTCGGCGAAATGAGCATAGGGAGCACTGGCCGCGACGCCGAGGCGCCGGCTCGCCTCGGCCAGGGAGAAGCCGCGCACGCCCCGCTCCGCGATGAGCTCGATGGCGGTGCCGATCAGCGCCGTCCTGAGATCACCGTGGTGGTAGCGGCCGCCCTTGCCCGGTACTGGCATGCTCCTAGGTTAGGCTCCTGCGGCCCGCTAGCCGGATGACACGGGGATGCGGTAGGACACGCCGGTCAGCTCCTGCGACACCTCCCAGAGCCTGCGCTGGGCCGCCTTGTCATGCGAGCGCGCGCTGGACTCCACCCGGACCGGGTAGCCGGTGGATTGCAGCCTGCCCGGGGGGCCGTAGTAGTCGCCGCCGCGGGCGGCCGGGTCGGCCGCGGCACGCAGCGTCGGCAAGGCTCCCATCTGCGCGCTCTGCGCAAACCAGAACGTCAGCATGCGCAGCCGGGGTTTATACAGCGCCTGGGTGAGGCGCGGGGTCCACCGCCACAGCTGCGTGCGGGAGTTGCCGGGATGAGCGGCCAGCGCGGCGGTGCTGGCACCGGCCGCCCGCAGGCGGGCATCCAGTTCGTAGGTGAACAGCAGGTTCGCCAGTTTCGACTGCTCGTAGGCGCGCCACGGCTTGTAGGCGTCGCGGAGCTGGAGATCGTCGAAGTGCATGACACCTCGCTGGTGAGCGTTGCTGCTGACCGTCACGATCCGCGAGCCGGGGACGGCGAGCAGCCGGTCCAGCAGCAGCCCGGTCAGGGCGAAGTGGCCGAGATGGTTGGTGGCGAAGGTCAGCTCGAAGCCGTCCTGAGTGCGCTGGCAGGGCACCGCCATCACCCCGGCGTTGTTGATCAGCAGGTCCAGGCGGGGGCAGGTGAGCCGGATCTGTTCGGCGGCCTCGCGGACCGAGGCCAGCGATGCGAGGTCGAGGTGGACGACCCGCACGGCTGCCTGCCCGGCCGACGACCGGATGTGCCCGGCCGCCCGCTCGGCCTTCGCCACGTCGCGGCAGGCCAGGACGACCGCCGCGCCGCGCTGCGCCAGCACCAGGGCGGTTTCCAGGCCGAGACCGGAGCTGGCACCGGTCACGACAGCGGTCCGCCCGGACTGGCCGGGCACATCGGCGGACGTCCAGCGGCGCAGGGACATGAGCCCTCCTTCAGCCACGTGAGGAGACGCAGATCTGATAGACAATCAGATTCTGATAATCGTTAAGATACAACGCCGTGGGCTAGGGTCAAGGGCGGCGGAGAGGAGACGCGGTGACGGGGCGGCTGACCAGGCGGCCCGGCGGGGCGGCCCGGCTGCGGGCACTGCTGGACTCCGGGCAGACCATCGTGGCGCCCGGCGCGTTCGATCCGCTGGCCGCCCGGCTGGTGGAGGAGGCCGGGTTCCCGGCCGTGTACATGACCGGGTTCGGGACCTCGGCGGCGCTGATCGGCCGGCCGGACGTGGGGCTGCTGACCATGACCGAGATGGCCGCCAGCGCCGGGCGGATCGCCGACTGTGTCGACATCCCGGTGATCGCCGACGCCGACACCGGCTACGGCAACCCGCTGAACGTGATCCGCACCGTCGGCGCCTACGAGGCCGCCGGGGTCGCCGGGATCCACATCGAGGACCAGGTGGCCCCCAAGAAGTGCGGTCACATGGAGGGCAAGCTGGTCATCCCGGCCGCCGAGATGGCGGCGAAGGTCCGGGCCGCGGCCGAGGCCCGCGCCCAGCCCGAGTTCGTGATCATCGCCCGGACCGACGCGCGGGCCGTGGAAGGACTGGACGCCGCCCTGGACCGGGCCCGGCTGTACCGCGAGGCCGGGGCTGACGTGCTGTTCATCGAGGCGCTCGTGAGCGAGGCCGAGGTGGAGGCGGCCGCCCGCGCCTTCCCTGGCGTGCCGCTGCTGTTCAACTGGGCGGAGGGGGGCAAGACCCCGCCGGTCAGCCTCGCCCGGCTGACCGAGCTGGGCTACCGGATCGTCATCTTCCCGATCAGCACCCTGCTCGCGGCGACCGGCGCGATGCGGGCGGTCCTGCGCGAGATCGCCCAGGCCGGCACCCCGGCGGCGGCCATGGCGGGCATGCCCACGTTCGGCGAGTTCGTGGACTTCATCGGCCTGCCCGACGTGCGCGCCGCCGAGCAGCGCTACGCCACCTGACCGGCGGCGGCTCCGGGCCGCAGGGGCCGGCCCGCGCTCCCCGTTGCCCGGGGCTCCTCAGGTGGTGCTGGTCCGGCCGGCCCGGGGCACGAGCTGGTGCTGGTCCTTGAGCACATCGAGCACCACGCTGCCGTCCACGGTCTCCTGCTCGACCAGCCGGGCCGCCAGCCAGTCCAGCGCTTCCCGGTGCTCGGTCAGCATGGCCACCGACCGCTGCTCCGCCTCCCGCAGCAGGCGGCTGACCTCCTCGTCCACGACCCGCTGGGTCTGCTCGGAGTAGGGCCGCCGCACCACGTCCTGGACCGGCCCGCCGAGATACTGCGGTGTCTCGCTGGCGTAACCGATCGGGCCGAGCGCGGGGGAGAGGCCGAACTCGCGCACCATCCGGATCGCCAGCTGGGTGGCCTCGGACAGGTCGTTGGCCGCGCCGGTGGAGCCGTGGCCGAACACGACCAGCTCGGCTGCGCGCCCGCCGAGCCGGACAGCCAGCAGGTCGGTCAGGAACGCCTCGCTGTACAGGTGCCGTTCAGCCTCAGGCAGCTGGTGGGTGGCACCGAGCGCCATGCCAGCGGGCAGGATGGTCACCTTCGCCACCGGGTCAGCGTGCTCGCACAGCGCCGCGACCAGCGCGTGCCCGGACTCGTGCACGGCCACCGACTGCTTCTCCTCGGGCAGCAGCACGTTCGAGGACTCGCGCCGGCCGAGCAGCACCCGGTCCCTGGCCGCGTCGAGGTCACGGGCGGTGAGAGAGGTCCGGCCGTCCCGGACCGCGTTGATCGCGGCCTCGTTCACCAGGTTGGCCAGGTCCGCGCCGGAGAACCCGGGGGTGCCGCGGGAGGTGATGGACAGGTCAGCGTCCGGCTCCAGCTTCTTGCCGCGGGCGTGCACGGCCAGGATCGCGGCGCGCTCGGCCTGGTTGGGCAGCGGCACGATCACCTGCCGGTCGAAACGCCCCGGCCGCAGCAGCGCCGGGTCCAGCGACTCGGGCCGGTTGGTGGCGGCGAGGACGACCAGCCCGGTGGTCTGGTCGAAGCCGTCCATCTCCGACAGCAGCTGGTTGAGCGTCTGTTCCCGCTCGTCGTTGCCGCCGATGGCGGCCCCGCCGCGGCGGCCGCCGATGGCGTCGATCTCGTCGATGAAGATGATCGACGGGGCCCGCCGCCGCGCGTCGGCGAACAGGTCCCGCACCCGGGACGCGCCGACGCCGACGAACATCTCCACGAACGCCGAACCTGTCACCGACAGGAACGGCACCCGCGCCTCCCCGGCGACCGCCCGCGCGATCAGGGTCTTGCCGGTGCCCGGCGGGCCCACCATGATCACCCCACGCGGCCCCTGCGCGCCCGCCGCCGCGTACCGCATGGGATCGCGCAGGAAGTCCACGACCTCGCTGACCTCCTGCTTGACCCCGTCGTAGCCGGCCACGTCGGTGAACCGGGTCACCGGGCGCTCGGCCTCGATGATCTTGGCCCGGGAGCGGCCGAACCCGCCGAGGCCGCCGGCCAGCGACCGCTGCGCCGCCCGGCCGGTCCACACGAACAGGCCGATGATGAGGACCAGCCAGATCAGGCTGGGCAGCAGCGTCACCAGCCACGAGCCCCCGGATGTGGTCCCGGTGGTCGTGACGTGATGGGCGGTGAGCTCGTTGGTGATCACCGTCTTGTCCAGCGCCATCGGGATCTGGCTCTTGAAGTTCTTGTTGCCGGCCAGGATGCCGGTGACCGCGCCGTTCTGGTCGATCGTGACCGATTTGACCTGGCCGCTGGTCACCTTGTTCTGGAACTGGGTGAAGTTGAGCTGGGTCGCGCTGGTGGTGTGCAGCAGGTTCGGCCAGAACAGCAGGCCCAGCAGGATGAGCATCCCGATCGGCAGCAGCCAGCGCCGCCAGGCGGGCGGTGGCGGGGGCGTGGGTGGTTTCGGCTCCTTGGGCGGGCCCGGGTCGGCCGAACGCGACCAGTGCACATGGTCCAGCCGTATTCGCGTGATCATCGCGTTCGCACTCCTCGCCGCAGGCGCCGTCTTCGCCGCCAGCTCCCGTGGGAGCCGCCAATGCCAGTGTGCAGTCCCCGGGCGGGTGCTGCTGACGGTGCCCTGTCCCGGTTACGCCGCCGGCCGGCGGTCCGGACCACCCGCCGTCACCCGGTGCTCGGTTCCCAGCTGAAGAAGCGCATGGCCAGCAGCAGGCCAGCCAGCCCCCAGGCGGCGACCACCAGCACGTCTGTCCAGTGGAAAGCGGTGCCGATGAACCCGGCCTGCATGCCGTCGGCGAAATGCTTGACCGGGAACACGCGGGCGATCCACAGGATCCAGGACGGGGTGTTGTTCCCGAACGGGATGAAGATGCCGGACAGGAACAGCAGCGGCAGGATCGTCGCGTTGACGATCGCCGCCGAGGCGTCCGCGTTGGGGATCACCGCCGTGATCGCGAGCCCCAGCGCGCAGAACGAGGCCGACCCGACCACCAGCATGACCAGGAACCGGACCAGGGTGGCCCCGGTCGGGATGTCCGCGCTGTAGAACGCCTTGCCGAACGCGGCCGTGATCACCACCAGGATGACCGCGATGAACAGGGCGTGGACGACGCGTGCGCCGAGGAACGACCCGCTCGGCAGCGGCGTCCCGTTGGTCCGCTTGAGCACGCCGGCGTCCCGCTGGAAGCTGATCTGGATCGCGATGTTGTTGAAGCTGGCGGTGATCACCGCGAAGGACGCCATCGACGCCACGTAGTAGGTGGCCGAGTTCACCGACCGGGCGCCGATGTGGACGGTGTAGTGCCCCAGCAGGGAGGTGAAGATCACCAGGAACATCAGCGGGAACGCGAAAGTGAAAAAGGCTGACGCCGGGTTCCGCCAGAACGATTTGTTGACATAACGAACCTGGGACGCGGTCAGCGCCATCGCATTCATGCCCTGCCCCCCCTGCCCCGCTTGGCCGGCTTCCCCGCGCCGCCGCCGTCACTGGCGGCACCGTCGGTGAGCGACAGGTAGACGTCCTCCAGCGACGGCCTGGTCACTTCCAGGCCGTCCAGGCTGACCTTGTGGTCCAGCGCCCAGCCGGTGAGCCGGTGCAGCGCCGCGGTGACGTCCTCGGGTGCGAACTCGGTGAAGCCGTCGGCCCCGGTCGGCCCGGCCAGCTCGGCTGGCGGGGCGGGGCCGTCCGGCAGCCGGTAGCGGACCCGGGCGCGGGCCACTTCCCGGTCGCCGAGCGTGGCCGGGTCGCCCTCGGCGACGATCTGCCCGGCCGAGATCACGGCCACCCGGTCCGCCAGGTACTGCGCCTCATCCATGTAGTGGGTGGTGAGCAGCACCGTCTTGCCGAGCGTGGCCAGATTCTTGATCACTTCCCAGGACTCGCGCCGGGCGGACGGGTCGAACCCGGTGGTCGGCTCGTCGAGGAAGAGCAGTTCCGGGTTGCCGGCCAGGGCGATCGCCACGTCCAGCCGCCGCTGCTGGCCGCCGGACAGCTTGTTGACCCGTGACCGGCGCTTCTCGCCGAGCCCGACCAGGTCGATCACCTCGTCCACCGGGCGGGGATCGGGGTAGAAGCCGGCGTACATCTGGATCGTCTCGGTGACCGTCAGGTAGCGCTCCACCCCGGTCGACTGGAGCACGATGCCGATCTGGCTCTTCAGCTTGGCGCGCTGGTGGCCGGGGTCGAAACCCAGCACGGTCACCTCGCCGCTGTCCCGCGACCGGTAGCCCTCCAGGATCTCCACCGTGGTGGTCTTCCCGGCCCCGTTCGGCCCCAGCAGGGCGAAGATCTCCCCGCGGCGGATGTCCAGGTCGATGCCGTTCACGGCGGGCTGCCCGCCGTAGCTCTTGACCAGCCCGCGCACGTGGACCGCGAACGGGCTGCCATCTTCTGGGTGAGTACCCGGCTCGCTCTCAGTTCCGGTCCCGCCTGGCACCGCAGTCATTGCGTCACCCCTGGCCGCCCGCTCGCGTATACCGTCTGCACCATTATGGTCCTGCGCCCCGGCCCCGCCGGCCACCGAGGGCCCGGCCCGGCTACCGGGCGTGACGGTCCCAGATGCCGGCCACCGTCTGGCCAGTGCCCGCGCCGATGAGTGCGCCGACCACGGTGTCGCCGGGGTAGTGGACACCGGTGTGCACCCGTGAGTAGGCGACCCCGGCCGCCAGGAAGTACAGGCCCAGCGCCAGCCAGGGCAGCTCACGGCCGGCCGCGGCGGCGAACGCGAACGCCGACGCCGAGTGCCCGGACGGGAACGACGCCGACGACGGCATCGACACCTGCCGTGCCCCTGGCACCCCGGCGCTGGCCCGGTCCGGGCGCCGCCGCACGTAGACCGACTTGAGGCCCAGGTTGACCACGGCCGAGCTGACGCCGATGGCGGCCAGCCCGCGGGCGGCCGCGCGCCGGCCCCGGGGGCCGCCGGTGATGGCGAGCCCGGCCGCGATGGCCAGCCAGAGCCGGGAGTAGTTCGCGGCCCGGGACAGACGGCGCACCGGCACGTCGAGAGCGGGTGTCTGCACCGATGCGACCGCCTCGTAGACGGCGCGGTCCAGGGCGCCGAGCTGGCGCAGCCCCGCCGCGAGCCGCAGCCACACCGGCCCGCCCGCGGCCGTCAGCTGGTCGGCCAGCCAGTCCCCGACAGCCTGCGCCCAGTCGTCGGCCATCGCCCGGTCTTCCGCCCCGCCCCGGTCCGCTGGGGTCCCGGCGCGGGCGGCAGGCGGTTCGTCGGCTCGACCGGGCGCCACGGGCGCATGCTAACACCGGGCCAGGTGAGCGGGCACAGGGCGGCGGCCCGCGGACGGCCGGTCAGTGAGGTGACCGGACCCGGACCCGGGCCCGGATCGGCAGATGGTCCGAACCAGCCGCGGGCATGACCTGCCCGTCCCTGGCACACGTCCCCCGGCCGGCCAGGATGTGATCGAGCTGCACGACAGGCCGCCCGGCGGGGAAGGTCCGGCCGCGCACGGCGGGGGAGTAGCCCACGGCGAGGCCGGTGACCGGGGCCGGCATGTTGAGGTCGCCGACGATCACGGTCGGGACGGGGTCGGCGGCCAGCCGGCGCAGCAGCCGGACCAGCTGCACCGGGCTGAAGTACCGGTGGGTGAGGTGAGCGTTGGCGACCCGCAGCGCCGCCCCGGCCGGGGTGGTGACCGTGACCAGCTGCGCCGCGCGGCTGATCGGGTCGCCCCCGGAACGGCCCAGGTCCACCAGCTCGTAGCTGGTCACCGGGAGCGTGGAGAGCACCGCGAGGCCCCACCGCCCGCGGGCGCCGTCGGGCGCGATGTTCAGGGAGAGCAGGCTGGTGTCGGCCAGCAGGTCGGCGCGGATGAGCCGGGCCCCGAGCGCGGAGGCCGCCTGCGCGACCGGGTCGGGCTGCCCGGCGGGCTGCCATGCCTCCTGGAGCACCACCAGGTCGGCCGCAAGCTGGTGGCAGGCGGCCCCGACGTCGAACGGCGTTCCGTCCTGGCCCCGGCCCCCGTGCAGGTTCAGGCTGGCCAGTACCAGGTCCGGAGCGTCGTTGTTGCCAGCGCGGCCTTCCACGTTTCCCCCCGCACGCCGCGTCCCGGTCACGCCAGGGCGTGACCGGGACGCGGCTCAGGCAGCCTGCTCAGATGTCGTAGTACAGCTCGAACTCGTGCGGGTGCGGGCGGAGCCGGATCGGGTCCAGTTCGTTGCTCCGCTTGTAGTCGATCCAGGTCTCGATCAGGTCCGGGGTGAACACCCCGCCGTCGAGCAGGTAGTCGTGGTCGGCTTCCAGCGTGTCCAGCACCTTGTCCAGCGAGCCGGGCACCTGCGGGATGGACAGGGCCTCGTCCGGCGGCAGCTCGTACAGGTCCTTGTCCACCGGCTCCGGCGGCTCGATCTTGTTCCGGATGCCGTCGACGCCGGCCATCATCATGGCCGCGAAGGCCAGGTACGGGTTGCAGGACGGGTCGGGCACCCGGAACTCCAGCCGCTTGGCCTTGGGGTTGGAGCCGGTGATCGGGATCCGGACGCAAGCCGAGCGGTTGCGCTGCGAGTACACCAGGTTGACCGGCGCCTCGAAGCCGGGCACCAGCCGGTGGTAGCTGTTCACCGTCGGGTTGGTGAAGGCCAGCAGCGACGGCGCGTGCTTGAGCAGCCCGCCGACGTAGTAGCGGCCGATGTCGGACAGGCCGGCGTAGCCGACCTCGTCGTAGAACAGCGGCGCGCCGTCCTTCCACAGGCTCTGGTGGCAGTGCATGCCGGAGCCGTTGTCACCGAACAGCGGCTTGGGCATGAAGGTCACGGTCTTGCCGGCCGCCCGGGCCACGCTCTTGACGATGTACTTGTAGTTCATCAGGTTGTCGGCCATGTGCAGCAGCGGCGAGAACCTGATGTCGATCTCCGCCTGGCCGGCGGTGCCCACCTCGTGGTGCTGCATCTCCACCGGGATGCCGCACTTGATGAGCATCTTGACCATCTCCGAGCGCAGGTCGGTGTAGTGGTCCATCGGCGGGACGGGGAAGTAGCCGCCCTTGTAGCGGGGCTTGTAGCCGAGGTTGCCGCCCACCTCGTCACGGCCGGTGTTCCAGGCGCCCTCGATCGAGTCGAGGTAGTAGTAGCCCTCGTTGGAGCCGGTCTGGAACCGCGCCGAGTCGAAGATGTAGAACTCGGCCTCCGGGCCGAAGAACACCGTGTCCGCGATGCCCGTGCCCTTCAGGAACTCCTGGGCCTTGCGGGCGATGTTGCGCGGGTCGCGGGTGTAGGGCTCGCCGGTCAGCGGGTCGTGGACGAAGAAGGTGAGGTTGAGCGTCACGTGCTGGCGGAACGGGTCGAGCATGGCCGTGGTCGGGTCCGGCATCAGCAGCATGTCCGACTCGTGGATCTGCTGGAACCCCCGGATGGAGGAGCCGTCGAACATCAGCCCGTCCTCGAAGACGCCTGCACCGAAGTTCTCCACCGGCACGGTGAAGTGCTGGACCGTGCCCGGGAGGTCGCAGAACCTGACATCGACGAACTCAACCTTGTTATCGCCGATGAACTGCAGTACCTCGTCGGCGTTCGTGAACATCAACCCTCCCTGGGCGGTACGGCCCTGTCCCTGTCCGCACGGGGGTGTGCCTGCCGCAGGACCGCCTCGGACGTTAGGCGGCCGCGGTTTCCGACCCGTGTCCCAAGTGTTTCACGCGTGTTACGCCTGGGACAGGCCGCCTACCGGGCACAGGTCAGGTGGGGATGGGGGATACCGTAAGGGCGTGGCAGAACGGCGGTGGGCAGGATCCTGGCTGAACGGGCCGCAGGCACCCGACGGGGCGGACGCCTTCCCTGGTGAGCGGTTCGGGCTGCCGGAGCATGGGGCCCACTCGGTCGCCACCATGGGCAGGCGGCTGCTGGCCCTGCTCATCGACTGGCTGGTGTGCATGGTGATCGCCCTGGCTGCGTTCCGCACCCAGTTCTGGACGCTGCCAATCTTCGCGGCCGAAACCTACCTGCTGACCGCACTCACGGGCTTCACGCTCGGCAAGCGGCTGCTGGGCATGCGGGTGGCGCGGCTGGACGGCAGGCCGGTCGGGTTCCTGTGGGCGCTGGTGCGCACCCTGCTGCTGCTCGCGGTGCTGCCGGCGCTCATCACCGACCGCGATCTGCGCGGCTGGCACGACCGGGCCGCCAACACCATCGTCATCCGGGCCTGACCCGCGCATGGCAGGCGGCCCCGGCCCTGGGCGGCAGGGGGATCGTGCGCTACAACTGAGCCGTGACTGGAACACGTTCTAGTTCCGCGACCCGCGCGGTCTTCACACCGGGCCAGCTCGGCCCGCTCACGCTGCGCAACCACGTCATCAAGTCGGCGACCTTCGAGGGCATGACCCGCGGCGGTGCGGTGTCCGATGCGCTGATCGAGTTCCACCGGCGGATGGCCGCTGGTGGCGTGGGGATGACCACGCTGGCCTATGTGTCGGTCTCATCCGATGGCCGGACGTACCGCCATCAGCTGTGGATGCGCGAGGAAGCGCTTCCGCGCATGCGCGCGCTCACCGACGCGGTCCACGCCGAGGGTGCGCTGGCGGCTGTCCAGCTCGGCCACGCCGGCTACTTCGCCGGCAAGGCCGCGATCGGCACCACGCCGGTCGGCCCCTCGCGGGTGTTCAACCCGGCTGGGCTGGCCTTCTCGCGGGCGGCGGGGGAGGCGGACCTGGACCGGATCGCCGGGGACTTCGCGCGGGCTGGCACGCTCGCGGTGAGCGCCGGCTTCGACGCGCTCGAGATCCACCTTGGCCACGGTTACCTGCTCAGCCAGTTCCTCAGCCCGTTCACCAACCGCCGTCGCGACGGCTACGGCGGCGACATCCGCTCCCGTGCCGCCTTCCCGCGCCGCGTCCTGCGCGCGGTCCGCGCCGCGGTCAGCGCCGCCAGCGGCGGCGACCGGGTCGCCGTGTACGCGAAGCTGAACATGGACGATGGGTTTGCTGGCGGGCTGTCACCCGGCGACGGCGTCGAGGTGGCCCGCATGCTCGAGGCGGACGGCACCGTGGACGCACTCGAGCTGACCGGCGGGTTCACCTCCAAGACGCCCATGTACCTCATGCGGGGAGGGGTGCCCCTGGCCGAGATGATCGCCCATGAGCGCAGCGCCATCCGCCGCCTGGGGCTGCGGGTGGCGGGACGGCAGTTCATGCGTGCCTACCCGTTCGAGGAGGCGTTCTTCCTGCCGCACGCCCGCCAGGTCCGGGCCGCGGTGTCGCTGCCGCTGATCCTGCTCGGCGGGATCACCCGGCTGGACACCATGGAGCAGGCCATGGCGGAGGGCTTCGAGTTCGTCGCGATGGCCAGGGCGCTGCTGCGGGAACCCGATCTCATCAGCAGGATGAGGCAGGGGCAGGCCAGCGGGTCGGCCTGCGACCACTGCAACACATGCGTCACCGAGATGGAGGTCCGCGGCACCCGCTGTGTGTTCGTCCCCGAGCAGGACTGGATGACCGGGCCACGGTGGCGGGCAGGGCAGCCGGGGGGTGCCAGCTGAGCGCGGCGGCGCCGGCCACGGCGCGTGTGGTGGCGGTCACGGGCTCGGCGTCGGGGATCGGCGCGGCCGTGCGCCGCCAGCTTGAGGCGGCCGGGTGCCGGGTGATCGGTGTCGACCTGCGCGCCGCCGAGGTGGTCGCCGATCTGTCGGCGGCAGCGGGCCGTGCCGCGGCCGCCGCCCGCCTGGCGAGCGCCTGCGGCGGCCACCTCGACGGCCTGGTGTGCTGCGCGGGAGTCGGGCCGCACGTCCGCCCGGCGGAGCTCGTCGTGGCGGTGAACTACTTCGGCGCCGTGGAACTGCTTGACGCGATGCTGCCTGCCCTGGCGGCGGGCGCACGTCCCAGCGCGGTGGTCATCGCCTCGAACTCGGCCGGGTTCGTCCCGCCGGACCTGCGGCTTGTCGATGCGCTGCTGGCCGGTGCCGCGGACGCCGCTGCCCAGGCCGCCGCCGGGCTCGACGGGGCGACGGCCTACGCGACGGGCAAGCTGGCGCTGATCCGTGCCGTGCGGCGCCGGGCGGGATCATGGGGCGAGCGGGGGGTGCGCCTGAATGCCGTCGCGCCAGGCCCGGTCGAGACTGCCTTGCTGCGGGGGTCGCTGGACGACCCCGTGCTCGGCCCGCTCACCGAGGCGCTGCCCGTGCCGCTGCGCCGCCGGGCCACGCCCGGCGAGATCGCCGGCGTGGTCGGCTTCCTGCTCGGGCCGGCCGCCGGGTACATCCACGGATCGGTGCTGTTCGCCGATGGCGGGTCCGATGCCCTGCTGCGGCCGGACGCGCTGTAGCGATCCCCGGTCCATCCCGCCAGTACCTGCTGCGCTGACCGCTGCCCGGCACACCCTCACCTGAGCAGACGGGGAGCCCTTGACGGATTTAAGTGGCTCATCCTAGTGGGCCGCGACGCATTTCCAGCGCCCGGCCGCGGTGTTCACCAGCGACCTCGGCGCGCAGACGTCGGTGCCCCCGCTGCGCACCAAGATGGCCGCGCTCCAGCACAAGCTCGTCGCTGACGTGATCCTGGCGCCGGGCCAGAGGTCCTACCGGACCGAGATCGCCAAGATCATCGCAGCCAAGCCGGACGCGCTGGTCTCGGTGATGGACCCCCAGTCCGCCGCCACCTTCTTCTCGGAGTACCTGCAGCTCGCCGGGCACCTGCCGATCACTGCGCCGTGAACTGGCTCCCTGCCGAATACGTATGCGGTTCGTGGCCGGGCGTTGCCTGCGCGGCGGCGTGCAGATCGTCCGGTTCTGGAAACATGGCGAAGCGCCCGAGGGAGGGATGGCCAGGGAGCCGTATGAACCAGAGTTCGCAGGTGCCATCCCGCCTAGGTTGTGATCCGTGGCCGGTGGCCTGCGCCTTCTGCTCTCAGCTGGCGCGCCGGGCCTGGAAGGTGCGCCGGTAGGCGTGGGGGCTGGTGTGCACGGCCCGGCTGAAGTGCTTGCGCAGGTTGGCTGCCGTGGAGAAGCCGCTTTTCTCCGCGACTGAATCTATCGGCAGGTCGCTTGTCTCGAGGAGTCGCTGGGCGAGCTGGATGCGCTGGCGTACCAGCCACTGGTAGGGGGTCGTGCCGGTGCTGGCCAGGAACCGGCGGGCGAACGTCCGGGGGCTCATGGCGGAGCGAGCGGCCAGGTCTTCGACTGTCATCGGTTCGTCCAGATGCTCCTGGAGCCAGCAGGCGGTGTCGGCGAACAGGCTGGAGCTGTCGAGCTCGGGCATCGGCGCGTCGATGTACTGGGCCTGGCCTCCGTCGCGCTGGGGCGGGACCACGAGCTGGCGGGCGAGCTGGGTGGCGATCTCGGTGCCATGGTCCTGGCGGACCACGTGCAGGCACAGATCGATGCTGGCGGCGCTCCCGGCTGAGGTCAGGATGTCGCCCTCATCGACGAACAGGACCCCGGGGTCGACCGTCACCTCCGGATGCCGGCGTGCGAGCTCGCCGCATTCTGTCCAGTGCGTGGTGGCACAGCGGCCGTCAAGCAGCCCTGCGCCTGCCAGGGCGAAGGCGCCGGTGCACAGGGAGACGATGCGGCTCCCCCGGTCGTGAGCCTGCCGCAGGGCGTCGAGCATTTCCGCCGGGACCTGCGTGAAGGAGACGGTCGGCAGCACGATCACCGTGCCCGCACTGCGGATTCGCTCGAGTCCGTGAGCGGGCAGAATCTGGAATCCGCTGTCAGTTGTCACCGGCCCGGGGGTGATGCCGCACACGAAGGAGCGGTACCAGGGAACGCCGAACATCGCCGCCCACTCGCCACCGAAGATGTCGCAGGCGACCCCGAGCTCGAACACAGTGACCCCGTCGCAGACAACGATGGCGACGGCATGAGCGTCACGCTCCGGCCCCATGGCCTGGCCTGGTGCGCTTCCAGCGTTCCGCCGGGCACCGCCCAGCCTGTCTGGATAGTTGCGCATGTTGTCGATCCTGCCACTTATACCAGCACGTGTCGAGGCACAGGATGGGGACATGACCACAGATCAGCTGCTTCGATCCGACTTTCATGACAACCGGCGATGGCATCGCTTGCTGGCCCGCGTGCAGGCACCGTCCCTGGACTGCCAGCTCGCGGCGGGACGCCCGGCAGGAACCAGCCGGATCCTGGCCATCCGCGCCCAGGAGCTCGCCTCGCCAGCAGGACGGCGAGAACTGGCCCAGTGCTGGGACCACGTCCTGGATCAGGGCCGCCGGGCATCAGTACCGCGCACGCCCCGCGCCCCGCTGTGCCGTGATCGCATCGCCGCCGCCGAACGCGACGTGCGGGAGATGCTCACCGTCCTCACGGATGTGCTCCCGATCACCGCCCGCGGTGCCGCGATGGCCAGCGTGCTCCTAAGTGACGGCACCGGGCCGTTGCACAACCGCCACTCTCCCCTCGACCTCGGTGCTGAGGTGCGGGAGGCAACCAGGCAGATGGCCCCCTTCGCCGGTGCCCCATCCAGCGGAACTGGTCGAGTGAGGTGCCGCCCTACTGTGATGTCCGCGATCCGGCGACAGGGCTCCTGAATCCGCAAGGGATCGTGACGGTCGCCCTGGACCTTGCCGCCTCCGTGAGTGCCGCGCTCGACGGCGGCCGGTTCCCATCGTGCTTGGCGGTGACTGCAGCATCCTGCTCGGGCCGATGCTCGCACGCCGGTCGATGGCCCGGGCTGTGCGGGGTGCGAGCGGGATGGTGACGAGTGCGGCGCGCCTTCTGGTGTGCGCATATTGACCGTTGGGCTCCTGCTGCCGGCTCGTGACGCCGGACAGGCCGCCGCCCACATCGGGCCGGCCGCCGCGGTCCCGGGCGCTTGTCAGATCCTCAGGTTGACGGAGTACGGGGTTCCGGCGGTCCAGGGGCCGCCGAGTTCGTCGCCTGGGAAGCACTCCGCGCTGGTGGAGGGGTGCCGCAGGCGGGAGTCAGCGGCACTGTGATGGTGTGGCCGTCGGCGGTGACGAGCAGGTGGTTCAGGGCGGCGAGTTGTGGCACGCGGAGCGTCAGCCCGTAGACGAGCTGCCATCCGGTGGTCTGCTGCCCGAGGGGGAATGACCGGACCGTCCTGCAGGCGATGCCGTTGCCGGCCGTCGCTTGCGGCACCGCGGCGACCATGGGCTCGCCGTCCGGCCCGGTGATCGTGACCCGGATGGCGGGAGCCGTGCCGCGCTGGCCGAGGTTGGTATCCGCCCAGTTCAGATCGAAGTTGACCACCCGGTCGGCCGGCGGGCGTGCCAGGCCGGGCGGATACTGCAGAAAGCATGCCGGCAGCGAGTTGCCGAGGTTCGTGGCGGCGTCTGGCCCGGTCATCTGCATCAGGCGTAGCTCGCCCACGTCGTGGCCTTTGTAGATGCGGATGATGGTGCCCGCGACGGGTTGCGGTCCGGGGTTTTCCGCCGGCACCTTCGGCAGGTTCGCCCGCGTGGTCCCGGGGGCGCAGACCACCCCCTTCTGGCCGGGCCGCCCACCAGGCGAACGCACGAGCAGGCTGTCGCCACGCATTCCCCAGGGCACGGCCACAGTGTGGGTGAAGACCAGGTACCTGACCCTCACGTAGAAGCTGGAGATGCCCTCCCAGCCCTGGCTGGTTGTGCACGGCCACATGTGCACGGGAAAGCCGAGGAACATCTGCTGGCCTGGCCGCAGGACCACGTCGTGCAGCACCCGTGACACCGGCGGCGGGATCTGGTCCGAGCCGCCCATCCCGGCCATGGAGTAGCGGACCAGGGCGGACAAGAAGAACGGCGAGATCTGGCCCAGTGATGCGGAGACGATCGTCACCGGGTGGGTCCCGGTGTTCGCGATATCGGCGAACAGCGAGAACGTGCCACGCTGCGGCGGGATGTAGATGTCCTCGTGGAAACCGCCGAGGTTGTTGACCGGGTGGATCCCCCTGCCTGCGGGCAGCCCGGGGAACGCTTCACTGCCGGAACTGAGGCTGCCGTACCCGACCGGCCGGTAGCGGCTCGCCACGACCGCGACTATCACCCCGGCGGCGCAAGCCAGGCCGGCCGCAAGCACGACCCAAGGCCACCGCCGCCTGGCAGACTGACGCCCCGGTTCACCCGCCGGACCGCCAGGCAGTGCACCCGGTGAGCGTGCCGTGTCGGGTTCTTGCTGCGCCGGCACAGGAACCTCCACCTCGGCCAGGGAACGCGCCAAGCATAAGCACGAGCTTTGCCCGAGATGTAGCCCGGCAGTGGCAGCAACCGCGCAGTGCATCCCAGCCGTGGTGACCGGGACCGCCCAGACCGTAAGCCAGTAAGGCGCTTCCTGCCCCTGAAGACCAACAGGAAGCGCCTCGCGAGCAGCAGCCAGGACACAGCCCGTGTCAACCGCCAAGTTGCTCACGGCCATGGACAAGCGCCGGGCAACTCGGGCGGTAAGCCGCACGGATCACCCTTATCTGCGTGGTCGCGCGGCCAGCAACTGGCCGGACCAGGCCGCACGTATCGCCGGCTCGCGAGCGGCTGGGATCTCGGAGCCGGTCACGGGGCGGAGCGGAAGGCCGCGCACCGGAGCGCCGTCCCTTGCCCGGGCCTGACTGGGGCAGGGCAGCATCAGCGAAGCAGGCCAGGGGTTAGCTTCATCAACGGCGTCTGCGGCGGGGCTGCGTGGCGGGCTGGGCGGCCGGTCCAGGTTAGGCCTCATTCGCTGCGGGTGCCGGCGGCGCTATCGCGGCCCGAAGCGTCGATTCCAGCGCGTCCTGGCTCGCAGATCCCCAGGTGAGGGGGAAGACTATGGGGACGTCAACGCCGGCGCGCCGGTATGCGCTGATCGTGTCGCGGACAAGTGCCTGGTCGCCGGCCACGTTGATGGCGCCGGCCATCTCGTCAGGCACGGCAGCAAGGGCGCCGGCCCGGTCGCCGGCCACGTGAGCGGCCCGGATGGCCTGCACGGCGTCGCCGAAGCCGGCCCTGGTGAAGCTGCGCGCGCAGGCATCGACGACGGCGTAGGAGAACAGGTCGTAGCGGGCCTGGGGTGCGGCGGCAGCCCGGTCGCCGACGCCGACGTGGATGCTGGCGCAGGTCCTCGCGTTCCCGCCGCACCGGACCTGCTCTACGCACCAGGGCACGTGGCTGGCCGGGAGGTAGTTGAGCAGCACCCCGTCGGCCTCGGCGCCCGCGAGGCGGAGCATTCCTTCACCGAGGGCGCCGAGGACAATCTTGGGCTTGCGATCGCCGGGCTCGACGCCGAGGCGGAACTTGCGCACCTGGTAGTAGTCACCAGCGAAAGTGACCGTGTTGCCGGACAGGCACTCGCGAAGGAGAGCGATGAACTCGCGCATGCAGGCCAGCGGCTTGGCTGGGTAGCCGGCGCCGTGCCAGTGGGTGGCGACCACCGGCGAGGAGACTCCGACGCCGAGCAGGACTTCCCTGCCGGGAGCCAGCGCCTGCAACGAGGCCGCCGCCATGGCCAGCAACGGCGGCGTGCGGACCTGCATGGGAACCACACCGGTGCCCAGCCCCACACTGGGCGCGGTCCGGCACACCGCGCCGAGCACGCAGAACGCCTCGACGCCGGTCACCTCAGCGACCCACAACGAGCCGTACCCGAGCCGATCGGCACGCCTGGCCAGGTCGATGACGGCGGCGGTTCCCGAGCGGATGAACGGTGCGGCGGTAACCCCGAGCGAGCTGCTGCCAGCCGGTGCTGCCGGGCTGACGGCCGGCTGTGCGGTTTCCATGACCGCAACTATCCGGCTGCTCCCCGGCGTTGTCTGGCGGGAATGGGACCAGGTCATCCCACTCCCAGCACGCCACCCGGAAGTTCGTCTGCGCCAGGGTGGATCACCCAGGTTCGCCACGTCCTCGTCACGGCGATGCGATGCTGGAATGCCAGGTGAGGCTGCCGGGCACTGGGGCGGCAAGAACCCCTGGGGCAGCCCGTTCTTCGTGGTCACCCACCGCCCCGCAGAGCAGCCGCCGGGCGACGGCTTCGTCTTCACCGGGAGCCTCGTGGAGGCGATCGATCAGGCCAAGGCTGCAGCCGGCGGCAAGCAGGTGCATGTGATGGGCGGCGCAGACCTCATCCGCCAGGCCCTGGCTGCCGGGCTGGCCGGCGAGCTCACGGCGGGCGGCAAGCCGCTGGCCCAGGCTCAGATCAAAGCCTCCCAGATCAAAGCCGCCGCTGGCTGAAACGCTGTCACATGGACCACATCGGCCGTGCAGGCCCCGCAAGCCCGCCTTCGCGATCTCACTTTGAAACGCCGTAACGGTCGATCTGAACCGCTGTACGGCCGAGGCGCCTTACAGCCAAGGCCGCGCCGAACGGCGGATCGGGTTCTTTAGCGGAACCCGCATCGGCCACACGACCGGTGACGGCGAAGCTGCCTTACCCGTCGAGTTGTGCTGGGGCAACACGGAGGCCGGCTTGTTGTGCTCCGGTATGCAGACGCCGGTCCCAGACTGCGACCACAAGGCCGGGATCGCCGATGGCCAGTGCGCTGGCCAGGTGGACGGCGTCCGCGCCTCTGAGTGCGTGCAGCCGGGCCAGCTGACCGGCGTGCTGCTCCACAGCCGGGGTGAGCTCGACGGGACGGGTGGCAGCCCAGTAGCTGGCCCAGGCGTGCTCGGCCGCGTCGAGATCGTGCTCGCCGAGGTCGTGGTTGCGAGCAGCCGCGGCGAGCGCGGCACACACCTCGGGATAGGCCAGACGGCTCGCGACCGCGGCATCACAGGCATCCCACAGCTCCGCCGCCAAGCCGCTGCCTGCCTCCTCGGCCAGCAGCTTCACAAAGGCGCTGGAGTCGAAGTAGACGAGCGACATCCCTCAGCGCCGCTGCTCGCTGACGATGTCGGCCAGCGGCCGGCGCGGGCGCGGCCGGGCACGCCCGGATGCACGGGGACGCTGGGCCGCGGCGGGCCGCCCGATCACCCCGTCGGCTGCCAGCCGCTCGAGTGTGGCCGTGGTCGTCAGGCCGAGCAATCTGGCGACGGGGACCCCGCGGTCGGTGATAACCACCTCGTCACCTCCGCGTGCTCGTTCGAGCCACTCGCTCAGGTGCGCCCGCAATTCAGTGACGGCTACATCCATACGCCTATCGTACACTCTGACTATTATCAATCTGTACAGAAATTTGCAGCACAACTGAGCCGCCTGCGGCTAGCGGCTCTGCTCCTGCAGGCGAGCCGAGCGCCCTGTTCTGGACGGCCGCTGGAGGGTCGGCATCAAGCACCTGACCCGCGCCGAACGGCGGCTGTGTGCCTCTCCAGCTGCTGGGCGCCTGGCCCCGGTGTCCCAGTCAGCCGGTCTGGATGTGCGGTGAGGACATGATCTGGTCGGCGAAGGCCGCGACCTTCTTCTGCCAGCCTTCCTCCAGTGGCCCCTTGATGCCGGTCACCAGGACGGCTCCTTCGGCGGCCTTGTTCAGTCCTTTGGCTTTCAGCAGCTCATTCATGACCGGGATGACCCGCTCCCACCGGTCCAGCTCCTCCTGGGCCGGCATCTTGCCGGTCTTGGGGTCTGGCTTCGGGGCGCCCTGGGTGGTCAGGATCGCGTACCTCGTCCCTGGGTCCAGGCTGACCTTGCGCAGGAACCTGCGGGCGTTCCCCTTCGGCTTTCCGAGGCGGCCTGGCGAGCTGAAAACGTACAGGTCTGCCTTGGGCAGGTCCTTCGGGCTGGCATCCCGGACGTGCTGGACGCTGACCGTTATCCCCCTGGCCGCCATGATCTTCTTGAACTCCTGCGCGACCATGGCACCGTTGCCGAATTTCGAAGCGTGGTAATAAGCAATGTTCATGACCGCCCCCAGGGTCTCGTCATGGGCCTCCACGTCAATCCTTGCGCCTGCGGCTGCATCGGTGCCAGAGGCCAACGTCCCGAACACGGCTGTGCCAGCAAGCGCGCCGCGATTAAGACGACCGGCCCAATGTCATCGCCACCACCAGGTGCCGGCAACCGTGACGGTGGACGCGGATCACCCATATCTGGGCGGATCGTGGTTGGCGCACCGCCCACCCCGGTGGACCTGTACGCCGGGGTGGCACGTGTCCCCGGCGGGCGGATGTGACTCCCCGGCACCCCACGTGACGCGTTCTGGCCCGAGTGCTGGGGGCGTTCCTACCCGCTATGCGCCACCTGCTGGCAGATCACCCACCAGATAGCGCAGAAAGCCCGCCCGCACCTGGTGGCCCACGCAGGTGGGTGTCCGTGATCATGGAAAACGGGGCTGGCGGGCGGCGGGGGGGAGCAGGCCCGGGGGCAGGCCCTCGTGCTGGTCCTGGATCACGTCGATGACGGCCGGGAGGCCGCTGGCCAGGGCGCGTTCCAGCGCGGGAACCAGGTCAGCGTCCTGCTCGACCCGCTCGCCGTGCGCACCGAGCAGGCGGGCGAAGGCGGCGAAGTCCGGGTTGGTGTAGAAGACACCCAGGTAGCGGCCGCCGTGCGCGGCGCGCTGGCGGTCCCTGGTGTTGCCGAAGGCGAAGTTGTTGTTGATCACGGTGATCACCGGCAGGTTCTCCCGCACCGCCGTCTCCAGATCCTGCGCGACCATCCAGAAGCTGCCGTCCCCGCTCACCGTGATGAACCGCTCGTCCGGCCGGGCCAGCTGCATGCCCATGGCGGCCGGGAACCCCCAGCCCATGCTGCCGCCGCCGGCGGCGTAATAGCTGCCGGGAGTGCAAAAGCCGAGGTAGCGCTGTATCCACACGCCCAGGCTCGGCGCGTCCTGCACCACGGTGGCCCGGGTCCTGCCCAGGACGGTGCGCAGGGCGCTCACCAGTGCCGCCGACGAGACCTTGCCGCTGCCCGGCGCCGGGCAGCGGGCGGGCAGCTGAGCCTGCCGCTGATACTCCGCCCGGACCGACGCCAGCCAGGCCGCCCGGGCCGGGTCCGGCGCCGGCACCATCGCGTCCGCGGCGTCGGCCAGCGCGCTGGTGGCCTGCGCCGCGTCCGCGCAGATGCCGATGGCGGGCACGTGGGTGCGGCCCAGGCTGTCCGGGTCGATGTCCACCTGGATGAGATCGCAGCCGGGGGAGAGCAGGGTCCACCGGCCGGTGGTGAACTCGGAGAACCGGCAGCCGACCGCGAGGACCACATCCGCCTCGCGGACCAGGTCTTCAGTCACCCCCAAGGCGCCGTAGCCGAGGCAGCCGCAGAACTGCGGGGAATCGTTCGCGGCCGGCCGCGTCGATCAGGTGCATGATCGTCGTGCCGGGCAGCCCGAACGATGTGCCGGACGCCCTCCCGCCGCAGCGCCTCGACCGCGATCTCGGCGCCGTTCACACCCGGTCCCGCCGCCCGCTCATGCCCGCGCCCGCCCGTCGCCCACGCCCGCGCCAGCTCATGTGAGCATGATGTTGAGCGTCTTCAGCTGCGTGTAGCTGAGCAGCTCGTCCAGGCTCTCCTCGCGCCCGACGCCGGACAGCTTCATCCCGCCGAACGGAACCCCGGGGAAGTGCGTGGACGACCCGTTGATCCACAGGTAGCCGGCGTCTAGCGCGGCGGCGACCCGGTGTGCCCGGCGGATGTCGCTGGTCCAGACACTGCCGGTGAGCGCGTAGTCGACGCTGTTGGCGATCTCGATCGCCTCCTGTTCGGTCTTCCACGTCATCACCGACAGCACCGGGCCGAACACCTCCTCCCGGGCGATCCGCATGTCCGGCCGGACGCCGCCGATCAGGGTGGGGGAGAGGAACAGGCCGCGCTCATCGGCCAGCCCGGCCGGGCGCCCGCCGCCGGCGATGACCTGTGCGCCCTCGCCGCGGGCAATGCCGATGTAGCGCAGCGCCTTGTCGAGCTGTGCGCGGGTGGCCATCGTGCCCATCTCGGTCGCCGGGTCCAGCGGGGAGCCGATCCGGATGGCCGCCATCCGCGCCACCACGCGCGCGACCACGTCATTGCGGATCGACTCGTGCAGCAGCAGCCGGGAGGTCGAGCCGCAGGACTGGCCCGAGGAGCGGGCGAAGTTCATGCCCGCCACCGTGCCGGCGGCCACCTGGTCAGGGTCGGCGTCCGGGAAGGCGATGAGGGCGTTCTTGCCGCCCAGTTCCAGGGTGATGTCCTTGACCCCGGTCTCGGCTGCGTCGCGCTGGATGGACCGCCCGGTGGCGTCGCTGCCGATGAAACCGATCCGGCGGATGGCCGGATGGCGGGCGACGGCCCGGCCAGCGGCCGGCCCGTCGCCGACCACGACCGACAGCAGGCCGGGCGGCAGCGCCTCGGCGAACAGCTCGCCGATCCGCAGCGCCGACAGCGGCGCCGACTCCGGCGGCTTGAGTATCACCGCGTTGCCCGCCACCAGCGGGGCGGCGACCTTCCCGGCCGCGAACATGAGCGGGTGGTTGAACGGGATGATCCGCCCGACCACCCCGAACGGCTCGCGGACGGTCAGGTGCAGGTGCTCGGCGGTCGCCGGGATGGTCGAGCCCTTGAGCTCGATGGCCAGGCCGCCGAACAGGCGCAGCGTGCTCGCCGCGATGGCCACGTCGGTATGCATCGCGGTCACCGGGTGCCCGCCGTCGATGGCGTCCAGCAGGGTCAGCTCGTCCGCGTGCCGCTCCAGCACGTCAGCCAGGGCGGCCACCAGGGCGCCGCGTTCGCGGGCGGGAACGTTGCGCCAGGCGGCAGCGGCCGGCCGGGCGGCCGCCACCGCGGCCTCGACGTCGGCCTCGCCGCCGTCTGGGACTGTCGCGATGACCTCCTCGGTCACCGGGCTCTCATCGGCGAAGACCCGCCCGGACTGGGCGGGCGCCCGCCGCCCGCCGATGACCAGCAGCCATTCGCGGTCCAGGATCGGCGGCAGCGGCGGGGGGACGGTCATGGCAGGGCACCTTCGTGGGGGAGCTGGGGAAAGCGAAATGTCTCCGTATAGGTAAATATAGACCTATATGCGGGCGCTGGCCAGGCACTGTGCGGCACCCGCAATGGTCACCGGCGCCGCGCGCGCTGGTGGCTCCGGCCGGCCACGCCCCGGCGGGCGCTGACCGCGCCCGCGAGCTCGGCGAGCACGGCCTCCGTGGTGGCGATGTCCATGCAGGCGTCGGTCACGCTCTGGCCGTAGACCAGCCCGGCCAGCTTGCCCGGCTCCTGCCTGCCTTCGCGCAGGAAGCTCTCCAGCATCACCCCGACGATGCCCTGCTCGCCTTCGGCCACCTGCCCGGCCAGCGAGGCACCCACCGCGGGCTGGCGGCGGTGGTCCTTGCCGCTGTTGCCGTGGCTGGCGTCCACCATCACCCGCCGCGGCAGCCCGGCACCCGTGATCGCCGCCAGCGCACCTGCCACCGGGCCGGGCTGGTAGTTCGGGCCCGTCCGGCCGCCCCGCAGGATGACATGGCAGTCGGGATTGCCGGCCGTGGTCACCACCGCCGCCTCGCCGGCCGGGGTGATGCCGAAGAAGGTGTGGCCGGCCGCGGCGGCACGGCAGGCGTCCACCGCGACCTGCACGTCCCCGTCGGTACCGTTCTTGAAGCCGACCGGCATCGACAGCCCGGACGCGAGCTGGCGGTGCACCTGGCTCTCGGTGGTGCGGGCGCCGATCGCGCCCCAGGCGACGGCGTCGGCGATGTACTGCGGGGTGATCGGGTCGAGCCACTCGCAGCCCACCGCCAGGCCCAGCGCCACGATGTCCAGCAGCAGCCGCCGCGCCACCCGCAGGCCCTGCGGCACGTCGTGGCTGCCGTCCAGGCCCGGGTCGTTGATGAGCCCCTTCCAGCCGGTCACCGTGCGCGGTTTCTCGAAGTACACCCGCATCACGATCAGCAGCTCGCCGGCCAGCGAGCCGGCCAGCGCGGCCAGCCGCCGCGCGTAGTCGAGCGCCGCCGCCGGGTCGTGCACCGAGCACGGGCCGGCCACCACCAGCAGCCGGTCGTCGGCCCCGTCCAGCACCGCCCGCACCTCGGCGCGCGACAGCTCGACCAGATCCGCCTCGCGGCTACCCAGCGGCAGCTCGGCCAGCAGGGCCTCGGGCGCCAGCAGCGGCTCGTAGCCCAGCACCCGGACATCGCTGGTGGGTGGCATCAGGTGTCCTCCCCGGCGGCGGCCTCCAGCCGGTCCACCAGCGCCAGCCCGGACTTGGCCCACTCGACCTCGGTCCGGGCGCGCGCGGCCATGCCGCGGTAGACATGCGCCTTGTAGGCGACGATCGCCTCGTGGGCGCTCTCCGGCCAGCCTGCCAGGCGCAGCCGCATCAGCTCGGTGTCGCGGTTCTGGAGCTCCTTGACGTGTGCTTCCCACCGGTGCTGCTGCTGCTGGTGGTAGGTGAGGTGCGCCTGGAACTGCCGCCTGGCGTTGGCGAAGCTGCCGAACTCGTAGTACGTGGCCTTGAGGTAGGCGCCGTCCCGGCCAGGCGGCGCGGGAGTTGCTTCCTCGACCCACCGGCGCAGCTCGGTCCGGCCGGCCTCGGTCAGGGCGTAGGTCCGCTTGGTGCCCCGCGCGCCGCGCAGCTCGTCGCGCCCGGAAATCAGGCCGTCGGCCTCCATCCGGCGCAGCTCGGGATAGATCTGTGAATGCGGCGCGTGCCAGACGAAGGCGGCGGACTGATCGAAATGCTTCGCGAGCGTGTAACCGGTCATCGGGGTGGCGTCAAGCAATGCCATCAGCGCGTGCCGCAAGGACATTTAGTCACTATATACGTATGAAGCAACCGAATACTGGCGGCCTCACGCGTGGGCGGGTCGTGGCGCCCGCCCGGCGCGGGGCTGCGGCCCGCCAGCGCTAGCCCTGCGAGGCGGCGGCGTCGGCCTCGGCGCCCGGCTCGAACATGCCGGGGTTGAGCCGGTGGCCGTCGTGCCGGCGGATGGCCCACTCCAGCTCGGGCGCCTCGCCCTTCTCGATGGCGTCCACGAGCTGGCGGTGCACATCGACGTTCTCGGGGTGCACGGCGGCTGGCAGGTTCTCGATCGCCAGGTCGTTCTCGAAGAAGTCGAGCAGGGTGACGTACATGCTGCGCAGCGGCGCGTTGGGGCTCAGCTTGGCGACCCGGCGGTGGAACGCCGTGTTGTAGCGGGTGTAGGCACGCGGCTGGTCCAGATGTGCCGCCATGGTGGCCAGGGTCGACCGCAGCGCCCGGATGTCGGCTTCGGTCCGGAAGCGCGCGGCTTCGATCTCCCGCGCGACAGCCTCTGCCCGGGACAGGCGTGAATTCTGGAGAATGGGCTGAGTGCTTACCATGCTAATAACCATTATACGTCTTCGCACGTCGCAGCCATAGCAGGGGGTCCCGCCGGTTTATGGCGGGTACTTCGTTACCGGCTTATTAACCCCACATGTCCAGACCGCTCTGCCAGGTCTGGATCGGCAGTGCGCGAGCCGGAGCTGCGCCAGGCCCTGGCGGAGATGCCGGAGCAGGCGCTGCGGGCGGCGACCCCGCCGCTGTCGGAGGAGGAGCTGCAGGCGCTGCTGGCCGGGGACGTGGGCCGGCTGTCCAAGCTCGGCGCCAACCACTTCCTGCTGCACCAGCTCGGCAGGTTCAGGCTGCTCGGGCTGGACCTGCCGACCTACGCCGACCGCATCCGGGCGGCCTACCGGGACGGGTGAGCGGGCGCCAGGGCGGCCCCCGCCGGGCCCGTGGGCTGGGTGGCTAGCGGAACCGGGGACGCGGAGGCTTGGGCATCCGGCCGGTCCTGGGCACCGGTCCCTTGGGCGCCTGCAGCGACTGGGGCAGCGCCTTCAGCCGGTAGTTCAGGTCCGCGACCGCCGGGCCCTTGAGGTTGCGGGGCAGCCGCGTGAGCTTGCGCTGCAGCTTGCGGATCGGGATCTGCCCTTCCTCGTTGCCCACCTGCAGGTCGTAGATGGGCACGTCGAAGGCGACCCGGGAGATGCGCTTCTTCTCCGCCGCGAGCAGGCTCGGCAGCCGGCTGGGGGCGCCCTCACCGACCAGCACCACACCCGGCTTGCCGACCGCCCGGTGCACCACGTCCATGCTGCGGTTGGCCGACACGGCCGGGGTGACCGTCCAGCCGCCCCGCATGGTCTGCAGGATGGCGGCCGCCGCTCCCGGCTGGCCCTCCACCGCCGCGTACTGGGCTGACTGCGCGTACCGGCCGAACAGGATCATCGCCGCCATCAGGCCGGTGAGCACGCCGAGCGGGATCAGCAGCGCCAGCAGGCCGGTGAGCAGCCCGGCCACCACGAAGGCGGCGAGCACGCCGAGCCCGGCCAGGGCTATCAGCGGCAGGGCGCGGGGATTGGACTTGCGGATGATCCCGGCCACCATGCGGATCTGCTTGATACGGCCAGCAGTGGCCGGATCCGCGCCGCCCTTCGGGTTCGCCGCGCTTGCGGGCTTGTTCGCCATGGAGGGCAGGATACGAGCAGGCGGGCACCGGAGGGAAACCGCGGGCCGTGGCGGTGGCTGGCAGACCCCGGTCCGGTGCCGTCAGGCGGCGCCCGGCGAAGCGCGCCGGGCCATCGCCTCCGCGTGCAGCCGGCCTGCCCGGTAGGAGGAGCGGACCAGCGGGCCCGACATCACGCCGGCGAAGCCGAGACCGAGCGCCTCCTCCCGGAGCCGCTCGAACTCGGCCGGCTCCACCCACCGGGCGACCGGGTGGTGCAGCGCCGAGGGCCGCAGGTACTGGGTGATGGTGAGCAGCTCGCAGCCGGCTGCCCGCAGGCCGGCCATGGCCTGGCTGATTTCGGCCGGGTCCTCGCCGAGGCCGAGGATGAGGTTGGACTTGGTGACGAGCCCGGCGTCGCGGGCCATCCGCAGCACGTCCAGCGAGCGCTCGTACCGGAAGCCCGGCCGGATCGAGCGGAAGATGCGGGGCACCGTCTCGATGTTGTGCGCCAGCACCTCCGGGCGGGCGGCGAACACCTCAGCCAGCCGTGCCGGGTCGGCGTTGAAGTCAGGTATGAGCAGCTCCACCCCGCAGCCGGGGACGGCCGCGTGGATCTCGGCGCAGGTCTGCGCGTACAGCCAGGCACCGCCGTCGGGCAGGTCATCGCGCGCCACGCCGGTAACCGTCGCGTAGCGCAGGCCCATCGCCGCCACCGACGCGGCGACCCGGGCCGGCTCGCCGGTGTCGAGCGGCTCGGGCTTGCCGGTGGCGATCTGGCAGAAGTCGCACCGCCGGGTGCAGGCGTCGCCGCCGATCAGGAACGTCGCCTCCCGGTCCTCCCAGCATTCGAAGATGTTGGGGCAGCCGGCCTCCTGGCACACGGTGTGCAGGCCCTGGTCCCGGACCAGGCCTTTCAGCTCGGTGTAGGCGGGGCCGGTCCGCAGCCGGGTCTTGATCCACGGCGGTTTGCGCTCGATGGGCGTCTGGCTGTTGCGTGCTTCGATGCGCAGCATCCTGCGACCCTCAGGTGCGAGTACCACGGCTCTAGGGTACGTCCCGGCCCGTGGGGAGGTGGCGGCGCGGCCGGGGCGGAGGCCCGGGTGAAAGGATGAGGTCATGATTCTCAGCACCATGAACGACCTGCCGGGCTATGAGATCACCGAGGTGCTGGGGGAGGTGTTCGGTGTCACCGTGCGGTCCCGCAACGTCGGCTCGCAGATCGGGGCGGGCTTCAAGTCGATGGTCGGCGGCGAGCTCCGCGGGATGACCAAGATGCTGGCCGAGAGCCGGATCCATGCGCAGGAGCGGCTGACCGAGGCGGCCCAGGCCAAAGGCGCGGACGCGGTCCTCGCGATGCGCTTCGACGCCAGCGAGTTCCAGGCCGGCCAGGAGATCTGCGCGTACGGCACGGCGGTGAAGATCCGCCAGGCCGGCGGCTAGCCGGGCAGGACCTGGGTCAGCCCGGCGGAGCCGCGGCGGTGCGGCGGTGGCGGCGCGCGTAGACGAGCCAGCCCACGGCGCCGGCCACCAGGCCGCCCCCGCCGGCCAGGAACAGCACCAGCCGGGGGTTCATCGAGGACAGCAGGCCGCCGGCGGCGGCCATGCCGATGGACGCCGCGCCGAACAGGACGCCGGAGTAGACCGCGAAGACCCGCCCGGCGATATGGGCGGGTGCCCGGAGGTTGAGGAAGCTGCGGGTGGCCACCACCTCCATGCCGTTGGCCAGCCCGCCCAGGGCGTAGGCGGCCACCGCCTGCCACAGCACCGCCGCCGTCCCGGCCAGCGCCACGCCCACGCCGGTGGCGAGCGTCCCGGCCAGGGTGGTGAACGCCAGCCTGCGCGCGGGGATGCGGCCGCCGGCCAGGGTCCCGGCCAGCATCCCCGCGGTCCAGCCCGCGACCAGCACGGCGTAACCGGTGACGCCGGCCCGCAGCACGCTCTCGGCGAAAGCGACCTCGGCGACGATCGCCATGTTGGTGCACGCCACCATCACCGCGACCACGCCGACGAGCAGCCCGGCCTCGGTGTCCGCGCGCAGGAACCGGATCCCGGCGCTCAGCTGCGCGGCGAACCCGCCCTGCTCGCCGCCGGGCGGGCCGCCCGTGGCCGGCGCCGGTGCCAGCGGGAGTGCCACCAGGCCCACCGCGCCGAGCAGGTAGACGGCGGCGACCCCGGCCAGCGCCAGCCCGGTCCCGCCGACCGCGGTCAGGACGCCCGCCAGCAGCGGGCCGGCGGTGAAGCCGCCCCAGGTGGCTGCCTGCAGGTAGCCGTTCGCCCGGGTCACCCCCATCGGTCCGGCCAGCCGCGGCACGATGGCGCCGAGCCCCGGCTGGAGCACGGCCGCGCAGAGGCCGAACCCGGTGGCCAGGGCGAGCACCGGCCTGATGCCGCCGACCTGAGTGATCGCCAGTGCCACCAGGGCCTGCCCGGCGGCCGCCGCGACCAGCACCGGCTTGGGCCGGAACCGGTCCAGCAGCAGGCCGGCGACAGGGGCGAGCGCCGTGATCGGGATGGTGATCGCCAGGAACACCGCCGCCACCGCCCAGGAGGCGTGTGAGCCGAGGTAGACGCGGCTGGCCAGGGCGACCATGGCCAGGCCGTCACCGGCCGAGATGGCGACCTGCAGGCCGAACGCCAGCGGCATCGCGTGCCGGTGCGGGACGCCGGTGCCCGCGGCAGGCCGGTGCGGGGCGTGGGCGGCAGCGACCGCATTGTCGCTGGACTGCGGGCGGGACAAGAGAAAAGCTCCTCGGACTGTGGCGGTTCTTCGGGGGTCAGCTGCCATCAGTCGTTAGAGCACTCGTCCACGCTAGCACGCCGGATGCGATGACCCGGCCCGGCCAGCGGGCCCGCGGAACCGGTTATCGATGTGACGGGAACCCACCCGGTCGGGGAGCATGGGCGCATGCCAACGCAGTTCGATCCCCCGTCGGGGACCCGGGACTTCCTTGCCCGCGAGTACGAGACCCGCGAGCGGGCGTTCACGCTCATCCGGTCGGTGTTCTCCCGCTACGGGTTCGAGCCGCTTGCCACGCCCGCCTTCGAGCGCCTCGACGTGCTGATGGGCAAGTACGGGGACGAGAGCGACAAGCTCATCTTCAAGATCTTGCGCCGGGGCGAGCACGAGGGGACCGGCGAGGCCGACCTGGCGCTGCGCTATGACCTGACGGTGCCGCTGGCCCGGGTGGCCGCCGCCTACGGCAGCCAGCTGCCGGTGCCCTACAAGCGTTATGCCATCGGCCCGGTGTGGCGGGCGGACCGGCCCGGCCGCGGCCGCTACCGCGAGTTCGTGCAGTGCGACGTCGACACCCTGGGCACCGCCTCCCCGCTGGCCGACGCCGAGGTCATCTGCGCGGTACACGACGTGCTCGACGGGCTGGGGGTGAGCGGCTTCCGCTTCCTGCTCAACTCCCGCCGGGTGCTGGCCGGCCTGCTGGACGCCTTCGGGGTGCCGGCCGGCCTTGGCGCCGGGGTCCTGATCACCCTCGACAAGCTGGACAAGCTCACACCGTCACAGGTCATCGCCGAACTCACCGGGCGCGGGCTGAGCGAGGCCAAGGCCGGCGAGCTGGTGGCCGCCATGACCGCGCCGGACGCGGCGGAACGGATCCGGGAGGCGCTCAAGTCCAGCGAGGAAGGCTCGGCCGGGCTGGACGAGGTGGACACCATGCTGTCGCTGCTGGCCGGGCAGATGCCAGCGGAGCGGGTGCAGTTCACGCCCCGGATGGTGCGGGGCCTGAGTTACTACACCGGGCCGATCTGGGAGGTGACGGCCGACGGGGTGCCCGGGTCGATCGCCTCCGGCGGGCGCTACGACCACCTGATCGAGCAGCTCGGCGGGCCGGACGTGCCGGGGACCGGGGGCTCGCTCGGCATCGAGCGCATCCTGCTGGCGCTGCCGGCCGACGATGGCGGCCACAGCCGGCTCGACGTGGCGGTCACCGTGATGGACGAGCGCTTCGCGGCCCGCAGCTTCGCCTTCGCGGCGGCGGCCCGCTCGGCCGGCCTGCGGGCGAGTGTCTACCTGGGGTCGTCGGGCAAGCTGGGCCGGCAGCTCAAGTGGGCCAGCGACCAGGGCGCCCGGTGGGCACTGATCTACGGCGGCGCGGACGAGGAAGCAGGCACCGTCACCGTCCGGGACATGACCAGCGGGGAGCAGAGCGCCGTGCCGGCCAGCGAGCTGGCCGCCCATCTGGCCGGGCGGTCCTGACGCCGGACCCGTCCCATAACCCTGAATGAGTACCTGACCGGCCGGCTCAGTCGGCGGTGGCCAGCTCCGCCCGGCTCAGGTCCGGTCCGGCCATGACGGTGCCCAGGTCTTCGGTGCTGTGCCAGGTGGTGGCGCCGAGCACGTCGGCGAGGTGCCGCTCGGCGCTGCCGAGCATGTCCGCGACCGTGATGGTGCGGCCGGTCTCGGCAGACAGGCTGGTCACTCCGGCGTCCCGGATGCCGCACGGCACGATGCGGTCGAACCAGCTGAGATCGCAATCGCAGTTGAGCGCGAAACCGTGCATGGTGACCCCGCGCGAGACCCGGATCCCGATGGCGGCGACCTTGCGGTCCAGCGTGCTGCCGGGGCCGCGCCCGCCGGTGATCCACACGCCGCTGCGGCCCTCCACCCGGGTGGTCGCCACGCCCGCGTCCGCGCAGGCCCGGATCAGGGCTTCCTCGATGGCCCGGACATGGGCGACGACATCAACCGGCTCCGGCAGCGCCACGATCGGGTAGCCGACCAGCTGCCCGGGGCCGTGCCAGGTGATCTTGCCGCCGCGGTCGACGTCGATCACCGGGATGCCCGGGTCGGCGAGCGGGCGGTCCAGCTGGCTGGTCCGCCGGCCGGCCGTGTACACCGGCTCGTGCTCCAGCAGCAGGCAGGTGTCGGGGATGTCCCCGCTCACCCGCCGTCCGTGCAGGCGCTGCTGAAGCTCCCAGCCGTCGAGATAGGGGACCGCGCTGGCGCCGAAACCCGCCCGGGCAAAGATCAGCTCGCCGTTCACGCCGCCAGCTTATCCCGGCGCGCCGGCCCGTTCCCCGGCACCGGGCAGTGCCCGTACCCCGGTCCCGGAATGCCAGGCGGCCCGGCCGCTTTATGGCTAATGAGTCCGACATGCCGTGGGCCTGGCGGGGAATGCCCCCGGTAGCCAGAGAGGGAGGTCCGGCTGGTGTTAGACAAGTCTGAGCTGAGGCAGCTGAGCCGGCCCGAACGCGCCCGGCTGGCCCGCGATCTCGCGGAGGTGGACGAGCACGTGCTCGCCCGCGCAGCCCGCGGCAAATGGCGGCGCCGGCTGCTCATCGTGGCCACGCTCGTCTGTGCCCTCATCCTGGCTGCCTGGATCGGCGTGCTGGCGGTCACGCTGCCCTGGCGGTACCGGGCCGGTGGGTGGAGCGCCGCCTGGGTCGGGTTCGACGTCGTGCTGCTGCTGGTGTTCGCCGCGACCGCGTGGGCGGCCTGGCGGCGCCGCCAGATCCTGATCCTGTGCCTGGTGGTGCTGGCGACCCTGCTCTGCTGTGACGCCTGGTTCGACACCACCTTGGACTGGGGCACCCGCGGGTTCATGCTCAGCCTGGTGCTGGCGCTGGTGGTGGAGCTGCCGGTGGCGCTGGTGGCGCTGGTCGGCGCCCGGCGGCTGCTGCGGCTCACCGTCGGCCGGATGGAGGAGCTGGAAGGCAGCACCGGGAAGGTGCAGCCGTTCTGGAAGCTGCCGCTGTTCATGGACGAGTCGGCCGGCTACCGGGCCATCTTGCCGGAGCGGGTGCGCAAGGCGACGCAGAGCAGGCGTGCGGCCGAGCCCAGCCGCCAGGACCAGAGCGTGTGAGGCCGGCCCGGAGCGGGCTCAGCCTGCGGCGAGCTGGGACGCGAGCGCGGCCGGCAGGTCGGGGAACTGGAACTCATAGCCCGCGGTCAGCAGCCGCCGCGGCATCACCCGGGCGCTGGCCAGGATGTCGCTGCTGACCCCGCCGAGCGCGAGCTTGAGCACCGGCGCCGGCAGGAACAGCACCGCGGGCCGGTGCAGCACCGCAGCCACCGCCGCGGTGAGCTCGGCATTGGTCGCCGGGTGCGGGGTGGTCAGGTTCACCGGGCCCGAGATGTCCGGATGGGTGAGCAGGAAGGTGACGATCCGGCCGTAGTCCGCCAGCGTGATCCAGCTCATCACCTGCGTGCCCGGGCCGAGCCGGGCGCCCAGCCCGAGCCGGAACGGCGGCAGCATCCTGGCCAGCACCCCGCCGAGGGGGGACAGCACGATCCCGGTGCGCATCGTGACCACCCGGATCCCGGCCTGCCCTGCGGCCTGCGCGGCTCCTTCCCAGTCCCGGACGACGTCGGGCAGGAACCCAGAACCCGCCGGGGATGACTCGTCCACCTCGCGCCCGCCGGTATCCCCGTACCAGCCAATCGCAGACCCCGACAGCAGAACGGAAGGCGGCCGGCTCGCCGAGGCCAGCGCGGCCACCAGCGCCTGCGTGCCCCTGACCCGGCTGTCCCGGATCTCCCGCTGGTAGGCCGGGGTCCAGCGATGGTCGGCCACGCCAGCGCCGGCCAGGTGCACGACCGCGTCCAGCCCGTCCAGCGCGGCGGGATCCAGCCCGCCAGCGGGCGCCCGGGGGTCCCAGGCGATCTCGTCATCGGCAGCAGACGCCTGGCGGACCAGCCGCAGCACCTGGTGCCCGCCGGTGCGCAGGGCGGCCACCAGGGCGCTGCCGATCAGCCCCGACGACCCGGTGACCGCGATCCGCATGCTGCCTACAGCCCGAGCTCGGCCTCGAAGGCACCTTCCTCCAGCCGGTCCTTCACGGTGGTGAGGAACCGGGCGGCGTCGGCGCCGTCGACGAGCCGGTGGTCGTAGGTGAGTGCCAGGTAGACCATGGAGCGCACCGCGATCACCTCGCCGAGCGCCGGGTCCTCCATGACCACCGCCCGCTTCACCACCGTGCCGGTGCCCAGGATCGCCACCTGCGGCTGGTTGATGATCGGGGTGTCGAACAGCGCCCCGCGGCTGCCGGTGTTGGTGAGGGTGAAGGTGCCGCCCGCCAGGTCGTCGGGGCTGACCTGGCCGGCCCGGGTCCGTGCGGCGAGATCGGCGATCTTGCGGGCGAGCCCGCCGATGTTGAGATCGCCGGCGTTGCGGATGACCGGAACCATCAGGCCGCGCTCGGTGTCCACGGCGACGCCCAGGTGCTCGGCGTCGTGGTAGATCACCTGGCCCGCCTCGGTGTCGATGAGCGCGTTCAGCCGCGGGTGCACCTTCAGCGCCTCGACCGCGGCGAGGGCGAAGAACGGCAGGAACGACAGCTTGACACCCTCGCGGGCCTCGAAGTCGGCCTTGGCACGTGCCCGCAGCCGGGCGATCGGCGTGACGTCCGCCTCGACCACGGTGGTGAGCTGGGCCGACGTCTGCAGCGATTCGACCATCCGGCGGGCGATGAGCTGGCGGGCGCGGGACATGCGCTCGGTGGTGCCGCGCAGGGTGGACGGGACGATGGTCCGGGCCGGGGCCGGGGCGCCAGGGGCTGGCTGCCCCGCCACGGCCGGCCCGCCGGCGGCCTGGGCGGCGGGGGCTGCCGGGGCGGCGGCCGCCGACTCCCGCAGCTGCCGTGCGGCTTCGATCACGTCCTGCTTGCGGATCCGCCCGCCGACGCCGGTGCCGGTCACGGTGGCCAGATCGACCCCGTGCTCGGCCGCGAGCTTGCGCACCAGCGGGGTCACGTACGGGCCCTCGGCGCCTGGCGGCGGCGCCGCCGTGACGGGCCCGGCGCCCGCGGCCGGTGCTGGGGCGGCCGGTGCTGGGGCGGCCGGTGCTGGGGGGGCGGGCACTGCCTCGGCTGGCATTGCTGCGGCGGGCCCGGTGTCAGGGGCAGGCGGTGCCTCGGGTGCTGGCGGTGCCGCAGGCGGCACCTGGTCCGCCGGGGTGAACAGGGACGAGCCGTATCCGCCCGCCGGCGCGGGCGGCTCGCCGGCCGGCTGCATCGGTGGGTAACCGGGCTGGGCGGGGGGCGGGTACTCCGCCGCGGGCGCGGCCTGTTCGGGCGCGGGCGGGTGGTATCCGGGCTCGGGAAGCGGCGGGTGATCCGGGCCGGCCGGAGGACGCGCGAACTCCGGGCCGGCGGAGGGCTGCGCGTACTCCGGTCCCGCAGGCGGCGCCGCGTACTCCGCGGCCGGGGGCTGGCCCGGTGCCGCGTACTCCGGTCCGGGCTGGGCGGCAGGCCCGGCGCCGTCGGTCTCGTCGATCACGGCGAGTTCGGCGCCGACGGCGACAGTCTCGTCCTCGGCGACCGTGATGCCGCGCAGGATTCCCGACACCGGCGAGGGAATCTCGGTGTCAACCTTGTCCGTGGAGACCTCGAGGAGCGGCTCGTCTGCCTCCACCCGCTCGCCCTCTTTCTTGAGCCAGCGCGTGACGGTGCCCTCGGTGACGCTCTCGCCCAGCTGGGGCATGGATACGGAGACCGACATGGCTTTGGGTACTCCTTCGTTATCCGGCACTCGCGGGTACCCGGTGCCGAGGGTTCGGTGTGAGCACGCTGCTGGTCATGAGTGCACGTGGAGGGGCTTGCCGGCCAGGGCTAGGTGTGCCTCGCCGAGCGCCTCCGATTGGGTGGGGTGCGGGTGGATGAGCTGCGCCACCTCCGATGGCAGCGCCTCCCAGTTGTAGATGAGCTGGCCCTCGGCGATGAGCTCGCCGACCCGGGCGCCGACCAGGTGCACGCCGAGCACCGGCCCGGGCCTGCCCCCGGGGCCGCCGGCCGCGGCGATGACCTTGGCGGCGCCCTGGGTCTGCAAGATGACGCTCTTGCCGTTCCCGCCGAGGTTGTAGGTGAACTCGGTGGTCTCGATCCCGCGCTCGGCAGCGGTCGCGGAGGTGATGCCCACCGAGGCGACCTCGGGGTCGCTGTAGGTGATCCGGGGCACCCCGTCGTAGTCGATCGGGGTCACCGCCAGCCCGCTGACCTGCTCCGCGACCAGGATTCCCTCGGCGAAGCCGACGTGTGCCAGCTGCAGGCCCGGGGTGAGATCCCCGACCGCGGAAATGGTCGGGACACTGGTCCGGCAGTACTCGTCCACCAGCACGAAGCCGCGTTCCATCGCCACCCCGGCTTCGGAGTAGCCCAGGCCCGCCGAGACCGGGCCGCGGCCGACCGCGACGAGCATCAGCTCGGCGTTGAGCGTCTTGCCGCCTTCCAGCGTGACGGTCACCCCGTCCGGGGTTTCCTTCACCCCTTCGAACCTGGCGCCCAGCTGGTAGGCGATCCCGCGCCGCCGGAACGCGCGCTCCAGCAGCTTCGAGCTGGCCTCGTCCTCGGGCGGCAGCAGATGGGGGAGCATCTCGACGATGGTCACCTCGGCCCCGAACGAGCGCCACACGCTGGCGAACTCGACCCCGATGACACCGCCGCCGAGGATGACCGCCGCACCCGGGACCCGGTCCAGTTCGAGCGCGTCGTCGCTGGTGATGACCCGCTGGTGGTCGATGGCCAGGCCGGGCAGGCTGCGGGGCTCCGAGCCGGTGGCGAGCACCACGTGCGCGCCCTCGTAGACCGTGTCGCCGACCCGGACCGCGGTGGGCGAGACCAGCCGGCCGTCGCCGTAGATGATGTCCACCTTGCGGCTCGCGATGGTGCTCTGCAGGCCCTTCCAGAGCCGGTCGACCACCTTGTTCTTGTACGCCTGGACCCCGGCCATGTCGATGCCATCGAAACGGGCCCGGACCCCGAACGCCTCCGCCTCGTTGGCCTGGTCGGCGATCTCCGCCGCGTGCAGCAGGGCCTTGGTAGGGATGCAGCCGCGGTGCAGGCAGGTGCCGCCTACCTTGTCCTTCTCGATGAGCGCGACCCGCTTGCCGAGTTCGGCCGCCCTCAGGGCGCAGGCATAGCCACCGCTGCCCCCGCCGAGGATGACGATGTCGTACGGGTCGCTGTCCGCCACAGGAATGCTCCTTGGTTCTCTTCTGTGTCACCCGGCTCGTCTGTGCCGGGCTACAACCGCCCCTCAGCCACATCCTGCGCGATCTGGACCAGGGTCCGGGTCGCCGCCCCCGTCCCGCCTTTGGGGGTATACCCATGCGCCGCGCCGTCGTTGAACGCCGGCCCGGCGATGTCCAGATGCGCCCACCGCACACCCAGCGGCACGAACTCCCGCAGGAAGAGCCCTGCCACCAGCATCGAGCCGTTGCGGTCCGGGGCCACGTTGGCAAGGTCGGCGACCGCCGACTCCAGCCCCTTGCGCAGCTCATCGGGCAGTGGCATCGGCCACATCGCCTCACCTGCCCGGGCAGCGGCGGCGACCACGCCGTCGCGCAGCGCGTCGTCGTTGCCCATCACCGCGGCCACCCGCGTGCCCAGCGACACCACCTGCGCGCCGGTCAGCGTCGCGACGTCGATGAGCAGATCGGGGGAGTCGGCGGCCGACCGGGCGAGTGCGTCGGCCAGCACCAGGCGCCCCTCGGCGTCGGTGTTGAGCACCTCCACCGTCGTCCCGCCGTAGATGGTGAGCACGTCCGACGGCCGCTGCGCGGTCCCGCTCGGCATGTTCTCGGCCAGCGGCAGGTAGCCGATCACCCGCACCGGCAGGGCGAGCGCCGCGATCGCCTGCATGGCGCCGAGCACCGCGGCAGCCCCGCTCATGTCCGCCTTCATCGCCTCCATCGCCTTGGGAGGCTTGAGCGACAGGCCGCCGGAGTCGAACGTGATCCCCTTGCCGGCGAACACGAGCACCGCGGTGGCCCCGGGCGGGGCGTACTCGAGCCGGACCAGCCGCGGCGGGTGCGCCGAGCCCTGCCCGACGCCGAGGATGCCGCCGTACCCGCCGTCGGTGAGTGCCTGCTCGTCCAGCACCGTGACGGCCAGCCCGCTCGCGGCGGCGATCTCTTCCGCCCGGGCCGCGAACACGGCCGGGACCAGGTCGGACGGCCCGGTGTTGACCAGGTCGCGGACCAGGGTGACGGCGTCGGCGAGCACCTCGGCGCGGCGGGCCCCCGCCGCCACGCTGGCATCGGCCAGCAGCGTGAGCGCCGCCTGGCCGGCCGGCTCGGTGCGGTACCGGCGGAACGCGTAGCCGCCCAGCAGGGCGCCCAGCGCGACCGCTTCCGCTTCAGCCTGGTCACGGGCGGGCAGCGCGAGCGCGATCCGCCGTTCCCGGCCGTTCCCGGCGGGCCGCTGGCCGGCCAGCACCCGGACCGCCGCGCCAGCGGCCCGGCGCAGCACCTCGGCGTCGATCGGCGCGTCGGTGCTGTCGTCAGCGGCGCCGATCCCGACCGCGGCGAGGAGGGGGGCGCCCAGCCGGCCGCCGGTGGCGATCTTGGTGACCTCGCCGACGTCGCCGGATGCCCCCAGCGCCGCCAGGGTGGCCGCCAGGGTGCCGCCCAGCGCGTCGTCGATGTCCTTGGCGCCCGGGCCCGGCTGCGGTCCGCCGGCCCCCCGGCGGACCGCGATAACGACGGCATCGGCGTCAACCAGGTGAGGGGAGGTGTCGATGATGCTCAGCGTCGTGGCCACGGCTCCGATGCTAGTGCCTGCCGGGCCGGTGGTGCTCGTGCGTCCCAGGTCGCGGGCGCTCAGGCGACACGTTCGCCCGGGCCGAAGACGTGGCAGCCGTCCGGCTCGAAGCGCAGCCCGACCCGCTCCCCGCGGCCAGCCCGGGTCGGCGCGAAGACGCCGGTGAGGCGGCCCTGGCCGGGCACGTCGATCGCGTGCTCATACCCCCGGCCGCGGAACGCGACGTCGGCGACGGTGCCGGTCAGATGATGCTCGCCGTCGTGGCTGGCGCACAGCCGCACCCCGGTGGGCCGCACCATGAGCAGCCCGCTGCCGGTGACCAGCGGCCCGTGCGGGCGGCGGGCACGGAACGGCCGCCCGGTGCCCGGCCCGGCGGGCTCGACCTCGACATGGTCGGCCGCGGCGGTGTCCCGGATCTGGACGGCGAACTCCCCGGACAGGCCGGTGAAGCGGGCGACGAAGGGGCTGGCCGGCCGGGTGTAGATCTCCTCCGGGGTGCCGGTCTGCACCAGCCGCCCGCGTTCGAGCACCCCGACCTGGTCGGCGAGGGCGAACGCCTCGGCCTGGTCGTGGGTGATGTAGATGGTGGTGGCACCGGCGTCGCGGACCAGGGCGGAGATCTCCACCCGCATCCGCTCCCGCAGGTCGGCGTCGAGGTTGGACAGTGGCTCATCGCACAAGATGAGCCCGGTGTCGGCGACCAGTGCCCGGGCCAGGGCGACCCGCTGCTGCTCGCCGCCGGACAGCTCGTTCGGGTACCGGGCGGTCAGCGCGCCGAGCCCGACCCGCTCCAGCATGGCGTGCGCCAGTTCGCGGGCCTGCACCCTGGTCAGCCGCCGGCGGCGCAGCGCGAAGGCGACGTTGTCGCGCACCGTCAGGTGCGGCCAGAGGGCGTAGTCCTGGAAGACCATCGACAGGTCACGCCGGTCCGGCGGCACGTGGATACGGCCGTCGGCGACGCATGCCGTGCCGATCGTGATCCGCCCCGAGGTGATCCGCTCGATCCCGGCCAGGGCACGCAGCAAGGTGGTCTTGCCGGATCCGGACGGGCCCAGCAGCACCAGGAACGTGCCAGGCTCGACCGCCAGGCTGACCTCGCGCAGCGCCTGGTTGCCGCCGGGGTAGGTCTTGCTGAGGGAGTCGATGCCAATTCGTTCAGCCACGGGTGGTTTCTCCGATCCGGCGCCAGCCAGCCGGTGCGACCAGGCGGTACCCGCCGAGCACGAGCGCGACCGCGGCCAGCGCGATCGCGACCGCGAGCACGGACTGCGCCATGCCGACCCCGAAGTGGTAGTTGGACAGGTTGTCCTCGATCGCCACCGACAGCGGCGGCGAGTTGGGCGCGTAGAGCAGCTGGGACAGCGGCAGCTCCAGGAACACCCCGCAGAACGTCAGCAGGTAGGCCATGACGATCGGCCGGGACACCACCGGCAGCACCGCGCGCACCCAGGCCGTGAGCTCTCCCGCGCCGTGGGTGCGGGCCGCGTCCTTCAGCGAGGGCTGCAGCTGGGAGACCACCCCGACCAGCACCCGGGCGTTGGTCGGCAGGCTGGACGCGGTGTAGGCGATGACCAGCAGCATCACCGTCTGGTACAGGTCGATGCCCAGGGTGGACATGATCGGCAGGTTGTAGGCGAAGATGTAGCCCGCGCCAAAGACCACGCTGGGCAGGGCGACGGCGGCGAGCAGCATGAAGTCCAGGGCCCGGGTCGCCCTGGACGCGCGCTGGGTGAGCAGCCGGGCGGCGATGAACCCGCCGATCACGGTGACGGTCGCGGTCACCGCGCCGTACCCCAGTGAGCGCTCGATGGGCCCGAGCAGGTCGCTGGAGCGCAGCAGTGCGTGATAGTTCACCAGCGTGAGGCTGAACGAGCCGCCGTAGTCGCCGAGCAGTGAGCCGCTGACCGCACCGAAGCCGGGGACACCCAGGGCCACCAGGTAGAACAGCCACACCCCGGCCACCGCCGCGACGGCGCCGCCCGGCGTGAGCCGGCGCCGGGCGATCTGCCGTGACCGCCCGGACAGCACCGCGTAGGACCGGCCGCGCAGCGTCCTGGCCTGCAGCGCGAGCGGGATCGCCACGGCGCCGACCAGCAGCCAGCCCATGGCGGCGGCGCCGGGGAAGCTGGGCGGGAAGTTCCCGATGTCGGCGTACAGCTGGTAGGTGGCCAGCGAGAAGTTGGAGTTATAGGCCAAGGTGGCGGCGACCCCGAAGTCGCTGACCGACTCGGCGAAACCGATCGCCAGCGCCGACCAGATGGCGGGGGCGATGATCGGCAGGATGAGCCGCAGCGCCGCCGTCCGGCTGGCGCCGTGGACCCGGGCGGCGTCCTCGAACTCCTGGCCCAGCCCGGACAGGGCCGCGGTGATGGCCAGGAACGTGAACGGCACGCAGCGCAGGCCGAGCAGCAGCACCACCCCGAACGGGCCCATGATGGCGTGGGTGACCCAGGGCAGATCCAGGCCCACCCGGTACATGACGCCGTCAGCCTGGACCAGCCGCTGCCAGCCGAGCGCCGGGAGCCAGGACGGCAGCAGCAGCACCAGCCACATGCCCCCGGCCACCAGCCGCCGGCCGGGCAGGGTGGTGCGGGCCGCCAGCCACGCGATCGGGAAGCCGATCACCAGCCCGAGCGCGGCCGCGGCGGTGCTCACCCACAGCGAGTTGACGACGGCGACCGCGGTGGTGCCGGTGAACGTCTGCCGCAGGTAGGTGAGCGTGAACCATTGCGGCCCCTCGGCGAACAGCCGCGGTGACACCGCGAGCAGCAGGAAACAGGCCGAGGGGGCCAGGATGAACAGCACCAGGAGCAGCCAGAAGAGGGTCCTGGCCAGATGACGGGGGGCTGGCAGGCCACGGGTGGCGGCCTGCCAGCCCCCCGCGCCGCGCCCGGCCCGCGGGCTGACCGGGGCCGGTGCGGTGGTGGGGAACGTCAACGGACGATGGAGCTGTCGAACCAGGTGTTGATCGAGGCCTCCTTCGTGCCCCAGGTGTAGGGGTCGATGCTCTGCGTCTTCACCCCGGTCAGGGGCGGCAGCGCGGCCAGTGGGGCGACGTCCTGGACGACGGGGTAGTAGAGCGAGTCACCGGTCGGGTCGCCGCTCTGCATGACCTTCTGGCCCGCCGGGGAGAGCACGAAGTCGATGAACTTCTTGGCCTCGGCCTGCTCGGCCGCTGGCGCCTTGGCGTCGATGCCGATGGCGCTGGGCAGCAAGGTGACCGGGTCGAGGTACTTGACGGTGAGCTTGGAGTCGCCGAGCACCGCCCCGATCCCGGCGGAGCTCTGCACCAGCGCCAGCTTGATCTGGCCGCTGGTGAGCGCCTGCAGGGTCGGCCCGTTCGTCGGGTGGATGATCAGGCCGTTGCCCTTGAGCTTGGTGAAGTACTGCTCACCGGCGGGCACACCGCCGAGGTAGCTCATCATCCCGGCGATGAACGGGTAGGTCGGGCCGGACTGGGACGGGTCGTTCATCCCGATGGCGCCCTTCCACTGCGGCTGGAGCAGCTGCTGCCAGGTGGCGGGCGGTGCGGCCACCTTGGTCTTGTTGTAGACCAGCGCGGCCATCAGGGTGACACCGGTGGGGACGTAGCTGTGGTCGGCCGGCACCGACGCGGTGCCCAGGCTGTCCCAGGTCACCGTCGGCGTGAAGCCCTTGAGCAGCAGGCCCTGCTGGTCCAGGCCGGCGAACGCGGTCGCGCCGTCCACCCACAGCAGCCCCCAGTTGGGGTTGTTCTTGGAGGCCTCGATCTGGGTGAGCAGCGGGCCGGTCGAGTTGTCGTCCAGCTTGACGGGGATGCCGGTGGCCTTCTGGAAGGCCTGGGTCATCGCCTTGTCATAGCCCTGCGCCGAGTACACGACGAGTGGCACCTTGCCCGGCTTGGCGGGCGAGGCCGATGTCGACGAGCTTGAGCAGCCTGCGACGGCAAGCGCGCCCACGCCCATCAGAGCGGTGATGCCAAGCATCCTTCTGTGCCATGCGGTGCGATTCATGGCCGCAGCTTCCACCGGCCAGCCGACGCCCGAATGTCCGGAAAGCGGCTAGTAGATGAAGCGCCGGCCACAATGCAGATGTAACAGCTGTCAGTGGCGGCAAATCACAGCTGTTACGATAGCTTGACCAGCGGGTGCCCGCCGCGCCCAGCCTGGCCGCAGATGGCTATGGAGAGCGCGCGGCAGCGCGCATCCGCAAGGTGAACGATGGGCGGCAGGCGGGAGGTACGGGCTAGTGAATGTCCGCCTCCTCGGCGTAGACCCGGGCCGCATAGCCCTCAAGCGCCTGCCCGCAGGTGACCAGCGCGGCCTCCGCCGGAGCCCGCCCCTCCGCGCCGAACACGTCGCGCTGGCGGACCCGGGCGAACCAGTTCTGCAGCTTGACCAGGTCGACCTCGTTCTCCTCCAGCTCGGCGTAGGTGAAGTGCTCGGCTACATGCTCCTTCTGCACCTGCGCCAGGAAGTCCTCACAGCGGTCGACGATCTCCTCGTACTCATCGTTCCGCGCTGCCTGGAAGGCCGCCGACACCTCCGCCGCGCCCGCGAGCACGGTGCAGGTCATCAGCACCGCCGTCCCGCCCATGTCGAGGATCTCGCTGCGCAGCTTGCGCAGCGCGCGCTCGGCGCCCACCCCCGCCGGCAGGGCCGCCGCCGAGTTCTGCAGGTAGATGGCGCCCAGGCTCTTGATCCGCCGCCATACTGCCGAGCGGAGCCTGCTCGGCTCGGACGGCACCCGGTAGATGAGAAGCAGCCAGCCCTCGCTCGCTGCCTGGTCGCCGTCGGCCACCCGCCTATTGTCTCAGAGCGGCATGCCCGCGCCGCCGGATCGCCGATTCGCCCGCTGGAGGTCGCGTGAACGCCCTGCCCCTGCTCCTGACCGTGTTCGTCGCCTGCGCCGTGGAGGCGGTCGAGGCACTGACGATCGTGCTCGCCGCCGGGCTGACCCGCGAGTGGCGATCCACCTTCCAGGGCCTGGCCGCCGCGCTCGTGGTGCTGGCCGCCGTGGTCGCCGTGCTCGGCCCGGCCCTCACCCTGGTGCCGCTCGGCGCGCTGCGGCTGGCCGTGGGCGCACTGCTGGCCGTCTTCGGCCTGCAGTGGCTGCGCAAGGCCATCCTGCGCGGCTCGGGCTACAAGGAACTGCACGACGAGACCGGCATCTTCGCCCGCCAGGTGGCCGCCGCCAAGACGGCCGCCGCCACGCGGCGCGGCCTGGTCAGCGACTGGTACGCGTTCACCCTCTCGTTCAAGGGCGTGCTGCTGGAGGGCCTGGAGGTGGTGTTCATCGCCCTCACCTTCGGTGCCAGCCAGAAGAACGTGGGCCTGGCCGCGCTCGGGGCGGCGGCAGCGGTGGTGGTGGTCGCCGGTGTGGGCGTGGCGGTCCGCGCCCCGCTGGCCCGGGTCCCCGAGAACAGCATGAAGTTCGCGGTGGGCGTCATGCTGACATCGTTCGGCGTCTTCTGGGGCGCCGAAGGCGCCGGGGCGTCCTGGCCCGGCAATGACGCGGCGCTGCTGGCGATCGTGCCCCTGACGGCGCTCATCGCACTCGGCTACACCGGCCTGCTGCGCCGGGCCCGGCTGGCCGCCGCCGCGCAGGCCGTGCCGGTCCCGGTCACCAGCGCGGTGCGTGAGGAGGACATGGCATGAGGAACTGGCTCCGTGGGGTAGGCGCGTTCTGGTACGACTTCGTCATCGGTGACGACTGGCGCGGTGCGGCGGTCGTGGCCGCCGCCCTGGTCGCCACCGCGGCGCTGGTGGCGGCCGGGGTCAACGCCTGGTGGCTGCTCCCGGCCGGGGCGCTGGCCGCGCTCGGCTGGTCGCTGCGCCGGGCCATCAGCGGTTCCTGAGAGCCGGGTGCGACCTTCGGCCGGTGCTCAGGCGGCCTGTGCTCAGGCCGTACCGCGGGCCTTGACCAGGCCGGTCTCGTAGGCGAAGACCACCGCCTGCACCCGGTCGCGCAGGCCCAGCTTGGCCAGCACCCGGCCGACGTGGGTCTTCACCGTTGCCTCGGAGACGAACAGCCGCGCGGCGATCTCCGCGTTGGACAGGCCCTGGGCCACGTGGGCGAGTACCTCCCGCTCGCGGCTGGTCAGGCAGGCCAGGTCGGGCGGGGCGGGCCCGTCGGCGGCCGGGAACAGCGGCGCGAACCGGTCGATGAGACGGCGGGTGGTGGAGGGCGCGACCACCGCGTCACCGGAGTGCACCGCCCGGATGCCGAACAGCAGCTCCTCCGGCGGCACGTCCTTGAGCAGGAAGCCGCTGGCGCCGGCCTTGAGCGCGGCGTAGGCGTACTCGTCGAGGTCGAAGGTGGTGAGCATGAGCACCCGCGGCCGGTCCCCGGCCTGGCAGATCTGGCGGGTCGCCTCGATCCCGTCCAGCCGGGGCATCCGCACATCCATGACCACCACGTCGGCCGGGGTGGTGCGCAGCAGCTCGGTCGCGGCCAGCCCGTCCCCGGCCTCGCCGGTCACGGTCATGTCCGGCTGGGCGTCGAGCACCATCCGGAACCCGGCGCGCACCAGTTCCTGATCGTCGACGAGCACGATCTTGATGGTCATGCGGCGCCGGCCCCGGGGGCGTCGAGCCCGGCCAGGACCTGCGACGGCGGGGCCTGCATCAGCGGCAGCCGGGCGGTCACGTGGAAGCCGCCGGCCGGCCGCGGCCCGGCCTGCACCCAGCCGCCGTAGACGGCGACCCGCTCCCGCATGCCGGTCAGCCCATGGCCGGCGCCGTCGGACGCCGCGGCCGGGCCGTGGCCGTCGTCGGTGATCCGCAGCACCAGCGCGTCCTCCAGGTACCGCAACGTCACCTGGGCGGTCGCCAGTGGCCCGCCGTGCTTGCGGGTGTTGGTGAGCGACTCCTGCACGATCCGGTAGGCGGCCAGCGCCGCGCCCTCAGGCAGCGGCTGCGGCACACCCTCGACCTTGAAGGACACTGCCAGCCCGCTCGCCCTGGTCTGCTCCAGCAGTTCCCCGATCTGGCCGATGCCCGGCAGCGGCGCACGCCCGGTCTCGGTCCCCTCCTCGTCCCGGCGCAGCACGCCGAGCATGCGCCTCATCTCGGCCAGCGCCTGCCGGCCGGTGCAGGCGATGGCGGCGAGTGCTTCCCGGGCGCGGTCCGGGTTGGCCTGCAGCGCATACGAGGCACCGTCGGCCTGGACCACCATGACGCTGACGTTGTGGGCGACCACGTCATGCAGCTCGCGGGCGATCCTTGCCCGTTCGGCGGCGGCGGCGATCTGCGCCTGGGCGTCGCGCTCGGCCTCCAGCCGGGCCGCCCGGTCTTCCAGGCTCGTGTAGTACGCGCGCCGGTACCGCATCGAGTCGCCGAGCACCCAGGCGAACAGCGACGGCCCGGCAAGCATGAGCGAGCTGGCCAGCAGCCAGTCAAGCGCGTTGAGGTTCCCCGGTGCCCACCACCGGGCGATCGCGACCCCCGAGCCGGCCAGGCAGATGGCCAGGCCGGTCAGCGAGATCCGCCGCGGCCGGTAGGCGGCGAGGCTGTAGAGCAGGATGACGATCGCCAGGTCACTGGGGGTCGGGTGGTTGCTGACGAACACCTGGAGCGCACCGACCACGATCCCTGCGGCGAAGGCCCCGGCCGGGTGGGTGCGCCGCAGCGCCACCGGCAGGGCGATCGCGACCGACAGCGGGGCTGCCAGCCAGCGTCCCGTCGCCAGCATGGATCCGCTGCCCAGGAAGGCCAGGGCGGCGGCGAGCACGCCGTCCACCAGCCGGGGGTGGCGGCGCAGCCAGGCGTACACGAAGGCCACGGGTCAAGAGTAGGCCGGGCGCGGCCCGCCGGTCGTCAGCCTGGCGGTCAGTCCCCCGTCATCCTCACGGCTGACCGGGCAGGGGCTGGGTGGCCAGCGTGGCCTGGGTGAACCCGCCTTGGCCGTCCGGCTCCACCCGGTAGCCGGCCCCGCCGGGCCAGCCGACCACGACCGCGTGCAGGCCGTCGTCGATGAAGTGGGCACCGGCCGCGTCGTCGCAGGCGATCCCGGCCGGCAGCGTGCCGGCGGCGATCAGCGACGTGAACAGCGGCTGGCGGCCGGGCTCGGAGTCATAATGCGGGCAGTAGCTGCCGGGCAGCAGCCCGAGCCCGTCGGTGAACGGGCGCAGGTCCAGGCCGAACGAGTCCGTCGTGCCGCTGGTGAACCAGCAGATGGCGCCCGCGCTCACCCCGGCCAGGACCACCCCGGCCTGCCAGGCGCTGCGCATGATCCGGTCGAGTTCGTGCACCCGCCACACCGCGAGCATGTTCGCCACACTGCCGCCGCCGACGAAGATCAGGTCCTGGGAGAGCAGGAAGTCTTCTGGGTCGGCCACGCTCGGCATCGGGAACAGCGCCAGGTGAGCCACCTGCGCTCCACTGCCATCCCACCAGGCGCAGGCAAATGCGGCGTCGGCCGGGTGGTCACCGGCCGCGGTGGTCAGCACGGCGACCCGCGGGCTGGCCCGGCCGGTCAGCGCGGTCAGGTAGCCGCGGTAGGGCTGGGTCGCGCCGGGCCGGGCGCTGGATGAGGGCAGGCCGCCGAAGGCCACCACGTGCCGCCGCCCGTCCATCGCCACATCCCGCACGGTAACGGCCGCCGGCCGTGCCTGCCAACCGGTTACCGGCGCCGGTGCGGCCCTCAGCCATAGGGTGCCGGTCGTGAGCGGTTGCGTTTTCTGTGACATCGCCAGCGGGGACGTGCCCGCCGAGATCGTGCTCGCCGACGAGCGGACGGTGGCGTTCCTCGATGCCCGGCCGCTGTTCGAGGGCCATGTCCTGGTGATCCCGCGCCAGCATTACGAGACGCTGGCCAGCCTGCCGCCGCCGGAGGTCGGGCCGCTGTTCACGCGGGTCCGCCAGGTCAGCGCCGCGCTGCCGGCCGCGCTCGGCGCCCAGGGAAGCTTCGTCGCGCTCAACAACGTCGTCAGCCAGAGCGTCCCCCATCTGCACGTGCACGTGGTGCCCCGCACCCGCGGTGACGGCCTGCGGGGCTTTTTCTGGCCGCGCCGCAGGTACGCCAGCCAGGCGGAGATGGCCGCCGTCGCGCAGCGGATCCGGGACGCGGTCCTGGCCCTGGCCGACTGACCCTGGGCGGCCGGGGCGGGATGCGGCGGATGCGCCCCGGGCGGGAAGCGCTTATCGTCGTGGTATGGCGCAGTGGTGGGCGATCGAGGTCTTCCACAGCGAGTTTCCCGCCGGGCAGTGGCGCGAGAGCTGCGAGTCCATCCTGATCGAGTCGGCGGTGACCTCCGGTGCGACCAGCTGGGAATCGCGGGAGCCGATCCGCCCGGGCCGGCGCGCTTGATGCGTGGTTCTGTCGGCACCGGGCCGCCGAAGGGGCAGGATGGAGGAATGAGGGATATCCAAGCCACAGCCGACGGGCTGCGGTCAGCCATCGAGCGAAGTGGCTATTACCCCGGCCTGGTTGCTGACGCGGTTTCCTCCGCGCTCGGCTCGGAGGCGGTCATCTCGTTCTTCGTCCACCATGACGCGCTGTTCGACCCGGCCATGGAAGTGCGCAGGCACATGAGTGTCCTGGTGCTCACCCCGACCAGGCTGATCTACTCGCACACTGACGAGAGCCCGGCCGAGGAGCCGTCAGCGCGGCCGCAGGCGGAGACCAGCACCGAGGCGGTCCGGTTCTCCCGGATCTCCTCCGTCGCGGTGACCCGGGTCGTGCCCGACCCGGCGTCCTACGTGCCCGGCGTGACCATGCCCAGCGAGGTGGTGCTGACCATCGGCTGGAACGTGCTCTCTCACGTCGAGCTGGAGCCGGCCCACTGCGGTGACGAGAACTGCGAGGCCGATCACGGCTACAGCGGCACCATCACCGCGGACGACCTGGCGCTGCGGGTCAGCGAGGCGGCGGACGGCGAGGACGCGGTCCGCCAGGTGCTCGTGTTCGCCGGCGCACTCGCTGAGGCGACATCCCACGCGGGCCGCTGATGGGTGGGCTGATGCCAGCCGAGCCGGCGGTCGCGCCGGTCCTGCCGCGTTACGGTGAACGCAGCCTGCCCGACCTCGCCTCCTCCCTGCTCGCCTCGCTGGGTGTGGCCGGTGAGCAGAACCCGCTGGGCCTGCTGCCGGCCTCCCGGGCCTGCCTGCTGGTCGTGGACGGCCTGGGCTGGGAGCTGCTGCGCGACCATCCGGCGGCGGCACCGTTCCTGTCCGAGCTGGCGGTCAGCGGCGGGCCGCTGACCGCCGGTTTCCCGGCCACCACCGTCACCAGCCTGAGCTCGCTCGGCACCGGCCGCCCGCCGGGCCAGCACGGGATGCTCGGATACCAGGTCGCGGTCCCCGGCGAGAACAAGCTGCTGAACGGCCTGCGGTGGGACAAGTCCGTCGACCCGCGGGCCTGGCAGCCGGGTACGACGATCTATGAGCGGGCGGCGGCGGCCGGTGTGAGCACCTACCGGGTGGCCGCCTCGGCACTGGAGAAGACCGGGCTGTCCACCGCGGTGATGCGCGGCAACTGCTACCGGCCGGCCGACAGCCTCGGCGCGCTCGCCGCGCAGGCGGCTGACGCGCTGCGCGGAACCGATCGCGGGCTGGTCACCGTGTACCACGCGCAGCTCGACGGCACCGGGCACGTGTTCGGCTGTGGCTCCGATGCCTGGCGCTATCACCTCGGGCACGTGGACAAGCTGGCCGAGCAGCTGGCGGCGGCGATCCCGGCCGGTACCTCGCTGTACGTGACCGCTGACCACGGCATGGTGGACGTGGCGCCCGAGGACCGGATCGACGCCGACACCACGCCCGGGCTGCGGGACGGGGTCGCCTTGCTGGGCGGTGAGCCGCGGGCCCGGCACGTGTACGCGGTGCCCGGCGCGGCGCAGGACGTGCTGGGAGCGTGGCGGGGCATCGTCGGCGACCGGGCATGGGTGCTGTCGCGCGAAGAGGCGGTCGGCGCTGGCTGGTTCGGCCCGGTGGCGCCCTGGCTGGCCGACCGGATCGGGGACGTGGTGGTCGCCCCGGCGGGGCAGGCAGCCGTGGTCGCCACCAAGTCCGAAGTGCTGGAGTCGTCGCTGATCGGCATGCACGGCTCACTGACATCCGCCGACCAGCTGGTACCGCTGCTCTGCCTGCCGGCATCGTGACAGCGAAACCGCTCCCCGCCGCAGCGCCCACAGCCGGTGGATGAACAGTTATCCACAGGCTGATCTGTGGAAACGCAAGGCTGGGCGGCCGGTCATCCACAGGAACTGGCCAGTTACCCACAGGATGAATCCGTTGCTGCGCCCATCCTCGCGACACTTCGCCGTTGTCGTCCTATAACGGATGAACGGAAATTACCGGATGAAATGGACACAGGAAGGAGGCGGCCGGTGGATCCGCTGATCGGCGTCACGGCGCTGGCACAGAGCCTGGCCGCAGGCGAGGCCCCGGTGCTGCTGGACGTGCGCTGGCGGCTGGGCGGGCCGCCGGGCCTGGCCGCCTACGAGGCCGGGCGCCTGCCGGGCGCCGTCTTCGTCGATCTGGACCGTGACCTGTCGGGGCAGCCGGGTGCGGGCGGCCGGCATCCGCTGCCGGCGGCGGTGGACCTCCAGGCGGCCATGCGTGCCGCTGGGGTCAGTGACGGGCGCGAGGTGGTCCTCTACGACGAGGCCGATGCCACCGCGGCAGCCCGCGGCTGGTGGCTGCTGCGCTATTTCGGGCACGAGCGGTCCGCCGTGCTGGACGGCGGTTACCGGGCCTGGGTGGCGGCCGGACACCCGGTCGCCTCCGGTGCGGGGACGGCGGCCGGGCCGGGGGATTTCACCGCCCGGCCCGGTGGCATGCCACTGCTGGACGCGGAAGGCGCCGCGCAGTGTGCCCGGCTGGGCACCCTGCTGGACGCGCGGGCGGGGGAGCGGTACCGGGGTGAGACCGAGCCGGTCGACCCGGTCGCCGGTCATATCCCCGGTGCGGTCAGCGCGCCGACCACGGGCAACCTGCGCCCCGATGGCCGTTTCCTGCCCGCGCCGCGGCTGCGCGCGCGGTTCGCCGCCCTCGGCGTGCGGGAGCCGGCCGGCTCGTACTGCGGATCGGGGGTGACCGCTGCCCACCAGGTGCTGGCGCTGGCGGTGGCCGGCCTGCCCGGCGCGCTCTACGCCGGGTCATGGTCGCACTGGATAACCGACGCTGCCCGGCCGGTCGCCACCGGGCCGGCGGCGGGCTGAGGGAACCGGCTGGCCGCGCGCCGCGTCCAAAGGGGTGCGGCCCTGGCCGGTCACGCAGAACCCGGCCTGGGCCGTCCAGGACCGCCCGTGGATTGGAGTCCGCGATGGTGAAGCGCAGTCGGGCGACGTGCCCGGTGGTAAGGAGCACCGTGGTGAGCGGCACCGTGGGGAGGCGTCCCGTGGGGAAGGCTCTGCTGGCCACGGCCGTGATCGGTGTCCTGGCCGGGGTGAGCGGCTGCGGCGGGGTCGTGGCCGGGACCAGCGGCCACCCGGCGGCGGCAGCCAGCACGGGCGCCGCGGTCAGGGCGGTCCCGCTCTGCGCTGACGTGGCGAGCCTGAACCGGCTGGTGGTCAGGCTGAGCGGTGGCCTGCCGAACAGCCACCTCCACGAGGTGATCCCGGCCGGTGTCACCATCAGCGATCCGGCGCGGGTGCGGTCGGTGGCGGCCGGGCTGTGCGGGCTGCCCCGGACGCCCGCCGGGGTCTACCACTGCCCGGCGGATTTCGGCGGCGGCTACCGGCTCACCTTCTCCGCCCCCGGCAGGACGTTCCCGACGGTCCTGGTCCAGGCGACTGGCTGCCGCTCGGTGACGGGGCTGGGACCGGTCCGGGTCGCGGGTGCGAGCTTCTGGGCTCTCCTGCACAAAGAGCTCGGCCCCGGCCACGGGGCCGGGGCCAGTGGCGGCCCGGTTTCACCCTGACCTTCGCGGGGCTGCCAGCATGCCACGATGCCCAGGCCGGGCTTCCCGCGCGCCGGGAAAGCACCCTATGTAATCAACCGAACCCGTTCGGTCGATACCGCGATGATAAATTTGAGCATGGCGTGAGCGCCATCGTCCCGGGGGTGTGACGGGCCAGATGGTGCTCGTGAGGACCGTGCCGCCGACGGTGGTCAGCCGGCGCTGGCTTCCCGGGACCGTGGGGGAGACCCGATGTGACATCAGGCGCTGCGTCACCTGCCCCCGGCTGGATGTCGGCGGTGGCACAGGTGGCCCGGTCAGGCTGGGCCACGATGACCCCGGCGATCCGCATGCTGGTCAGCGCCGCGATGGTGGCGGGGGCCGGCGCACTCCTCGCGGTGCTCGCCGAGCCGGTGCTGCCACGCGAGGCGGCGATGTGGGCCGCCAACGTCGGCTGGACCCTCGGCGGCCTGGTGACCTTGTGCGGGACCTTCGCTGCGGGGCTCCGCCGGGAACGGGGCTCGGCCGTGCGGGGCGCGTGGCTGCTGTGGACGGCGGCCGCGGTGTGCTGGGTGGCCGGGGCGCTCTACCGCGACCTTGTGCCGCTGGGGGCGGTGAGCTTTCCGGCCGCGATCTTGTGGCTCGTGTTCGCGCTGCTGAGCATGGCCTCGTTCGCCCGTCGTCTGCCGCGCCCGCTCATTTACGGCATCTTCCTGCTCGACGCGCTGCCCGTGGTCCTGCTCATCGTGGCCATCGTGCGGCTCGTGGAGCCGACCCCGCCCGCCCGGCCGGTGATCTACTACCTGCTGCTCAACCTCTACCCGGCGCTGTTCGGGCTCTGTGCGGCCAACGCCATCCAGATGACCGGCGTTCACCGCGATCTGCGCCGCATTCCCGCGTCGGTCTGGTTCTTCACCGCCGGATTCTGCCTGATGGGGCTGGCCGCCCTGGTCTGGACGCCGGTCGTGCTGCGCAGCGGGGTGGTGCAGGGTCATCTGACCGATGGGCTGTGGACGCTCGGCCTCATCGGGATCGGGGCGGCCGGGCTGTTCCGCACTTTCCGGCCGGCCGGTGCGCTGGTGCTGCCCACGGCCGAAAGGGAAAGCGGCCCGCACGCGCTGCCGCCGGCAGCGGCGGTGCTCGGCCTCATCATCCTGCTGCCCGTCGTCCCGCCCCGGGACCGCTTCCTGCTCCAGGCGTTCCTGCTCGCCTCCGCGGTGACCCTGTTCGTCCGCGTCTACCTCATGCGCCGGGAGGACGTCCGGCTGCTGCGGGCACTGGTCCGGTCGCAGGAGCGGGCGGAGACGGCCGCGATGCTGGCGCGCCGGAACGAGAACCGGCTGCGCCTGCTCGCCGACATCACCTCCCGGCTGCGGAGCCTGCTGGTCGACGAGCTGCTGCAGGCGGTCTGTGACACCGCCCGGGAGCTGCTGGGTGCCCGGTACGCGGCATTCGGGCTCGGAGGCGGGGAGGGCGAGCGGTTCGCCCGCCTGTTCACCTCCGGCATGAGCGAGGCGGCCCGGTCCCAGATGGCGGCGCTGCCGGCGGTGCCGGAGCTGCTCACGACCCTGGTCGGGCCGGGCGCCCCGGTCCGGATCAGCAATCTCCGCGAGCACCCGGTGGCGGCGGCGCTGCCCGGCCTGCACCCGCCGCTGGACAACTTCCTGGGCGTCCCGGTGCCGGTCGACTCCGCCCGCGGCGTGCTCTGCCTGACCGGCAAGGAGGGCGGGTTCGAGCAGGAGGATGAGACGCTGGCGCAACTGCTCGCCGCCAACGCCGGCAGCGCGATCGCGAGCGCTGAGCTGTACGCCGAATCCCGCGCACAGCAGGATCTGCTCACCGAGCAGAACGAGCAGCTGCGCGAGCTGGACCGGATGAAGGACGAGTTCATCGCCGTCGTCTCGCACGAGCTGCGGACGCCCCTGACCTCGATCATCGGATACCTGGAACTACTGGACGACCCGGACACGCCCGGGCTCAGTGACCAGCAGCGCAGCTTCACAGCGATCATGCACCGCAACGCCGACCGGCTGCTGCGCCTGGTGGGCGACCTGCTCTTCCTGGCCGGGCTGCAGACCGGTGAGCTGGCCATCGAGCACGGCGAGGCGGACATGTGCGAGCTCGCCCGGTCCGCCGTCGACACCGCCAGGTCGTCCGCCGAGGCCAAGCACATCAAGATGACCTGCGCGTCCGGGCATGTGCCCGCAGTTCCCGGCGACGCGGGCAGGCTCGCCCAGCTGCTCGACAACCTGATCTCCAACGCCCTGAAGTTCACCCACGAGGACGGGCAGGTCTCGGTGACCGTCGGGGTCGAGGGGCGCAGCGTCGTGCTGACCGTCAGCGACACCGGCATCGGCATGTCCGCGGACGAGCAGGAGCACATCTTCGAGCGGTTCTTCCGGGCCGAGTTCGCCACCGACCGCGCGATCCAGGGGCTGGGGCTCGGCCTGACCATCGTGAAGGCGATCGTGGACGCCCACAACGGGGGCATCTCGGTGCACAGCGAGCCCGGCCGGGGCACAACCTTCCGGGTCCTGCTCCCGCTCGGGCAGGCGCAGGCAGGACACGGCGGCACGGGCATGGCCGGCGCCGGGCACAGCGCGGCGCAGTCATCGCACCCGGTCACGATGGCGGAGCAAGGTCCTGGCCGGCGGTGAGCATCAGCCAGGTGAAAGCCCCGATGATCAGTGCGGGGGTGGCGGGCGCGCCGGCCGCGACAAGAAGGGCCGCGGCGCTTACCGCCGCCACGGCCGCCAGCCGCAGCGCCAGCCGGGCCGGGCGGCCATGCCGTGCCCGGGCAAGTAACCGGGCCGGGCTGGCGTTCACCCACCCCCGCCGGGCCGGGGCGGGGACGGCGGGCTGGCCCGGCCCCGCGAGCGCCTCGCCGCGGCCGTACCGGGTCCGCAGTGCCGTGTAGGCGGCGGCCGCCGCGGCGAACCGGGCCGGATCGCCGCCGTCGGCCCGGTCCGGATGGGTGGCGGCGGCGACGCGCCGCCACGCCGCGCGCACCTCGTCGTCGGTGATCCCCGGCCGGGCGGGCAGGCCGAGCGCGGAGAACGGACCGGCGTGCTGGGCCGGGCTCATCCCGGCTCACCGCCCTGGCCCGGTCCGGGCCAGCACAGCGCGCGGCCGGCCAGCACAGTGCCCACGAGGTGAGTGTACGAGCGCGCGCCCGAGGTGTTACCTGGCTGTGACGCCCGCGCCCGGAGCGGGGTGCAGCGCGGCCCGCCGGTCCCCCAGGGCGCGGCCGGAGCGAACCGGAGCTCGCGCTCCTGCCCACCCGGGCCCTGCGGCCCGGTGTGGACCCCCTGCCGAGTGGACGGCAGGTACCAGCGGGCCGGGTCGGCACCCCGCCCCGGACATCCCCACCCAACCGCGCGAACCGGCGCCGGGCCATCCCCGGATTCCGGGATCAGCCGCCCATGGCCGCCCGGCCTACACTCTGGCTACCGGACCCGCGTGCCGTTATCCGCCCACATCCGCGTGCACCGCTCGCCGGCTCTCCGGCCGGGCACCGCTCACCCGCAGGCAGGAAGGCCATGGACCATCAGCCCACCACCTCCGTGGCGGCGCGGGTTGCCACGCCGTCCGGGCTGGTGGTCGGCATCGCTGAGGGCGGCAGGCTGGTCTTCGGCCGGGGACCCGACGCCGATCTGACGATCGCGGCCGGCCGTGGGCTGTCCCGCCGGGCCGGGGTGATCAGCGCGGTGGCCGGCGGGGCCTGGATCGCCAACATCAGCCACACGCACGCCCTGTACGCCGAGGGGGAGGGGTACCGGATCCGGCTGCCACGCATGGAGGAGGACGGGGAGCCGTCGGGCGGCTGGTTCCTGCGGGCTGGCACCGCGCTGGTCGGCTCCCGCGCGATGCTGGACGAGGGGCAGCCGCTGTCGGTGATGGTCACCCGTCAGGCCGGCTGGGGTGCCGCCGAGGACGGGACCCGGGTCCTGCAGGACGGGGACCCGACGCTGCTCCCGCTCTACCTCGATCCCATGACCAAGCTCTTCCTCGTCGCGCTGATGTGGTGCCGGCCCTGGCTGCTCGACCCGGCGGCGGCCACCCCGCTGCCCCGCACCCCGGAGATCGCCCGGGCAGCGCTCGAGGTGACCGGCGCCTACCACGAGCTGGAGCGCTTCGACAGCGACCCGGCGTTCCGGGACCGGCTGTCCGCCCGCGTCGCCGAGCACGTCAAAGTGCTCCGGCACAAGATCACCGAGCGGGGCCTGGTCCGGGCGGACACCCGGCTGTCGGACGAGGTGGTGGTACGGGTGCTCATCGAGCACGGCATCATCACCACCGCCGACCTCGGCAGGCTGAACGACCCGGCATGGTGCTCGCGGCAGGAGGACCTGTGGTGGACCCACGCGCCGTGAGGCGCCCGGCCGCCTGGGTGCGGCCATAGGTGGGCGGGCTCGCGGGGGAGTGCGCGGTCACGGGGTGGGTGGCGCTCCCGGCGGCGGCGGCGGGTAGACCTGGAAACTGGCCCGTGCCTGCTGCCCGCCGGGGCCGGTTGCGAGGACCTGGTACACCCCTGGCGGGATCGGCCCGGCGAAGAACTCGTGGGTCTGGTTGATCGCGTAGTTGAAGGTTCCCAGCCGGTCCACCACCGGCCGCAGCGGCGACCGGCCGTGGCCGGCCACGGCCACCGTGACCCGGCTGAGCGGGGTCCAGCCGGTGCCGTGGATGAGGAACTCGGTGTGCTGGTCGCCGACCGGCTGGAGCAGCACGATGGCGGGCGGGCCGGCCGGCAGGGTCGGGAAGGCGGACGGCGGTGGTCCCGGCGGCGGGTTCGGGAGGCCGAGCGTGCTGGCCGGGCCGTTCCCGGTGCCCGGGCCGGCCAGCGTGCTGCCGAGGACGGCCCCGCCGGCCACCAGCACCACTGCCGCACCAGCCAGCCCGGTCGCGGTCAGCACCGGGTGGCCGCGCCAGCGCGGGCCCGGCCGTGGCCCGGCGCCCCCGCCGGTGCGTGGCTGCCGGGTGCGTGGCTGTCCGGGCCCCGGTGGCGGGTCCCGCCGCGGCAGCTGCTGCGGCCGCCGTGGCCGGCCCTTCCAGCGCCGCGTCGGCGGCGTCACCGGGAGTGCGACATGGGAGCCGAACGTCGCGTCGTCGCCGGTGCCGTCATCGGTCCCGTTACTGGTCGTCTCGCCGGTGTCGCCGGCGGACGCCTCGTCCGCCGGCCGGCCCACCGGGGCGGGCCCCCGCTGGTACCCGGCGATCAGCGCCAGCGCGGACGTGGGCAGGTAGGCGTGGCCGTCCCCGGGCCCGGCCGGGCTGCCGACAAACGGCCCGAGCTGGTCGAGCAGCGCCGCCGACGTCGGGCGCTCGCGCGGGCTGCGCGCCAGGCAGGAGGCCACCAGATCGGCCAGCTCGGCGGGCAGCCCGGTCAGGTCCGGCGGCTCGGTGGCAAGCCGGACCAGCACGTCCATGACAGTCTCGCCCTGGTAGGGCGGATGCCCGGTGGCAGCGAAGGCCAGCGTCGCGCCGAGTGAGAACACATCGCTGGCGACCGACGCCTGCCGGGTGTCCCTGGCTTGCTCGGGCGCCATGTAGGCGGGCGTGCCGACCGCGCCCCGGGTGACCGTGAGCTGAATCCGCTCGGCGGCCCTGGCCACCCCGAAGTCGATCACCCGCGGCCCGTCCGGCGACACGAGCACATTGGAGGGCTTGAGGTCACGGTGCACCAGCCCGGCGCTGTGGATGGACTCCAGCGCCTCCGCGCACCCGGCCGCCAGCCACCGGACAGCGGGCACCGGCAGCGGGCCGCATCCCGCCACCAGCGCGCTCAGCGAAGGAGCCGGCACATAGGCGGTCGCCAGCCACGGCAGGTCGGCCTCCGGGTCGGCCGCGACCACCGCCGCGGTGAACACCCCGCTGACCCGGCGCGCGGCCGCCACCTCGTGCGCGAACCGGCTGCGGAACCCGGCCTCGTCGGCGAGCTCGATCTTTATCGTCTTGACCGCGACGAGCCGGCCGGCGGTGGACCGGCCCAGGTACACCTGGCCCATGGCGCCCACGCCAAGGCGGCCCAGTAACACATACGGCCCGACCCGGTCCGGGTCCCACCGGCGCAGCGGCTCCAGCGCGGGCTGCGGCACCATCATCGCCTCCCTGGCTCAGCTGCCGGGTCACCATGATGCCCAATCCGCCGCAATCCGTGCCTGGTTCGGCGGATGGATGATGGCCGGCCGGACCCGGCGGGCCAGCCGCGCGCCAGGGCGGCCGGGCCGGCGCTCCTTACCGGAGCACGACGCACACCGGTCCAGCCGACGGCGTCGCCCTGGCCATCCAGCCGGCACCGAGGTGGACCGGCCGCCCGGGAACCAGCCGCGCCCGTGCCGTGGCCAGGACCCGGCCGTCCTGCCGCACCTCCAGCCGGGCCAGGCGCCGGAACGCCTCGCTGCGCAGCAGGAACCGGCCGCGGGCCGGTGGCGGCCCGGGGACGGTGATGGCGTTGGGGGAGATCCAGCTGAGCGGGGCGGTCACGGTGACCGGGAGCAGGGGCGCCCGCGGCGGCCGCCCGCCGCGCAGCGCCGCCGCGATGTGCCGGGCCGCGTGCCGGCCACCGAGAGCGGCGATGTCCGCTGTTTCCGCGGCGTGCACGAGGTTGCCCGCGGCGAAGACGTACGGGACCGATGTCTCCGCCGTGGTGTCCACGGCCGGCCCGCGAGTGCCCGGGTCGATCCCGGTGCCCGCCAGCCGCGCCAGCTCATGGTCGGGAATCCAGTCACCGGTGAACACGAGGGTGTCGCAGGGCACGAACCTGGTCTGGCCGGTGCGCAGATCGGCCAGCTCCGCCCCGTCGAGCCGGCCGCGGCCGGCCACCCGCCGCACCGCGGTGGACGTCCACACCGGCACCCGCCAGCGTGCCGCTGCGGCCAGCGCGAACGCGGCGTAACTTTGCTGCCTGCTCTGGTCGGTGACCAGCGCGACGACATCGGCGCCCGCGTGCGCGAGCGTCACCATCGCCGAGAAACTCACGTGCTCGGCGCCGACGACCAGGGCACGGCCGGGCAGCCGCTCCCCGAGCAGATAGACCCGCTGCTGCAGCTCGCCCGTGGTCATCACGCCGGGCGGCCGGTCGCCGGGGACGAGCCGGGCGGCCCGCGGCCGTTCCCGGCAGCCGGTCGCGAGCAGCACCGCCGCCGCGGTCACGGTCTCGACGCCAGCCGCGCTGGTCAGGGTGGCCAACCGGGGGGCCAGCCAGCCGGTGACCGTGGTCCCGGCCCTGATCTGCGCGCCCGCCGCGGCGGCGGCCCGCGCGTAATGCCGGGCGTAGCCCGGCCCGGTCATGACCCGGCGCAGGTCGCGCAGCCCGTAACCGGTGTGCGCGCTGTGCCTGGGCACCCCGCCCGGCTCAGCTTCCCGGTCCACCACGAGCACCCGGCCGACACCGAGCCGGCGCAGCTCGATCGCGGCAGCCAGGCCAGCCGGGCCCGCCCCGGCGATGAGCACGTCGACGTTCACGCCGCCCCGTCCGCTGGCCGGGCGGCCGCCATCAGCGATGACACCGTCGCGGCGCAGTAGAACCCCTGGCACCGGCCGTTCATCGCGCGGGTCCGGCGCCGGAGCCCGCCGGTGTCGGCCGGCGGCAGGGTGCTGGCCAGCGCGTCCCGGATCTCGCCGTAGGTGACCCGCTCGCAGTGGCAGACGATCCGGCCATAGCCGGGGTCGGCAGCGATCCGCCGGGCGTCCTGGTAGGGACGGGTTCCGGCCTCGCCGAGGTAGGGCATCACCGGCGGGCCGGGGTCAGTGCCTCCGCGCTCGGCCAGAGCCAGCCCGGCCCCGGCCAGCTGGTCGGTCACATACTCGGCGATGCCGAGCGACGCGGACAGCCCGGTGGACCTGATGCCGCCGACGCAGGCGTAGCGCAGCGCGGGCTCGACCCGGATCTGGTAGTCGCCATGCTCGGTCGCGGCCCGCAACCCGGCGTAGGTCGCCGTGACCTGCTCGCCGGCCAGGTCAGGGAGGATCGACTGGCCCGCGTCGAGCAGAGCGGCCAGGCCGGCCGCGGTGGTGCCGGTGTCGGCCCGGTCCTCAACGTCCTGCGCGGTGGGCCCGAGCAGGAGGTTGCCATAGACGGTGGGGGCCACCAGCACGCCCTTGGTCCGCGCGGCCGGTACCGGCAGCAGGATCGAGCCAAGCAGCGGCCGGGCCATCTTGTCGAACACGATGAGCTCGCCGCGGCGCGGCCGCACGGTGAAGCGGCCGCCCCCGTCGAGCATGGCGTCGATGCGGTCGGCGCCCAGCCCGGCGGCGTTGATGAGCCAGCGGCTGCGGACAGTCCCGCCGGTGGTGGTCAGCGTGTGCCAGCCTGCCTCACCGTGCACCGCGGTGACCAGGCTGTTCAGCTGGAACCTGACGCCGGCGCGGATCGCCTCGGTGGCATAGGCCAGCGGCGTGGTCCACGGGCAGACGATGCTCTCGTCGGGGATCTCCAGGGCGGCCAGCGCCCCCGGACCCAGATGTGGCTCCCGCTGGTAGAGGCCGGCGGCGGAGACGGGCCCGACCCGGGTGTATCCGTTCTGCCTGGCCTTTTCCTCGATACCGGGCAGCGCCTGCCGCTGCTCGGAGGTCCAGGCGACCAGCAGGGCACCGGTGCGCTCCACCGGGATGCCAGCCCGGGCGGCGTAGTCGTGCAGCAGCGAGCTTCCCCGGCGCAGCAGGCGGCTCTCCAGGCTGCCCGGCACCGCGTCGAATCCGGTGTGCAGGATGGCCGTGTTCGCCTTGGTGGTGCCGGTGCCGACGTCGTTGGCCCCGTCCACGACGACGATGCGCAGGTCATAGCGCGCGAGCGTGCGGGCGATCGCGGCGCCGACCACCCCGGCCCCGATGATCGCGACGTCGGCGGTGCCCGGGGGTGTCCCGGTCATCGCGCCGCCGCCATGACCGCCCGCAGTGCCGCCCCGAAGCCGGCCATCCGCTCGGCCGCCTCGCCGGCGCTGATCCGCGGCTCGATGACCGACTGCACGCCGGCCGGGCCTGCCGCCTGCTCCAGCGTGGCGGCCTGGCCCAGCCCGATCCTGGCCAGCGCCGCCACGCCGAGCGCGGTCGCGTCCGGGGTGTGGCACACCTCGACCGGCACCTGCAGCAGGTCCGCCTGTGCCTGCATCAGCAGGGCGGACCGGGTCAGCCCGCCGTCCGCCCGCAGCACGGTGAGCGGCGCGCCAAGATCGGTCCCGGCCGAGCCGGCCAGCAGCGCGACCGAGGCGGCGAGCCCGTCGACCACGGCCCGGATGAGGTGCGCCCGGGTGGTGGACAGGCCCAGTCCCAGGAACGCTCCCCGCGCGGCCGGCTGCCAGTGCGGTGCGCCGAGCCCGGCCAGCGAGGGCAGGAACGCCACCCCGCCGCTGTCGGGGACGGATCCCGCCAGGCCGTCGATCTCGGCCGCGTCGCGCAGCAGGCCGACCTCACCGAGCCAGCTGATGGCGGCGCCCGCGGTGTAGACCTGCCCGTCGAGGCAGTAGGTCGGCGCCCCGGCCAGCCGCCAGGCCACCGAGGCGGACAGCCCGCCGGCCGAGCGGACGGCCGTGGCCCCGGTGGTGGCCAGCAGGAACGCGCCGGTGCCGTAGGTGCACTTGGCCTGGCCCGCGGTGAAGCAGCGCTCGGCGAGCAGCGCGGCCTGCTGGTCGACGGCGAGCCCGGCCACCGGCACCGCCCGGCCGAACGCCGACGTCTCACCGGTGACTCCCGCGCAGTCGGCCACCTGCGGCAGCGCGCCGGGGTCCAGGCCGAAAGCCTCGCACGCCTCCGCCGACCAGTCAGCCGCGTCGAGGTCGAGCAGCAGCGTCCGGGATGCGGTGGCCGCATCGGTGACGTAACCGCCGCCCAGGCGGGCCAGCAGCCAGGTGTCGGTCGTGGTGACCACGCCGTCGGTGGTGAGGTTCTCGCGCAGCCAGGTCATCTTGGGCGCGGCGAAATACGGGTCGAGCGGCAGGCCGGTGATCTGGGCCAGCCGGGGTGCGCAGCCGCGCAGCCGGTCGCACACGGCGGCAGAGCGGCGGTCCTGCCAGACGATGGCCGGGGTGAGCGGCCGGCCGGTCCGCCGGTCCCAGGCCAGCACGGTCTCGCCCTGGTTGGCCAGCGCGATCGCCCCCGCCGGGGCGCGTGCCCGCGCCAGCGCCAGCGACCCGGCCGCGATCACCGACTGGTAGAGCTCCTCCGGGTCGGCCTCCACGCCGTCCGGCCCGGCGGCGCGCACCCGGACCGGCACCTCGCCGGTCCCGAGCACCTCCTGCCCGGGACCGACGAGGATGGCCTTGGTGGCCGACGTGCCCTGGTCGATGGCGAGGATGTTCAACGGCTCAGGACGCGCCGCCGCTTCCGGCGGCACCGGGTGCCGCGGGTGCCTCGCTGTCTGCGAGCGCGTCGGCGCCGTGCGCGCCTTCCTCGGACCGCATCGCGGCCGGCTCCAGCAGCCATTGGCCGAGATAGAAGACCAGGCCGACGCCGAGCGCGCCGAGCACGTAGTACTGGGCGTCCCGGAAGACGCCCGGGCCGATCAGGATGATCAGCTCGTAGGCGAGCCAGATCAGCGCCCCGGCGATGACCGGGATCTCGAAACGCCCGAGCGAGAAGTGGCCGGCCTGCCCGCGCCGCCTGCGGCCGGTGAAGACGTACAGGAGCACCGTGCTCGCGTACAGGATCGCCGGCATGATCGTCGAGGCGGTGAACAGGGTGACCAGCGCCGAGGTGTGCGTCCGCAGCACGAGCGTGATCAGGGCGCCGATCACCGCGGCCAGGACGGTGGCCCAGGACGGGCCGCCGGTCGCCCTCGGCACCTGGCGCCACAGCTGGTAGCCGGGCAGCCGCCGGTCCCGGGCCATGGACCAGATCAGCCGGCTGTTCGTCACCATGATGATGAGCCCGCAGGCGAAGATCGACACGCAGACGAAGATGAGGAACAGCTTCTGCACGACGCCGCCGAGCACGTCGTTGACGATGAAGGCGACCGGTGCGCTGCTCTTGCTCGCCGCCGGGACAGAGCTGATCGCGTAGCTGAGCGCGATGAGGAACGCCATGCCGACCACCCCGGATGCCAGCACCGCGCGGATCATCGCCCTGGGGATGGTCCGGTGCGGTTGCTGGGTCTCCTCGGCGAGGTTGCTGGCGGCCTCGAAGCCGACGATGGTGTATGCGCCGAGCAGCGTGGCCAGCATGAACGGGCCAAGCCAGGCGTAGTAACCGCTGCTGGGGATGATCCCGGCCGAGGTCAGGTTGGACCAGTGGCCAAGACCACGCACCGCGGCCACGATGATCAGCAGGACGGTCAGCCCGACGATCCCGATCAGTTCGGTCGCCACGGCGGCGTTGTTGACCCGGGTGGTGATCCGGGTCGACCAGATGATCAGCGCGGCCTGCATCGCGAGCACCACGAGCGTTTCCAGCGCGGCACTGGTCGGCGTGTACGCCTCGCCGATGAGCGGCTGGAACGCGACCTGGACGAGCCCGTAGTCCACCGACACCGTGACGATCGACAGGAACGCGAACGACATCCAGCCCAGCCACCAGCCGACGTTGACGTTCGCGAGCCGGGAGGCCCACTGGTAGGAGTAGCCGGACAGCGGCACCCGCGCGGCTAGCGCGCCGTAGACCAGGGCGACCAGCGCCTGGCCGGCGATCACGATCGGCCAGGTCCAGATCGACCGCGGCCCGCCGGTGGTCAGCGCGAACCCGAAGGTGGTGAAGATGCCGGTCGTGATCGAGATGAACGAGAACGCCACGGCGAATGACTCGAAGTGCCGCAGCGAGCGCACGAACTGCTGCTTATAGCCGAACCGGGGGAGTACGGCATCGTCGTCGTGTTCGGTGAGGGTGCTCACCTGTGCATCACTTCCTCGGTGGCCTGCCCGCGGGCAGGCCGTGTTCGGGCCGCTACCGGGCGGCGGTCAGCCGCGGCCGCCGGCCGGCCGCGGTTACGTGCGGTTGCTCCGTCACCTGAGCCCGGAGCAGGCTGAGGCCGGTGGCGGCCAGTGCCGCGAAGGCGGCGGCGTTCTCGGCGTCATCGGTCACGACCGCGGTGACGCGGTCGAGCGGGCAGACCCGGTGCACGGCGATCTCACCGAGCTTGCTGGAGTCCGCCAGCACGTAGGTCATCGAGGTGTGGCCGATGATCGTGCGCCGGACGGCGACCTCGGCCGGGTAGTAGTCGGTGAGCCCGGCCTCGGGGTGCACGCCGCCCGAGCCGAGGAACGCCCGGTCCGCGTAGAGCTCGTCGAAGAATGCCTCCGCGTGGGCGCCCGCGCAGGCGCCGTCGCCGGCGCGGACCTGCCCGCCGCACAGCAGCAGTTCCACGTCGCCGCGGGCGGACAGTTCCATCGCCGCGGGCACCGAGTTGGTGAGCACCCGGCCGCGGAAGCTGGCCGGCAGTGCCCTGGCCACCTCCAGCGCGGTGGTGCCGACGTCGATGACGACCGTCTCCTCGGGCTCCACCAGCGACGCGGCCAGCGCGGCTATCGCCTGCTTGCGGCCGATGTTGCGGACGCTCCTGCTCGCGAAGCTGCCCTCGCTGGAGCGGCTGGCCGGGTGGGTGGCGCCGCCGTAGACCCGCTCCAGCAGCCCCCGTTCGCCCAGCCTGCGCAGGTCCCGCCGGATGGTCTCGACGGACACCCCGAACTGGCGCGCGAGATCCTCGGCCGAGACCGCGGCCTGCTCGCGGACCTGCGCGAGGATCGCCTGCCGGCGCTGTGTGGGCAGCATCCGCCGCTCCGAATCATCCAGCCGGGCCGTGAACGTTTACGCCCGTTGTTGACCGATGTTGATCGAGTCTTGCCTGGATGTCAATGTCTACCCGGGGAGGAAGGCTCAGTGCGGCCCGGCGCCGAACGCCTCGTCGAGGAACTGGCCGGCGTCCGGCGGTGCCGCCGGCTCAGGCCGCGGTGTGCTGGCGTGCCCGGCGGCCGCAGCCCCGGTGACCGTCACCGGCTGGCCTGGCACCGGCTGGCCGGCCACCGCGGCTGGCGCCGCGACCAGCCGTTTGATCTGCACGTACGTGACACCGCCCCGGTAGATGTAGGCGGCCTGGCCGACGTCCAGCGAGCGGATGATGGCCGGGTCGACGACCGGCGCCTGCCGTATCCGGGACGAGCCCTCGTGGCTCCACCGCGGCACCCCCCGCACCCGCCGGGAGGTGTCGATAACCGGGCGGGTGCCCGCCAGCCCGGCCGCCGCGTCCGGGTGCGGTGTGCGCAGCAGCCAGATGCCGCCGTCGGCGGTGGCCGCGATCCGGTACCGGTCGTCATCCCGGGTGGCCAGCCCCTGCCAGGACTGGGCGGAGACCTGCAACGCCAGCCCGAGCGAGCGTGCCCGCTCGTACAGCTCCCACACCGGGAGCCGGCGGGAGACGGCGCTGAACTCGTCCACCGCCAGCAGGATCTCCCGCTGGCTGCCCCGGCCGTCGGCCGCGTAGCTGGCCAGCAGGTCCACCAGCGCCCGTGCCTGTGTCTCGGCGACGCTGATCTCCGAGGTCCCCTCCAGGATGCAGTACCAGACGTCGGCGTCGCCGAAGCCGCCCGGCCCGTCCAGGCCCTCGCCGAGGCGGCGGAACAGGGTGCGGAACCGCAGTGCGATGTCGGCGATGTGCCGCGACGCCGACCGGAGCAGCGCCGCGTCGGCGCTGTCGCCGGCGTAGACGGCCGCCAGCCAGCCCGGATCGAGCCGGGCCAGGAAGTCGGCCGCGCTGGCGGGCGGGCCGGCGGGCGCGTCCACCGCCAGCGCGACCACCGCCTCCATCACGTCGGCGTAGTAGGCGGCCCCGCCGGTGCCGTGCTCGATCATGTCCACCAGGGTGGTGATGAGCTGCCGGGGCGGCAGCGCCCACAGCGACAGCGCCGCCTCGTCCGGCCAGACCGCCGTGGACCGGGCGCCGGCATCCCGCAGCACCCGCCGGGCACGGTCGGCCACCCGCCGGGAGTCGGCCCCGCCCTTGCAGTCCAGGACCACCAGCAGCGGCCGGTGGCCGGCCCCGGCCGCGTACAGCTGCAGGCCCCGGGCGCAGAACCCGGCCCACAGCCGTAACAGCAGGGTGGTCTTACCGGTGCCGGTGGTCCCGATCACCACCTGATGGGAGCGCAGCCGCCGGTAGGGGATGGCCGCGGCCGGTGATGCCCGGTGCCCAACCGTGCGGATGACGGCACCGGGCACGATGTCCCCGCCGCGGGACAGCAGCGGTACCGCACCAGGCGCGGCGATCCTGGCCCGCGCACTGCGGGCCTGGTGCCGCCACTGCCGCCGGTCGAAGCTCACGGCGGAGCCGGGGGACAGGCCGCCGGTGCCGGTCCGCATCGCATAGCCCCGCCAGGCCCAGGCCAGCCCGCCCGCGGCCAGGCCGAGCGGGATCGCCGCCGGGGCGATGGTCAGCGCGGCCAGCGCGACGGACCCAGCCGCGGCCCCGTGCCACATGGCGAGCCAGGCCAGGTACGGCGCGGCGGCCACCTGCCGCCACGACCGGGTGGTCACAGCGGTCGCGGCCAGCCAGACCACCACCATCGGCAGGCACCACAGCGCGGCCCGGTAGAGCCGCCGCGGCGGCCAGCCCGCCAGCCAGGCCATGGTGGCCGCGTAGGCAGCCACCAGCGACACCGGCGCGGCCGCGACAGCCAGCGCGGCGATCACCGCCAGCCCTGCCAGCCGGATCAGCAGGCGGCCCACGGCCAGCAGCGCCAGCAGCCCGAGGTAGCGGCGGATCATGACGGCGCACCAGCACGGGACTGGCCAGCACGGGACTGGCCAGCACCGGGCAGGCCAGCACCGGGCAGGCCGGGCAGGGCGGCACCGGGCGGCAGGTCACGGGTCTCCACCCGGGCGCCGAGCGCACCGGCCATCTCCCGCGCCCGGGCGACGGTGGGGCGGGCGGCGGGCGAGCACAGGTAGAGCACCCGGTCATGCCGCGGCGGCCGGCCCGGCTCACGGGCCTGCGCCGCCGGGCAGCCGTAGTCGCCGGTCCTGGTGAGGATCTCCCGCATGATGGCGGCTGTCCTGGCGACGGTCTTGCGGGTCAGCTCGGCCTCGACCGCCCAGCATTCGCCGGCCCAGGCAACCGGCGCCCCGTCCGGCCAGTGCACCTCCCCGTCGGGGACGTGCTCCCGTAACCCGACCCGGCCCCCCATCCGCGCCCGGAGCCGGCGCTCGCTGCGCCAGAACGCGCCCGCGCCGCGGTAGCCGGGAGTGGCCTCCAGCGCCAGCCGCACCGCCGCCACCGCCCGCAGGTGCGCCAGCCGGGACAGCGCCGGCGCGGTGGCGGGGGAACGCAGCCCGCAGGCGGCGAGCCCGGCCCGGGACAGCCAGACCCACGGCGGGCCCGGCCCGAGCCGTGCCGACTCGGCATAGCGGGCGCGTTGCCAGCTGGCCGTGACGCCGCGTGCCCGCGGTTCGGTGACGCCGAGCAGAGCGGCCAGCTGGTCGAGCTGCACGCCGTACATCTCGGCGACGAACAGCAAACCCGCGATGTCACGTTCGGCGACATTCGTGGGCATGCCAGGGGTGGCGGGGGCGGCCTGGCCGGGGGTCACCCATCAACTACATCACGCCGCCGCGACACGCGGAAAGTGCTGGTGCCGGCGGTTGCTGGTGAGGCAGAATACGAACTGGAGCCTGCCCGCAGCACGGCAGGGCCCCGGGTGGTCGGCGCGCGGAGCCGAGGTCGTTGGGGAAGACGCATCTCGTTCGCTCGCAGGGAGGCCTGGTGTCTGTTAGTGGCGTGCTGCAGGTTCATTCCGCGCCCCCGGCGCTGTGCCCGCACATTGAGTGGGCGGTGGCCGGGGCTATCGGCGTGGCCGTGGATCTGCCGTGGGTGAACCAGCCCGCGGCGCCCGGCATGGTGCGTGCCGAGCTGAACTGGCAGGCACGGCCGGGGACGTCCGCGGCGATCACATCGGCACTGGCCGGATGGAACCGGCTGCGTTTCGAGATCACCGAGGAGGCCAGCCCCGGCTGTGACGCCATGCGCTACAACTACACCCCCGATCTGGGGCTGTTCTCGGCGGTCACGATGGCCAACGGTGACATCCTCATCCCGGAGAGCCGCCTGCGGGCGGCGATGACGGTGGCGGCCGCCGCCGAATCCGGCGTGGTCTGCCGCCCCCGGCTCGGCGCGCCCGGGACTGCCGTGGACCGGGTCAGCTCCCTGGCCGACGAGATCGCCCGGCTGCTCGGCCAGCCCTGGGACCACGAACTCGAGCCGTTCCGCTGCGCCGGTGACGGAGCCCCGGTCCGCTGGCTGCACGCCACTGGCTGACCCCTGCCCGGGTTTGTGCCCGCGCGTGCTCACCCGCCGGTCATAGCTGCCATGCTTGACCAATGCTTGACGAGCGGGGAGATAGTGCACCAATCCGGCCGCCCCGGCCTGCGGCTGCTGGCGGCACGGACGAGATGGTGAGCCTGGCCCTGCTGCTGGAGCAGCAGGGGAAGACCGCCGAGGCCGAGGGCTGGTACCGGCGGGCGGCAGCGGGCGGCGGCATCGTCGCCATGGTCAACCTCGGGCGGCTGCTGGAGCAGCGGGGTGAGGACGCCAAGGCGGAGCGGTGGTGGCGGACAGCCGCGGGGGCCGGCCAGGCGATGGCCATGTACAACCTGGCCGTGCTGCTGGAACGGCGCGGTGAGGTGGACGAGGCCGAGCAGTGGTGCCGCCTGGCCGTGCGGGCCGGCCACACCGCGGCCATGGTGCTGCTGGGCCTGCTGCTCAGCGAGCGGGGCGATAACGCCGAGGCCGAGCGGTGGTACCGGGCGGCGGCCGAGGCCGGCGACATGATCGCCAGCTACAACCTGGCCCTGCTGCTCGGTGAGCGGGGCGAGGAGGCCGAGGCCGAGCAGTGGTGCCGCCTGGCTGCCGAGGCGGGCGACGCCGCCGCCCAGGACTATCTGCAGATCCTGGTCACCCGGCGCGAAGGCGCCGTCGGCAGCGAGAAGTGGTACCGCACCGCCAGCGAGGCCGGCGACACCACCGCCATGATCAACCTGGCCATCCTGCTGGAGGGGCGGGGAGAGCTGGCCGAAGCCGAACGCTGGTACCGCACCGCCAGCCTGTCCGGGGACACCGCCGCCATGGTCAACCTCGGGCTGATGCTGGAACGGCGGGACGACGTCATCGACGCGCTGCGGTGGTACCGCACCGCCAGCGAGGCCGGCGACACCGATGCCATGGTGAACCTGGCCCTGCTGCACAAGCGGCAGGGGGAGGCCAGCGAAGCCCAGCGCTGGTACCGCACCGCCAGGGACGCCGGGGACACCAGGGCCATGATCGACCTGGTGTACCTGCGCCCGCGCCGGGGCAGGCCCACCGGCGCGCAGCGTTAGCCTGGCCTGATGGTCACCCCGCAGCCCGCCGCGTCATCGCCGCAGGTGCCGCCGCCCGCCGCACCGCCCAAGCGGATCCTGCTGGACTGCGACCCGGGGATCGACGACGCGTTCGCGATCGTCTACGCCTGTGGCCATCCGGGCCTGGACCTGTGCGGCGTCACCACGGTGGCCGGCAACGTGAGCCTGGAGCGGACAACGGCCAACGCGCTGAGCGTGCTGGAGTTCGCCGGCCACGGCCAGGTGCCGGTGGCGGCCGGCAGCCCGGTGCCGCTGCTGCGCCCGTTCGCCGACGCCCGGCATGTGCACGGCGAGTCCGGCCTGGGCCAGGCACGCCTGCCGCCACCGCGGGGCCGGCCCGCTGCCCAGCCCGCGACCGATCTGCTCATCGAGACCATCGCCGGGTCGCCGGGGGAGGTCACCCTGGTCGCGACCGGCCCGCTGACCAACATCGCGCTCGCCATCCGCCGGCACCCGGCGCTGGCCAGCCAGGTCGCCGACTTCGTGATCATGGGCGGGTCAGCGGGCAGGGGCAACGTCACCCCGGCCGCGGAGTTCAACATCGCCACCGACCCGGAGGCGGCGGCGATCGTGTTCGGCGCCGGGTGGCGGGTGACCATGGTCGGGCTCGACGTGACACTGCAGGCCCGGGCCGGGCCGGCTGTGCGGGAGCGGCTGCGCGGGCTGGGACGGCTGGGCAGCGACCTGCTGCTGCCCGGGCTGGGCGGGTACCGCGCCGACGAGACCCGGCCCGCCCACGGCACGGCCGGCAGCGGGCCGGACGGCTCCCCGGGCGAGGCCGGCGAGGATCCGGTCGGTGACGGCCCGGCCGTGCACGACGTCTGCGCGGTGGCGCTGGCCGCCGAGCCATGGCTGTTCGGCGGCCGGCCCGCCCGGGTCGAGGTGGAGACCATGGGCCGGTGGACGGCCGGCATGACAGTCACCGACTTCCGCGCCCCGGCCGACGCCTGCAACGCCCTCGTCATCACCTCGGTCGACGCGGCCCGCTTCTGGGACACCGTGGTCGCCGCCTGCCGCCGCCTTCCCGCCGCGGCCGAACCGGAGCGGTGAGGTGCCGGCGTCGGGGTCAGGGCAAAGTCCCTGCCGTTCCGCGTCTTCCTGCTGAACGGCCCCGGTGCCGGCTCCCGGCTGGTGATCGACGTCGCCCATTAGTACTCCGGCGACACTTGCCCGCCTGGCTGTCCCCGGTCTCATCCACCACCAGCACACCAGGGCCAGCCTGGCGCGGCGGAAACACAGGTGGCCTCAGCGCACCATCTGGGTAGATTTGGGCAGTGCCTGAGCTGCAGCGGCTGCATGCTGGCCATGCCCCGGCGGTCCTGGCCTTCGAGCTGGCGAACCGCGCCTACTTCGCTGCCTCGGTCTCCGACCGCGGCGACGAGTTCTTCGGCCAGTTCACCGAGCGGCACAGCGCCTTGGTGGCCGAGCAGGAGGCCGGCATCGGCGCCTTCTATGTGCTCGTCGCCGAGGATGGCTCGGTACTGGGCCGGTTCAACCTGGTCAACTTCGAGGACGGCACTGCGGAACTCGGCTACCGGGTCGCGCAGCACGTCGCCGGCCGTGGCGTGGCGACCGCGACCGTCCGGGAGCTGTGCCGGCTGGCGGCGGCGCGGCACGGGCTGCGCACGCTCAGGGCGGCCACCGCCCGCGGGAATGCCGCGTCCCAGAAGGTGCTGACCAAGGCCGGGTTCGTCCCGGTTGGCCCGGCCGACCCGGCCGACCTCGGCGGCAAGTCAGGCACCTGGTATCAGTGCGACCTAACCGCCGAGTGACCCTGGCCGACGTCAGGAGCTGGTGAGGATGACGAGTTGCTGGGTTGCCCGGGTCATCGCGACATAGCGGTCGACCGCTCCTTCGATACCCCTGCCGAACGCCTCTGGGTCGATGAGGACGACCAGGTCAAACTCGAGCCCCTTTGACAGCTCCGGGGTCAGCGACCGGATGCGGGACGTCGCCCGGAATGTGGGATCGCCGATGACGCAGGCGACCCCGTCGGCATGCGCGGCGAGCCAGGTGCCGAGGATCGGGCTCAGATCCGAAGCAGAGCCGTGCACGACGGGGACGTCGCTGCTGCGGATGGAGGCTGGCACGTTGGCGTCCGGGAGCACGGCCCGGATGACCGGCTCGGCTTCCGCCATGACCTCTTGCGGCGTCCGGTAGTTGATGCTCAGGGTGGCCAGCTTGATCCGGTCGAGCCCGACCCGCTCGAGCCGTTCCTGCCACGACTCCGTGAACCCGTGCCTGGCCTGGGCACGGTCCCCGACGATGGTGAAGCTCCGGGACGGGCAGCGGAGCAGCAACATCTGCCACTCCGCGTCGGTCAGTTCCTGCGCCTCGTCCACGACGATGTGCGCGAACGGGCCAGCGAGCACGTCCGGGTCGGTGCTGGCCAGTGCGGACTCGTCGATCAGGGCGTCCTGGAAGTCCTCGCCGCGCAGCATCGTCACCAGGCCTACGCCGTATTCGTCGTCGGCGGCCTCGATCAGGTTGTCGACGACCCGGGCCATCTGCTCGCGTTCGGCGGCGACCGCGGCGTTATGCCGGCGCTTCCGCCGTGACGCCTCCGGGTCGCCGAGCCGCTGCCGTGCTGCGTCCAGGAGCGGCAGGTCGGACACCGTCCAGGCCTGGGCGTCCCCGCGCTGCAGCTTCGCAATGTCATCGGGGCTGAGCCAGGGAGCGCACAGCCGCAGGTAGGCGGGTACCGACCACAGGTCTGCGACGAGGTCAGCCGCCCAGAGCAGCGGCCACGCCCGGTTGAGGGCCGTGAGCAGCTCCCTGTTCTGCAGCAGCGACTTGCGGAGCAGGTGCGCCGGGGCGTCGCCGTCGCGCTTGTCGATCAGGATCGTGAGCAGCGCCTCCCAGATCTGATCGCGCGCCTCGTTGTGCGGAGTACCGGGGGCCTGTGCTTCGAACGCCTCGGCCCAGTCGCCGGTGCTCAGCCTGATGTCGGACCAGTGGGTCTCGACCGTCATCGGTTTGGTGGGCGGGTTCTCGTAGAACCGGACGGCCGTCTCGATCGCGGTCACCAGGTTCGCGGACGACTTCAGGAGAGCCACGTTCGGGTCGGTCTCGGTCACTGCCGCGGCTCCCTCGGCGACGAGGTCCCGCAGGGTGCAGGTCTGCACGCCCTCCTCCCCGAGGCTGGGGAGGACGTCGGCGACGTAGGCCAGGTAGGGCTGGTGCGGACCGACGAACAGCACGCCGCCCCGGCGGTGACCGAGGCGGGGGTCGGAGTAGAGGAGGTAGGCGGAGCGGTGCAGCGCGACGACGGTCTTGCCCGTACCCGGGCCGCCGTCGACGACGAGAGCGCCGCGGGATCCCGCGCGGATGATGGCGTCCTGGTCGGCCTGGATGGTGCCGAGCACGTCTCGCATCCGGGCCGACCGGCTGCTGCCCAGGCTGGCGATGAAGGCGGACTGGTCGTCGAGCGCGGCGTGCCCGACTAGCCCGTCCGGGGTGAACACCTCGTCCCAGTAGTCGCTGATCCGGCCGCGGGTCCAGCGGTACCTGCGGCGGCTTGCCAGACCCATCGGGCTGGCGTGGGTCGCTCCGAAGAACGGCTCAGCCGCGGGGGAACGCCAGTCGAGCAGCAGCCGGCGGCCCGCGCTGTCGGTGAGGCCAAGCCGCCCGACGTACACGGGCTCGGGGTTGTCTGCGCTGACCATGTGCCCGAGGCACAGGTCCAGGCCGAAGCGGCGCAGGGCGCGCAGGCGAGCGGTCAGCCGGTGGATCTGCATGTCCCGGTCCATCGCCTCCTGGCCTATGCCGCCGGGCGCCCTGCGCTCGGCATCGAGGCGGCCGGACAGGTCGGCGATCGACTGCCCGAGGCTCTCCGCGATGGCCGCGAAGTGCTGCTCATCGCCGGCGATCAGCGCCGGGTCGGCCTTGGGGGAGAGGCGGTCGGGAAGGTCAAACGCGCTGGCAGTCAGGGGGTTCACGGCATCAGCTCCGATCGCGCGACCCATACGCCGACAACAACACGCGCACTTCGCGACTCCCATTTCCGCCAGGTTCTGGCTTCGGCCAGCGATTCTGCCGCACGACCCGGGTCTTGCCGCAAGCCCCCCGGTGCGCTATATGTTGAAAGTGGAAAGGAGTGGCTACTTTCCTTTCCCCTTATCGTCCGCTGCGGACGGGCAACCTCCTCGCGAAGCGGCGGCGCGCCGCGTACGGCGGTACCGCCGGCCCAGGAGGATCTCCCATGGGCCTACGGATGCACCTGGCTGGCCAGCCCGCCGTCGAGCCAGGCCGAGAAGAACGTCCCGGCGCTGGTGGCCGCCTCGTCCCAGGCGCCGGCGCCGGTGAACAGGGGATCGGTCAGGTGCCGGCCCGGCGGCGGGTCGCTGTTCGCCAGCCATGACGCCACGATCGGCTCGGTGGCCTCGGGGTGGAACTGCACCCCGGCGTGCGGGCCAAGCGTGAACGCCTGCAGGCAGACCTCGTTGGTGGCCAGCTCGGCCGCGCCCGATGGCAGGTCGAAGGCGTCATAGTGCCAGGACGGCCACGGGCCGTCCGGCAGGCCCGGCTGCTTGCTGGTGACCCGCACCCACCCGATCTCCGGCTCCGCCAGCCGGTACAGGCGGGCGCCTAGCACCCGCGCCAGCACCTGGCCACCGAAGCAGATGCCCAGCACCGGGACCCCGGCACTCAGCAGGCGCGCGACGAACGCCAGCTCCCGCGCCAGCCAGGGCACGGAGTCGTTGTAGGCGGTCTGCTCGGACCCGAGCACCACCGCGGCGTCGCAGGCGGAGGCGGGGGGCGGCAGCGGGTCCCCGGCGTGCAGCCGCACCGTCGTGACCGTCAGGTCCCTGGCGCTGGCCCAGGCGGCCAGCACCCCGGCCGGGGCGTCGTGGTCGTGCTCGACCACCAGCAGGCGTGTCATCGCTGGCAGCTGATCTGCTTACAGCGGGATGTTGCCATGCGCACCGCGCACCTGCGGCGCTGCGGCGATGGCGCGGGCGATCGCCTCCCGCGTCCGGGCCGGCTCGATGATCTCGTCGATGACGCCGATTGCCCGGGCGCGCTCCAGGCCGCCTGACTCCCGCTCGTGCTCGGCTGCCAGCTCCGCCTCCACCTCGTGCAGCTTCTCCGGCGGCACGTCGGCCAGGGTCCGCCGGTGCAGGATCCGGATCGCGGCGATCGCGCCCATCACCCCCACCTCGGCCCCCGGCCAGGCGAACACCCGGGTCGCCCCCAGCGCGCGGGAGTTCATGGCGATATAGGCGCCGCCGTAGACCTTCCTGGTCACCAGCGTGACCCGGGGCACGGTCGCCTCGGCGAACGCGTGCAGCAGCTTGGCGCCGCGCCGGACCACGCCGTCCCACTCCTGCCCGACCCCGGGCAGGTAGCCGGGCACGTCCACCAGCACGACCAGCGGCACGCCGAACGCGTCGCACATGCGGACGAAGCGCGCGGCCTTCTCGGCCGAGGTGGCGTCCAGGCAGCCGCCGAGCCGCAGCGGGTTGTTGGCCACCACGCCGACGGTCCGCCCGGCCAGCCGGCCGAGGGTGGTGACCACGTTCGGCGCCCAGCGGGGGTGCAGTTCCACACCCGGCTCGTCCAGCAGCTCGGCGATCAGCGGCTTCACGTCGTAGGCGCGCCGCCGCGATTCGGGCAGCAGCGAGGCGAAGCTGTCGGCGCCGTCCCGGCCGCCGGACTCCAGCCGCCGCGTCTCCTGCTGCACCGTGTCCAGCTGCACCTTGCCGAGCTCGACCTCGCCCTGCTTGCCGAGCAGCAGCGCGAGCTCCCGGGCACGGGCGATCGCCTCAGCGTCGGAGCCGGCGACGACATGCACGACACCGGAGCGCCGGCTGTGCGGTTCCGGCCCGCCCAGGCGGGCCATGTCCACGTCCTCACCGGTCACGCTGCGGACCACGTCCGGCCCGGTGACGAAGATCCGCCCCTGCTCGGACAGGATCACCACGTCGGTCAGGGCAGGCCCGTAGGCGGCGCCGCCGGCGGCGGCACCGAGCACCACCGAGATCTGCGGCACCTTCCCCGAGGCGCGGGTCATGGCCGCGAACACCGTGCCCACGGCGTGCAGGCTCTCCACGCCCTCCCGCAGCCGCGCACCACCGGAGTGCCACAGCCCGATCACCGGGGCGCCGGTGGCCATGGCCTGGTCGTAGGCGGCGACGATCGCCGCGCAGCCGGCTGTGCCCATGGCCCCGCCCTGGACCCGCGGGTCGCTGGCGAAGGCCACCGCCGGCATCGAGCCGATCTGCCCGGCCGCCGCCAGCGCGCCACTGTCGTCATGCGGGGTGAGCAGCCGCAGGGTACCGGGGTCGAACAGGGCCTCCAGCCGGACTTCTGGGTCACGGGTGAGGGCCGGCGGGCGCGGCGGCCGCCCGTCATCAGCGGGCCCGGCCTTGGCCTGTGCGGCCTGGCTGCGGCTGTCGACTACGGTCACGGAACTCTCCTCGCACTGGCTTGGGAGTGTGGGCTAGGCGGCGGTGAAGGCGAGGCAGACGTTGTGCCCCCCGAATCCGAACGAGTTGTTCAGCGCGGCCATCGGCCCGCTGCCATGCGGCGTGAGGTCTCGCGGCTCAGTGGCGATGTCGACACCGGCTTCGTCATCGGGGTCGTCGAGGTTGATGGTCGGGGGTGCCACCCGGTCCCGCAGCGCGAGGATGGTGGCCACCGACTCCAGCGCGCCAGCCCCGCCGAGCAGGTGCCCGGTCATGGACTTGGTGGCGGACACCACCACGCTGGACGCGGCCGGGCCGAGCGCCGCCACGATCGCCTGGCCCTCGACCACGTCCCCGGCCGGGGTGGCGGTGGCATGCGCGTTGACGTGCACCACCTCCTCCGGGCTCAGGCCCGCGTCGGCGAGCGCCCGCTGGATGGCGGTGACGATGCCGGTCCCGTCCGGGTCGGGCTGGGCGATGTGGTGGGCGTCGGCGGAGTAGCCGGCCCCCGCGGCGACCGCGTACACGGGCACTCCGCGCGCGGCTGCGTGCTCGGCGGACTCCAGCACCACCATGGCCGCGCCCTCACCGAGCAGGAAGCCGTCCCGGCCCTTGTCGAACGGGCGGGATGCGCGTTCCGGCTCGTCGTTGCGGGTGGACAGTGCCCGCATCGCCGCGAACGCGGCGATGTTCAGCGGGATGATCGCCGCCTCGGTGCCGCCGGCCAGGACCACGTCGGCCCGGCCGGAGCGGATCATTTCGACGGCGTAGCCGATCGCCTCGGCGCCGGACGCGCAGGCGCTCACCGTGGTGTGCACCCCGGCGCGGGCGTTGAGCTCGATGCCGATCCACCCCGCCGATCCGTTCGGCATGAGCATGGGAACTGTGAACGGGGAGAGGCGCTGCCAGCCTTTCTCCTTCAGCGTGTCGTAGGCGGCGAGGGTGGAGGCGATGCCGCCGATGCCGCTGGACACCACCACCCCGAGCCGCTCCGGCGCGACCTCCGGCTTGCCCGCGTCCGCCCACGCCTCGCGCGCGGCGACGAGGGCCAGCTGCTCGCACCGGTCCAGCCGCCGCGCCTGCACGCGGTCGATCACCGTTGCCGGGTCGACCGCGGCGGGCGCGGCGATCTGCACCGGCAGGTCCGGTGCCCAGTCCTTGTCGAGCCTGCGCGCTCCGCTCCGCCCGGCCAGCAGCGATGCCCAGGTCGTGGCGACATCACCGCCCACCGGCGAGGTCGCGCCCAGACCAGTGACGACGACGCGTGGTTGGTCTGCCCGCACTGTGAATCGCTCCTTAGAGTTCGGTTGGAGGTAACCTCCGGCCGGCCAGATGCGGCGGGCGCGGGCCCGCCCCGGTCAGGCCGAGACGCCCGCGCTGCGCACGTAGTCGATGACGTCCTGGACGGTCTTGAGGTTCTTCAGCTGGTCGTCGGGGATCTCCACCCCGAACTTGTCCTGGGCGGCCACCGCGATCTCGACCATCGACAGCGAGTCGATGTCCAGGTCGTCGACGAAGCTCTTGTCGGGGGTCACCTGGTCGGCGGGGACGCCGGCCACCTCGTCGATGATCTCGCCGAGGCCGGTCAGGATTTCCTCTTGGGTCATGGCCATCTGCCCGTCTTCTCCTTCATGTGGTTGTAGGCGGCTCGGGGAGCAGTGCCCCGGCGCCAGGGCCCGGCTAGGGTACCGTGATCACTTGTGCGGCGTAGCTGATGCCCGCCCCAAAGCCCAGCAGCAGAACGGCCGCGCCTGAGCCGATCTCGCCGCGCTCGATCATCCGTGACAGGGCGAGGGGGATCGACGCCGACGAGGTGTTGCCGGCGGTCACGATGTCGTCGGCGACCAGCGCCTGCGGCGCGCCGATCTTGCGTGCGATGGCCTCGATGATGCGCAGGTTGGCCTGGTGCGGGACGAACGCCACCAGCTCGGCCGGGTCCACCCCGGCCAGCTCGCAGGCCTTCTTCGCGACCGGGTGCAGGGCGGTGGTGGCCCAGCGGAACACCGCCTGCCCTTCCTGCACGATGAACGAGTTCCGGTCCGCGATGGCGATCTTGTCGGCCATGGCGCCGTCGCTGCCCCAGACAACCGGCCCGATGCCGGGCCCGGCCTGCGGGTCATCGGCCGGGCCGACCACGGCCGCGCCCGCCCCGTCGGCGAAGATGATGCAGGTCGAGCGGTCCGTCCAGTCCACCCACGCCGACAGCTTCTCGGCGCCGATCACCAGCACATGCCGGGAGGTGCCGGCCCGGACCGCGTCGCTGGCGGTCGCGAGCGCGTAGCAGAACCCGGCGCAGGCCGCGTTCAGGTCGTAGGCGCCTGGTGCGGCGATGCCGAGCCTGGTCGCCACGGTGGCGGCGGTGTTGGGGATCGGTGCCTCGGGGGTGCAGGTGGCCACGATCACCAGGTCGATGTCGGCGGCGGACAGGCCGCTCGCGGCCAGCGCCTTGCCGCCCGCGGCGGCCGCCATGTCGGCCAGGCTCTCGTCCGGCCCGGCGATCCGCCTGCTGGCGATCCCGACCCGGCTGCGGATCCACTCGTCGCTGGTGTCCACCCCGGACGCGGCGATGTCGTCGTTGGTGACGACCTTGGCTGGCTGGTAGCCGCCGAAGGCGAGGATCCGGGCGCCTGGCACAGCCTCGGTCAGTCGCATCGATGTCCTGCCTCTCGGGTGCCTGCCGCGGGTGTCACTCGGTTCCTTCCGGCTGGAGCCTGACCAGTGGCTGGCCGACGTTGACCGGGTCCCCGTCCTCGACCAGCCACTCCAGGATGGTGCCCGGGTACGAGGGGGAGATCGCGTGCTGGCCGGCCCGTACCTCGACGTGCCCCAGCGCGGCGCCGGAGGTGACGGCCACACCGGGGATCAGCACGTGGCCCGGGTCGCCAGCCCGGAACGTGCCGTCGAGCGGAGCGACGAGCAGCCGCCATTCGGGTGTCTGGCCGTCCTCAAAAGGGTTGACCGCACCGTGCTCGGCCAGCAGGGTGCGGGCCGAGGCGAGGTCGTCGGGGGTCTTCAGCGCGACCGTCGCCACCCCGGGCAGCGCCCGCCTGGCCAGGCCGGCCAGGGTGCCGCCGGGCAGCAGCTCGATGAACGCGCTGGCACCCAGGCTGGCCATGGTCGCCATGCACTCCTGCCACTGGACCGGCGCGCTGACCTGGGTGATGATCCGCTCCAGCCAGTCGGCGCCGGTGCTGACGGCGGCGCCGTCCAGGTTGGACAGCAAGGTGATGGCCGGGTCGTGGACGCTGACCCCGGCCGCGGCCTCGCGCAGCGCCGCGGCGGCGGGTGCCATGTGCGGGCTGTGGAAGGCGCCCGCGACCGAGAGCGGGCGCAGCCGGGCGCCTGCGGGCGGGTCCGCGGCCAGCGCGGCCAGCTGGGCCAGGGTGCCGGCGGCGACGATCTGCCCGGTGGTGTTGATGTTCGCGGGGGTGAGGCCGAGCGCCTCGAGGGCGGCGAGCACCTCGGGCTCGCTGCCGCCGAGGATCGCGGTCATGCCGGTCTCCTCTGCCGCCGCGGCCCGTGCCATGGCCCCGGCGCGGACGGCGATCAGGCGCATCGCGTCCTCGGGCGTGAGCACACCGGCGATGGCACCGGCGGCCAGTTCGCCGACGCTGTGGCCAGCCACGATCCCGGCCTGGCGGCGTGCCTGGCCCAGGTCCCCGCACAGGGCCTCGACGGTTGCGATGGCCGCCGCGACCAGCAACGGCTGGGCGATGGCGGTGTCCCTGATCTCGTCCGCACCGGCCGTGGTGCCGCACGCGATCAGGTCGCATCCGGCGAGGTCGGACCAGGCGCCGAGACAGTCGGCGAAGCCGGGAAGATCCAGCCAGGGGAAGAGGAAGCCCGGGGCCTGCGCACCCTGGCCCGGCGCTGCGAAGACGAGCATGTTCTTACCCTGCACTGTAGAACTCTGCCACAAGGATGCGGAAGAGCACGAAGTTCAGGGGTCAGATTCTGTCGGTTCTCCACAAGCTATGTTCGCTTGTGAATCAGGCGTCCTAGGACAATGGCCACCCAGAGGGTGAATCCGCTCCGTCCCCTGACCGGGCTCAGCCCGGTCAGGTCGGCGACCCGGCGCAGCCGGTAGCGGACCGTGTTGGGGTGCACGAAAAGTATCCTTGCGGTTGCTTCTAGTGAGAACCCCTGCTCAAGGTAGGTCATGACGGTGTCGATGAGCGCCGATCCGCCGCTGAGCAGCGGCTCGTAGACGTCCTGGACGAGCTCGGCGCGGGCGGCCTCGTCGCCGTCGAGTGCGCGCTCGGGCAGCAGGTCATCAGCCCGGACCGGCCGTGGGCAGTCGGGCCAGGCGGGAGCGGCACGCAGCCCGGCGAGGGCGGCGGCGGCCGAGCGCGCCGCGGTGTAGAGGTCGGCCACGACCGGCCCGACCACCAGCGGGCCGGGGCCGAACCGGCCGGCCAGCTGGTGCGCCGCTGGCAGCGGGTCGGCGGTACCGCCGAGCACCACCACCAGCGTGTTCCCCTGCACGCCCGCCAGCAGGTCGAGCCGGGCGCGGCGGGCGATCACCCGCAGCTCGTCGATGAGCCCCTCCGGCTCGCCGTCCTCCGTGGTGCCCGCGATCACCGCGACCGGGGAGGAGGACCAGTTCAGTGCCGACGCCCAGGAGTGCACGCCCTCGCCGACCTCGCCGCGGACCAGGGAGTCGACGACCAGGGCCTCCAGCCGCGCGTCCCAGGCACCGCGGGCCTCGGCGGTGCGCGCGTAGACCCGGGCGGCGGCGAAGGCGACCTCCCGGGTGTACCGCAGCACCGCCTCCCGCAGCTCTGCCTCACCGCCGGGGGCGGCCAGCTCGTCCACCTGGGCCTCGACCACGTCGATGGTGACCCGGACCATCTCCACCGCCTGCTGCAGGCTGACCGCCCGCGCCAGCTCCCGCGGCGCGGTGCCGAACACCTCGCCGGCCACCGCGCGGCGGCCGCGCTCGGGGTGCTTGACCCAGTCCACGAAGGCGGCGATGCCGGCCTGGGCGACCAGCCCGACCCAGGACCTGTTCTCCGCCGACATGCCGCGGAACCAGGGGAGCCGCTGCTCCATCGATGCCATCGCCGCGGTGCCCAGCGAGCCCGTCGCCTGCTGGAGCCGCTGGATGGTCTCCTCCCGGACCCGCCCGGCCGTGCTGGCGGTGCCGCTGCCGCTGCCTGCCTGGCCTGCTGCCGTCACCTCCCCAGAGTGCCAGATGTGCCCGGCCGCGGGACGGACCAGCGGGAGCCGTTCCAGTGCGCCGGGCTGGTCAGCGTGGCCGGGTCAGCCGCCGCAGATCAGCCGCCCAGGCCGGCCGACACCTGGGTGTTGAGGACGTCCAGGGCAGCGGTCTGCCGGGCGGTGCTGGCGGAGTCGAACGGCCCCGACCAGGACAGCCCGAACTCGTCACCCCTGCGGTCGCTGTCCCAC
>DATKRG010000163.1:0-37729 GCA_035532275.1 Streptosporangiaceae bacterium | reverse complement strand
CCGCTTGGTCACCCAGTAGGCGATGACCGGCCCGAGGAAGACCGCGACCCGGGCGATCCAGGTCAGCAGGTAGAGCGGGATCTGGAGCTGGGCGGCGATGACGTCGTTGGCGCCTTCCAGCCACAGCACGCCGTAGAAGGTGATGGCGGCCATCCCGATGCCGGTCCGGGTCGGCGCGTTGCGCGGCCGGTCGTTGATGTGGTGCTCACGTTTGTCCCCGGTGATCCAGCGCTCGATGAACGGCCACAGCGCGCCGCCGCCGAAGATGATCCCGAGCGGCACCAGGGCGGGGATGAACACGTTGAACGCGAACGTGTGCCCGAGCACGTTCCACTCCCAGGCGGGCATGATGCGCAGCGCGCCTTCGAGCGCCCCCATGTAGAAGTCGGGCTGGGACCCGGCGGTGATGCCGGAGGGGTTGTACGGGCCGAACAGCCAGATCGGGTTGATCTGCGCGAACGTGGACAACAGCGCCAGCACCGCGAAGATGAAGAAGAAGAACGCCCCGGTCTTGGCCATGAAGTACGGGTACATCGGGGCGCCGACCACGTTCGTCTCGGTGCGGCCCTTGCCCGGCATCTGGGTGTGCTTCTGGTGGAACATGAAGAACAGGTGCGCGGTGATCAGCGCCAGGAACAGGGCCGGGAGCAGCAGCACGTGGATGACATATAGCCGGGGGATGATGATGTTCCCGGGGAAAGGCCCGCCGAACAGGAAGTACGACAGGTAGGTGCCGACGATCGGGATGGACTGCATCACGCCCTGGGTGATCCGCAGCCCGGTCCCCGACAGCAGGTCATCCGGCAGCGAGTAACCGAACAGCCCCTCCAGCAGGCTGAGCGTGAACAGGACGATCCCGATGATCCAGTTGAACTCACGCGGCTTGCGGTACGCGCCGGTGAAGAACACCCGGAGCATGTGGACCATGATCGCCGCCACGAACAGCAGCGCCGCCCAGTGGTGGATCTGCCGCATGAGCAGGCCGCCGCGGACATCGAAGCTGATGTTCAGCGTGGACGCGTACGCCTCGCTCATCCGGATGCCGTGCAGGGGCACGTAGGCGCCGTGGTAGGTCACCTCGGTCATGCTCGGCTGGAACCAGAACGTCAGGAAGGTGCCGGTGAGCAGCAGGATGATGAACGAGTAGAGGGCGATCTCCCCGAGCAGGAAGGACCAGTGGTCGGGGAAGATCTTGCGCAGGAACGTGCGCATCGAGCGCGCGCCGCGGAACCGGTCGTCGAGGTATCTGCCGGTGCCGTCCATGGCATCAGTGGTCTTGCTCATCCCCGCTCCCAGAAGCTCGGGCCGACCGGAACGTTGTAGTCGCTCTCGGCGATCAGGTAGCCCTGCGCGTCGGTGCCGAGCGGCAGCTGGGGCAGCGGGCGTGCAGCCGGGCCGAAGATCACCTCAGCGCCGCGGGTCGCGTCGAACGTGGACTGGTGGCACGGGCACAGGATGTGGTGCGTGGTGTGCTCGTACAGTGCCACCGGGCAGCCGACGTGGGTGCAGATCTTGGAGTAGGCGACGATGTTGTCCACCGTCCAGTTCATCTGCGTGGGCGGCTGCAGCTCGCCGGGCCCGAACTTGATGATGATGGTGGTCGCCTTCGCCAGCGCGTCCAGGTTGTCCTGGAACCCGTCCGGCACGACGGTGATCATCTGGCCCGGGATGGCGAAGTCGGCCGGCCGCAGCGGCGTGTTCGGCCCGTAGACGAGCAGCCGCATCCCCTTGCGCCAGACGGTGTGCCGCAGGCTGGTGCCGGGCAGCGGGCCCATGTCGCGCAGCAGGACAAGCGGCGCGACAGCGAGCGGCAGGGTGGCCGCGATCAGGGTCCGGCGCACCAGCGGCCGCTTGACGAACCCGCTGGCCTCGGCGCCCTGGGTGAAGGTCTGGGAGAACTCCGCCCGGTCCTGCGGCGAGGAGGCCATCGGCTTGCGGGCCTCGGTGAGCTCCACCTGCGGCATCAGCTGCCGGACCCAGATGGTGGCGCCGACCCCCAGGGCGCCGAACGCGACCGACATGGCCACGCCCAGGGCCAGGTTGGAGTTGGCGGCCGAGCTGACCGTATGGACCTGCAGCCCCACGTAGGCGGCTATGAACCCGATGCTGGCCAGCATGGACACGATGAAGCAGGTGGCGACGACCCGTTCTGCCCGTTTTGCCCTTTCCGGGTTGTCCGGCTCAGCCGGCAGTTCCCGCGGGACCGGGGCGGACCCGTTGGCCTCGTCCTCGCCGAGCAGGGTGCGCGCCTGGGCCGGCGGCGGGGTGCCGATCACCCGCTGCGGCGCGCGCGGCTCCTCGGCCTCCTGGCCGTTCTCGTCCGGTGGGATGTCACTGGGGTTGCTGGTCGACTCGCTCATGCCTCACGTCGCTTCATCGTCAGCCACATTGCGGCGAACACCAGGATGGCGATACCGCCCAGGAAGGTGACCAGGCCCTCGGTCACCGGCCCGACCCGGCCCAGGCTGAACCCGCCCGGGTTCGGCTCGGCGCGGGTCGTGGTGACGTACGCGATGATGTCGCGCTTCTGGCTGGGGGTGATGGTGGTGTCGCTGAACACCGGCATGGCCTCCGGGCCGGTGAGCATCGCCTCGTAGATCTGCGTGGGGGTGGACTGGGTCAGGGCGGGCGCCGACTTGCCGTAGGTGAGTGCGCCGCCCGCGCCGGCGAAGTTGTGGCACTGCGCGCAGTCGGTGATGAACAGCTGCTGGCCGAGCGCCATGTCGGCCCCAGCCGGGCTCACCTGGGCCGCCGAGGGGATGGTGGGGCCTCCGCCCAGCGAGGCGATGTAGGCCGCGAGCTGGTGGATCTGCTGCTGGGTGAAGGTCACCGGCTTGCGGGGCATCTCCGCGCCGAAGTCCTTGCCCGGCATCCGGCCGGTGCTCACCTGGAAGTCGACGGCGGCGGCGCCGACCCCGACCAGGCTCGGGGCTGCCGAGGTGCCCTGGGCGTTCATGCCGTGGCACGAGGAGCAGGTGCGCGCGAACAGTGCCTGGCCCACGGCGATGTCGTGGGCCGACGGGCCGCCGGGCGTGGCCGCCGAGGCCGCGCTGCCGCCTCCGGCGATGGCCGCGTACACCACCCCGATGATGACGAGCCCCAGCAAGAGGACGGCGTACCCGGCGGCCGGGTGCCGTCGCCGCGGCTTGATCCAGCTCACTTACTGCCTCGGTTTCCGGTCAGGGGTTGTGGGTCGTGGGCGGTCAGCGGATGAGGTAGATGGTGGTGAACAGGCCGATCCACACGACATCCACGAAGTGCCAGTAGTAGGAGACGACGATGGCGCTGACCTGCTGCTCCTGGGTGAAGGTCTTGGCGGCGTAGGTGCGTCCCAGCAGGAACAGGAACGCGATGAGACCGCCGGTCACATGCAGGCCGTGGAACCCGGTCGGGATGTAGAACACCGACCCATAGCCGCTGGAGGACAGCGTCAGGTGGTCGTCGCGGATGAGGCTCAGGTACTCGTACCCCTGCCCGCACACGAAGTACAGGCCCATCAGGAAGGAGAGCACGTACCACTCGCGCAGGCCCCACCGGGAGACGTTGAAGATGCTGGCGGCCCGCCGGATCTGGCCGCGCTCGACCGCGAACACGCCCATCTGGCAGGTGACGCTGGACAGCAGCAGGACCGTGGTGTTGACCGTCCCCAGGGCCAGGTTCAGGTGGGCGCCGGGCCAGGGCAGCCCCTGGCTCTTGTCCACCGAGCGGATGGTGAAATACATCGCGAACAGAGCCGCGAAGAACATGAGCTCGGAAGACAGCCAGACGATGGTACCGACGCTGACCAGGTTGGGCCGGCTGGTCGGTGATCGGGGCGGCGACTTCGCCGCGGATGCTGTGGCCACGAGGGCCATTATTACGACATCCCGTAGGCGACGTTCGAGCGACCCCCCGAACAGGGGCTGACAAACACCGGCTGCCCTCCCGGCTCGGTACGATCCACTGCATGAAGGTCGTCATTTACAGCCATGATGCGGACACCCGGGCGCGGATCCGGCTGGCCATCGGGCGCCGCCCGGCGCCGGACGTGCCCGAGGCGGAGATCATCGACGTGGCCACCGAGCCCGCGCTGTTCCGGCTGCTCGACGCCGGCGGGGCGGACGTGATGGTGCTCGACGGCGAGGCGCAGCCGGCCGGCGGGATGGGCGTGTGCCGGCAGGCCAAGGACGAGATCCACGACTGCCCCCCGGTGCTGCTCATCATCGGCCGCCCCGACGACGGCTGGCTCGGCACCTGGTCCGGCGCGGACGCGGTGGTCAGCCACCCGATCGACCCGAGGGCGCTGGCCAGTGCCCTCGCCGGCCTCATGCGCCAGCGCGGCGCAGTCGCCCAGGCCTGACCCGCCGATGGACAGACCTGCCACCTGGCCCGCGCTGATCGGCGCGCTCATCGCGGGCGAGGCCCTGACCTCCGATGAGACCGCCTGGGTGATGGGCGAGATCATGGAGGGCGCGGCGACCCCCGCCCAGATCGCCGGTTTCGGCGTGGCGCTGCGGATCAAGGGCGTGACGCCCGCCGAGCTGGCCGGGCTGGCCGGGGCGATGCTGGAGCGGGCGACCCCGATCAGCGTGCCGGGCCCGCTGGTGGACCTGGTCGGCACCGGCGGGGACGGGGCGCGCACGGTCAACATCTCCACCATGGGCGCGATCGTCGCCGCCGCGGCGGGCGCCCGGGTGGCCAAGCACGGCAACCGCGCGGCCTCCTCCGCCTGCGGGGCGGCGGATGTGCTGGAAGCCCTCGGGGTGGTGATCGACCTCCCGCCGCAGTCCAGCGCCGCCCTGGTGGCGGAGACCGGGATCGCGTTCCTGTTCGCGCCGCTCTACCACCCGGCCCTGCGGCACACGTCCGTGCCCCGGCGCGAGCTCGGGGTGCCGACCGTCTTCAACTTCCTGGGCCCGGTGGCCAACCCGGCCCGGCCCGCCGCGCAGGCGGTGGGCGTGTCCGACCCGCGGATGGGCCCGGTCATCGCCGGGGTGCTGGCCGGGCGCGGCTGCTCGGCGCTGGTGTTCCGCGGCGACGACGGGCTGGACGAGCTGACCACGGCGGACACCTCGACGGTATGGGTGGTCCACGACGGCACGGTGAGCCAGGCCCGGCTCGACCCGGCCGCGCTCGGGCTGCCCGCCGCCAAGCCCGGCGACCTGCGCGGCGGGGACGCCGCCCACAACGCCGGGGTGGCCCGCTCGGTGCTCGCCGGCGAGCTAGGCCCGGTGCGCGACACGGTAATCCTCAACGCCGCGGCGGCGCTGGCCGCAGCCAGCGGTGTGGCCGGGGCGGACAGCCTGGAGCAGGCGCTGGCCGACGGCTGCGCCCGGGCGGCAGCCGCGCTGGACTCCGGTGCCGCGAGCGGGTTGCTCGACCGGTGGGTGGCGGCGAGCCAGCGGCTGAAGGCAGCTCCGGCCTGACCGGCCCGCCCTGGCCCGGCTCGCAGGTCCCGCGGGCATGGCCCGGGGCACGGGACGGTCAGATGCCCCGTGATGTCAGGTGGCCTCGGGGTATCCCAGGGCGAACGCGGCTTCCAGGTCATGCCGTGAGTAGGTGCGGAACGCGATGTGTGTCTCGGTGTGGGTGACGCCATCGACCCGGTTGACGGTGCCGGGGATGACGTCGGCGAGTTCCTCGTGCGCACGCACCCGGACTAGGGCCACCAGGTCGAACTCGCCGGTGACCGAGTAGACCTCACTGACCTGGGGGATCTGGGCTATCGCCTCGGCCGTCTCCGGGATGCGCGCCACGTCGGCCCGCACCAGAACGATCGCGGTGATCACGTCTGCCTCCTGCGGCGCCGGTGCCGAGCCATCGCCGGTAGCGTACCGCCAGCCGGGCCAGCAGCGAGCGGGCGGCCCGGCTGGCCCGGACCCGCCATGATGTGGCCTCGGCCGGACGGGTGACCTCCAGGGCGGTCAGCTCGGCGAGTGTGCCGACCCCGGCGGCGGCCAGCCGGGGGAGCAGCGCGATCAGCACGTCCGCGGTGGCCAGTGCGTCCGCGAGGGCGCGGTGCCGGGGCGGGGTCCGGGCCCCGAAGAAGTCCGCCAGGGTGGACAGCTTGCAGTTGGGCACCTCGTCCTCGCGCAGTACCCGGCGGGCCAGTGCCACCGTGTCCACCACCGGGGGGTCCGGCCAGGGCAGGCCGCAGGCCCGGCAGGCGGCGGTGAGGAAGCCGATGTCGAACGGCGCGTTGTGCGCGGTCAGCACGCAGCCGTCGGCGAAGGCCAGGAACGCTGGCAGCACCAGGTCCAGCGGCGGCGCGGCCGCGACCATCGCGTCACTGATGCCGGTGAGCTCCGCGACCCGCTCGGGTATGACGCTGCCCGGGTTGACCAGGGAGGAGAACCGCTCCCGCGGGACGCCCGCGCTCACCCGGACCGCGCCGATCTCGGTGATGCGGGCGTCATCCGGGCTCCAACCGGTCGTCTCCACGTCGACGACGACGAAGTCGATGCCGCCGAACGGATGCCGGACTGGGGCCGGTGCTGACTGCGCTGCCGCGTCCGGGATGATCACGTGGCAACCGTATGGCGGGGTGCCGACAGTTCCGGCCCAGGCGCGCCGGACCGCCGGACCGGGTGCACGACAGTTTTGTAGGTAACGATCTTGGTGACCTGGGGGTCTGAGTGTGGCTGTCTGTCAGATGGCTCACCCGCCGGCGGAGTTGACCTAGAGCCCGCTCTGGGATGCAGACTCCTGCTTAGCGCCCGGACTTGACCGGCCGTATGGGAGGAACCCGTATGAGATACGCCGCGATCGGCAAGGACTCGAGGACACGCCGCGAGGTGAGCGTGCTGAGCCTTGGGGGCATGCTGTTCGGCACGGCCATCGACGAGCCGACGTCGTTCGCGATCCTCGACCGGTATGTCGAGGCCGGCGGGACCTTCATCGACACCTCTAACAACTACGCGTTCTGGATCAACGGCAGTCAGGGCGGAGAGAGCGAGGAGCTGCTCGGCCGCTGGCGCCGCAGCCGCGGTGTCGGAGACGAGATCGTCGTCGCCACCAAGCTCGGGGCGCGGCCATTGGCCCCTGGCACCAGCTTCACTGACAACGCCGAGGGGCTGTCGGCCAAGGTGATCCGGGAGTCCGCGGAGCGAAGCCGGGAACGGCTCGGCATGGCGAGGCTGGATCTGCTGTATGCGCACATCGAGGATCCGGCGGTGCCGCTGCAGGAGACGGTCGAGGGCTTCGCCGAACTGGTCGCCGAAGGCACCGTCGGCCTGCTGGGGGTGAGCAACCACTGGGCGTGGCGGGTGGAGCGGGCCCGGAGCCTGGCCGCAGCGGCCGGCCTGCCCCGCTACGAAGTCCTGCAGTACCACCACAGCTACCTGCAACAGCGCACCGACCTGCCGGGCCGACCGCCAGCCGCGCGGCCGGGCCCAGTCCAGGGGCACCCGGATCGCCGGGGTGACGTCGATCTCGCCGCGGCCCGCCGGGGGGCCTCTCCAGGACGGTTACCAGGGCGTGCTCAGCGGGGACCTGCTCAGCTACCTGCGGGCCGAGCCCGGACTCGTGCTGGTCGCCTACTCGCCGCTGCTGGCCGGCGGTTACGTCCGCCAGGACAAGCCGCTGGGCGCCGGGTTCGACCACCCGGGCACGCCCGCCCGGCTGGCGGTGCTGCGGGAGGTGGCCAAGGAAGCCGGGGCGACCGTCAACCAGGTGGTGCTGGCTTGGCTGATCGGAGCCGAGGTCCCGGTGATCCCGCTGGTCGGCGCCTCCTCGGTAGCGCAGCTGGACGAGAGCCTGGCCGCGGTGGACCTGGAGCTGACGGCGGAACAGCGCGCGAGGCTGGGCGCAGCGGGGTCCGTTTCGGCAACAAGAAAGGGAAATTAGGCCGGCACGACCATGAGCAGGGCGCCGCGAGCTCAGCATCGGTGAAGCCGATGCCAGATGGCACTCGCTCAGGCCGCATATCCCCCGTGCCGAAGGCGTATAGCTGCGCGCAGCGGGCCGCCGCCGACGGGCTGGTCTGGCATCGAGCTCCCTGAACGTGACACACACGCAGACTGACGCGGTGACCAGCCGCTATCAAGCGGCCCTGCGTTCGTGCCGCACATCCAGGACAGGTTTGTTGGGGATGATCTTGGTTGTGGGTCTGGCCTGGGTGTCTGAGTCGTTGTCTGTCAGATGGCTGCCCGCAGTCCGCTGGCCTGGGCTTGGGGTGTCCAGAGTTCATCCCATCGGCCGCTGGCGTGCTGGCAGCGCAAGGCGATGATGCCGGCCGCGCCGTTGACGCTCCAGTGCATGCCTGATTGTTTGGCGCGCTGGGTGATGACCCGGGCGCGCCGGGCTGGATCAGCCGATCCAGCCACCAGCCGGCGTCGCACCAGTACCAGTCAAGCCGCGGTCAGGATCGTCTCCCGGCTCGGGTGAATCGCCGTCCGCGGCGGCGGGCGCGCGGACTGTCAGTGCCCTCTCCTAGCGTGTGCCCCGTACGGCCGCCTCGTGCGGCCGCCCGGCCTGACGGAGGGACCATGCTGATTGACTGCGACCGGTGTGAGATGCGGGACATCGCCTGCCCCGATTGCGTCGTCACGGCACTGCTCGGGCCACCCGGCCAGCAGACCGAGATCGGCGCGGCCGAGCAGCGTGCCCTGCGGGTGCTCGCCGAGGCCCGGCTGGTGCCGCCGCTGCGGCTGCGGCCGCCGGTGGCACGTGCCTCCTGACCAGGGGCAGGGTAGCGCGGGTGGGACGGGTGTGACTGGTGATGACCAAAGGTGAGACCAGAGTGCGCGAAGCGGTTGAATTCGCCGGCTGCATTTCACTAGTGTCAGCCCCGGCTGCATCACTCCACAGTCGTCATGATGGGCGACGGTGATCGGCCGCCGCCGAAGCCCCGGTTCCGCGCAGCGGATGCCGGGGAGCCGGAGACCCACCGGAGGGCCGCCCTCGGTTCCCCGCCTGAGGAGCCTCCACGGGTGAGTCGGCCATGGCCGGAACCCTGGCCAGGCCGCTGGGCATCGTCCGCCGCCCGAACCCGGGGTAGATCAGCCGGCTCGGCGGGGCGGGAAGAAGGAGCGTGTCACTAGGTGGGTACGCATCCAGCAGCTCGTTCTCCCCTCGTACGCCGCGCCGCTGGCGCGGCGGTTTCACTGCTCACCGCCGCCGGGCTGGTCGTCAGCGCCGGGTCGGCCGGGGCAGCGCCCCAGCCGACCGTCAGCCAGGTCCAGGCCAAGCTCGACAAGCTGACCAGCCAGCTGGACTTCCTCACCCAGCGGTATGACCAGGTCGCGCAGGACCTCGCATCGGCCAAGCAGCGGCTTGGCCTGGTCAACCGTGAGGTTGCCAGGGACCAGACCCAGTTCCAGGCCATGCAGGGCGCCATCGGGCAGATCGCGTCCCTGGCGTACGAGAACGGCACCATGACCTCGACGGCGGCGGTGCTGACCTCAAACAACCCGCAGACGCTGCTGGCACAGTCGGCAATTCTCACTCACCTGTCCTCCGACCGCCATCAGCAGCTCCAGGGGTTCATCCTGATGGACCGCCAGCTGGCCGGGGCCAAGCAGACGGTCAAGCGCACCGAGACCGCGGTGGCCGCGCTCAAGAAGCGGCTCACGGGGCAGCGGGCTGCCCTGAACAAGCTCATCGCCCAGCAGCGGGGGATCCTGGCCACCCTCACCGCCCAGCAGCAGCAGAACCTGGTCGGCGGTGGTGGCGGCACCGGCGGGACGTACAACGGCCCCACCGGTACCCAGGCCCAGAAGGCGGTCGCGTTCGCCTATGCGCAGCTTGGCTGCCCTTACACGTATGGCGGCACCGGCCCGTGCGGCGCCGGGTTCGACTGCTCCGGCCTGACGATGTCGGCGTGGGCGGCGGCCGGGATCTCGATCCCGCGCACCAGCTACGGGCAGGCCGGGCTGCCGTCGGTGTCCACGTCCGCGCTCAGGCCGGGCGACATCCTGGAGTTCGCCGGTGACAGCCACGTCGGCATCTACGTCGGCGGCGGGATGCTCATCGACGCGCCCACCTATGGCATCCCCGTGGAGAAGGTGAGCCTGTCGTCCTCCTGGTATGCGTCGAACTTCGACGGCGCCGTCCGGCCGTGACCACGCGGCGCTGACCTTCCGCGGCGGACGGTGGGCCGAACACTAGAATCACTCCCGTTACCGTCGCCGGGCAGCGCGCACGGACAGCGCGCCCTGAGCACCCGATGTGCCCGCGACGCGGGGAGCGCGATGCCCAAGGTCCTGATCGTGACCAACGACTTCCCGCCGCGGCCCGGCGGGATCCAGTCCTTCGTGCATGCCCTCGCGGTCCGGCTGCCGGCGGGCAGCGTCACCGTGTACGCACCCGCCTGGGAGGGGGCGGCCGAATTCGACGCGGCCCAGCCGTTCCCGGTCGAGCGCCACCCGACCTCGCTCATGCTGCCGGTGCCGTCGGTGGCGCGCCGGGCAGCCCGGCTCATCGGCCGCGACGGCTGCGACACGGTGCTGTTCGGCGCCGCCGCGCCGCTCGGCCTGCTCGGGCCGTCCCTGCGGCGGGCGGGAGCACGGAGGCTGGTCGCCGTCACCCACGGCCACGAGGCCGGCTGGGCGGTGCTGCCCGGGGCACGGACCCTGCTGCGGCGGATCGGCGACTCCGTGGACACCCTCACCTACCTCGGCGAGTACACGCGGGTGCGGCTCGCCCGGGCGCTGTCCCCGGCGGCGGCGGCCCGGATGGCCCGGCTCGCGCCCGGCGTCGACACCGACGCGTTCCGGCCCGGCGCCGGCGGTGCGGCGGTCCGGGAGCGGCTCGGGCTCGCCGGCCGGCCGGTGGCCGTCTGCGTTTCTCGCCTGGTGCCGCGCAAGGGGCAGGACACCCTCATCCGGGCCTGGCCGCAGGTGCGGGCCGCGGTACCGGATGCGGCGCTGCTGCTGGTGGGCGGCGGTCCCTACCAGGACCGGCTGCGGCGGCTGGCCAGCCGGGCCGGCGTGGCCGGCTCGGTCGTCTTCACCGGGCCGGTGCCCTGGGCCGAGCTGCCGGCCTACTACGACGCCGGCGATGTGTTCGCGATGCCCTGCCGGACCCGCAGGCGCGGCCTGGACGTGGAGGGCCTTGGCATCGTCTACCTGGAGGCGTCCGCGACCGGGCTGCCGGTGATCGGCGGCGACTCCGGGAACGCGCCCGACGCCATCCGTGCCGGTGAGACCGGCTACGTCGTGCCGGGTGGCAGCGTGGACGAGGCCGCGGTCCGGCTGACGCAGCTGCTCGCCGACCCGGCCGGGGCCAGGGCCATGGGCGAGAAGGGCATGGCCTGGGTGGACCAGGAGTGGCGGTGGGACCTGGTCGCGCAGCGGCTGGAGCAGATCCTGGCCGGCTGACCCGCCGGGCAGGCCCGGCGGCCGCCCGGTCAGGAGCCGGTCAGGAGTAGAGCGCCTCGATGTCGCTGGCGAAATCCTTGGTGACCACGTTGCGGCGGACCTTGAGCGAGGGCGTCAGGTACCCGTCCTGCTCGGTGAAGTCGGTTGCCAGGATCCGGAACCTCCTGATGGACTCCGCCCTGGACACCGCCTTGTTGGCCTCGTCCACCGCGGCCTGGATCTCGGCCAGCAGTTCGGGGTCGCCGGCCAGGTCACCGGTGCTCATGCCCGCCGGGCGGTCATGCCGGGCCAGCCAGGGGCCGACGGACTCGGGGTCAAGCGTGATCAGGCAGGCCACGTAGGGGCGGCTGTCTCCCACCACCAGGCACTGGCTGACCAGCGGGTGGGCGCGGATCCGGTCCTCCAGGACGGCGGGCGCGACGTTCTTGCCGCCAGCGGTCACGATCAGTTCCTTCTTGCGCCCGGTCACCCGCAGGTAGCCCTCGCCGTCGAGCTCGCCGACGTCGCCGGTGCGCAGCCAGCCGTCGGGGGTGAGCGCCTCGGCGGTCGCGCTGTCGTTGTGCCAGTAGCCGATGAACAGGTTGTGGCCGCTGATGCAGATCTCGCCGTCGTCGGCGATCCGGATCGACACGCCGGGCAGCGGCTGGCCGACGGTGCCGATCTTGTTGCGGCCCGGCCGGTTGACGGTGGAGGCGGCGGTGGTCTCGGTGAGGCCGTAGCCCTCGACGATGGTGATTCCCGCGCCCCGGAAGAAGTGGCCGAGGCGCTCGCCGAGCGGGGCGCCACCGGACACCGAGTACTGCACGTTCCCGCCGATCGCGGCCCGCAGCTTGGCGTAGACGAGGCGGTCGAAGATCGCGTGCCGCAGCCGCAGCGCGAGTCCTGGCCCGGCCCCCGAGCCGGCTTCGTGGGTGCCGAAAGTGCGGCTCCAGGCGATTGCCGTGCGCGCGGCGGCCTGGAAGATAGGGTCCTTGACCTTGCTGTCGGATGCCTGCAGGGCGGCCCCGTTGTAGACCTTCTCGAACACCCGGGGCACCGCCAGCAGGAACGTGGGCCGGAACGCCGCCAGGTCCGGCAGCAGGCTGGCCAGGTCGGGGGTGTGGCCCAGGACCGCGCCCGCCTCTACGACGCCCACCTCGATGATGCGCGCGAACGAGTGCGCGAGCGGCAGGAACAGCAGCGTAGACGCGCCAGGCTTGTCGAAGATGACCGATAGCGGGCCGTGGACCGTGTTGCGGGCATTGGCCAGCAGGTTGCCGTGGGTGATCGCACATCCCTTCGGGCGGCCGGTGGTGCCCGAGGTGTAGATGATGGTGGCGATGTCCGCGGCGCCGACCGACATCCGGCGCTGGGACAGGTCGGCATCGCCGACCCCGGCGCCCTCGCCCGCCAGCGCGTCCAGCGGCTGAGTGTCCACGGTGCTGGCGGACCCGGGCGCGGCAGGGCCGGCCTCGATCAGCCACACCCGCTTGACCTCCGGCAGCCCCCGCAGCACCTCGGCGATCGTCTCCAGGTGGGCGGGTGACTCGACCACGATGGCGCGTGCTCCCGAGTCGGCCAGGATCCACTCCACCTGCTCGGCGGAGGACGTCTCGTACACCGGCACCGTGACCGCGCCGGCCGTCCAGATGGCGTAGTCGGCCAGCGTCCACTCATAGCGGGTGCGCGACATGAGGGCGACCCGCTCGCCCGCCGCGATGCCGGCCGCGATCAGGCCCTTGGCGAGGGCGGCGACCTCGTCCCGGAACTGGCGGGCGGTGACGTCCCGCCATGGCGCCGCCCGGTCCCCGGCCGGGCCGGCGGTGGCCGCTGCGCGCCGCATGATCACCGCGCCGGGATGGTTCTCACCGCGGTCGAAGACGGTATCGGCCAGGTGGGCGGAGGCGGGGATGCCGATGATGGCCGGGGTGCTGTACTCGCGCATAAGTGCCTCCTTGCACTGGGCCGCACTGGCTGGCCGCCCGCGCTGCCCGGCCCGCAAGCTACTAATAGGTAGCCTAAGCCGTCCGCTCCAGGGCGGCGATACTCCGCCATCTGAGCAGTTCCCGGTGCCCTGTGCTCTCATTCGCGGCTGCGTCATCCGGGTGGCCGGGTCATTTCGGGCGCGGGCCTCGCCGCCGGGGGAGCGGTCTGCCTACTGTGTCGGCATGCGGGTCCACGTGGTCAGCGACGTGCACGGGGCGGCTGGCCCCCTGCGTGAGGCGGCGGCTGGCGCGGATGCCCTGCTCTGCCTCGGGGATCTGCTGCTGTTCGTGGACTACGCCGACCACGCGCAGGGGATCTTCCCCGAGCTGTTCGGCGCCGAGGCGGCTGCGCAGTTCATCGCCTTGCGGACGGCGAAAATGTTCGACGAGGCGAGGGCGCTGTCCGCGGGCCTGTGGCGGCGGCTCGGCGGCGATCCGGCCGGGCACATCCGCAGCGCCGCCGCCCGCCAGTACGCGGAGCTGTTCGCGGCCATGCCCGAGCCCGCCTACCTGACCTACGGCAACGTCGACATCCCGCACATCGTGCCCGAGCACCTGCGCCCCGGGCACCGGGTCCTGGACGGCGAGCGGCTGGAACTGGGCGGCTGGACGTTCGGGTTCGTCGGCGGCGGGCTGCGCTCGCCGTACCGGACGCCGAACGAGCTCGACGATGACGTGTACGCGGCCAAGGTGACGGCGGTGGGCGAGGTCGATGTCCTCTGCTCACACATCCCGCCCGCCGTCCCGCAGCTGCTGTACGACACGGTCGCCCGCAGGCTGGAGCGGGGCAGCGACGCGCTGCTCGCCCAGGTCCGCCGGACGCAGCCGCGCTACCTGCTGTTCGGCCACGTGCACCAGCCGCTGGCCCGCCGGGTCCGGGTCGGGCGCACAGAATGCATCAACGTCGGGCACTTCCGCGCGACCGGACGACCCTATGTCCTGGAACTGTAGAGGTACGCTCCGGTCATGGCCGAGAGGACGACATCAAGCATCACCGTCGAGGCCCCGCGGGCCGCTGTCATGGCTGTGATCGAGGACTTCGGCTCCTACCCGCAGTGGGCCTCCGCAGTGCGCTCGGCCGAGGTCATCGACCGCGACGGTGGCGGGCGGGCCAGGCGGGTGCGGTTCCGGCTGGACGCCGGGGTGATCAAGGACAGCTACGTTCTCTCCTACGATTGGGACGGCGACGCCGCGGTGCGGTGGGACCTCGCCGAGCCGGGTTCGGTTATCACCACCCTCACCGGCGGGTACCTCCTGGCTGACACCAACGGCGGCACCGAGGTGATTTACGACCTGACCGTGGATGTCCGCATCCCCGTGCTGGGGATGCTGAAGCGCAAGGCGGAGAAGACCATCATCGACACCGCCCTGAAAGGGCTCAAGGACCGGACAGAGGCCGTAGGAGGAAACGGGACATGACACAGCAGCCCAGCCGGTCCGGTCCGGACCCGATCGGCGACTTCCAGCGCTGGATCGTCCGCTCGGGCGCCCGGAGCGTGAGCCGGGAGGTCAGCGGTCATTTCCGCTCGGCGCTCGGGCTCGGCGACGGGCCGGGCGACGTCTGGGACAGCGCCACCCGCCCGGCTGAGCAGGAGGCCCCCGAGTGCGCGTGGTGCCCGTTCTGCCGGGCGGCCCGGGTGCTCCGGGAATCCGGCCCGGGGGTGAGCGCACAGGTGGCCGCGGCCACCGACGCGCTGACCGGGCTCATGCAGGACGCCATGTCGGCGGTCGATTCGGCGCTGGCCGCCGGCGGGCGGATGGCGAGGCCGGGGCCGGGCGGGGCCGCTCCTGGCAGCTCGTGGGATCGGGCGGACCCTGGCAGCCCCTGGGACCAGGCCAGTTCCGATGCGGCGTCGGATGACGCCGATTCCGCCGCCTGGGACGAGGCGGTTTCGGCCACGGCACCGCCGGCGGCGGCACCAGCAGCCGATGGCGAGCAGCCCGGCCAGCCCGGCCCGCGGCCGGATGTGACGGACCAGCACCCGGGGGACGGGCCCGAACCGACGGGAGCCCCGGGAGGACCGCCGCGTGAGCCTGACGATCGGGGTTGATGTCGGGGGAACCAAGGTCGCCGCCGGGGTGGTCGATGAGCAGGGCCAGATCATCGAGAAACTGCGGCGGGCCACCCCCTCAGCCAGCCCGGCCCGCACCGAGCAGGTGATCGCCGGCGCTGTCAACGAGCTGCTCGGCCGGCACCCGGTGCAGGCGGTCGGGCTCGGGGCTGCCGGGTTCATCGACGAGACCCGCGCCAACGTCCGGTTCGCGCCGAACCTGGCCTGGCGGGACGAGCCGCTGCGCAAGCGCGTCGAGGATCTCATCGGGCTGCCGGTGGTGGTGGAGAACGACGCGAACGCCAGCGCGTGGGCCGAGGTGAGGTTCGGCGCCGCGCAGGGGCACGCCCATGTCGTCTTCGTCGCGGTCGGCACCGGGATCGGGGCCGGCATCGTGCTGGACGGCAGGCTCTACCGGGGCCGCTGGGGGATGGCGGGCGAGCCGGGGCACTACCGGGTCGTGCCGGATGGCCGGCTCTGCGGGTGCGGCAACCGCGGCTGCTGGGAGCAGTACGCCAGCGGCAGCGCCCTGGTGGCCGAGGCCCGCGAGTACGCCCGCCGCTCGCCAGGGGCGGCGGTCCGGCTGCTCCAGCTGGCCGGCGGGACCCCGGAGGGAATCACCGGTTCGCAGGTCACGCAGGCGGCACGGGAGGGCGATCCGGGGGCGGTGCGGTGCTTCGGGACGGTCGGCAGCTGGCTCGGGCAGGGGCTGGCCGATCTGGCCGCCATCCTCGATCCCGGCTGCTTCGTGATCGGCGGCGGGGTGTCCGAGGCGGGGGACCTGCTGATCGGCCCGGCCCGGGCCGCCTTCGAGAAGGGGCTGACGGGGGGTTCGTACCGGGAGCGCGCCCAGATCAAGCTGGCCGAGCTCGGGCCCGACGCGGGCATCGTGGGCGCCGCGGACCTCGCACGGGGCTCCGGGGCCGGGCTGACCGACGCGGGCTGAGCTAGACGACGGCGCCGTCGTCCGGGCCGGAGTCGCGCGGCGGGCGGTCACCCATCCGGACCACCAGGATCGCAAAACCGCCCACGAACGCCGCCACCGCGCAGAACGCGGCCCAGCCCGGGACCACCCAGCCGAGCAGGACGGCGACCAGCAGGTAGCCAGGGCCGCCGAAGAGCGCCGTCCAGGCCCCCTTGCTCACCGGATCCAGCCGCGGCAGCGGCGGCGGGGCCGGCGGCACGAAATGCTCGTCGTCGCCGGCGGCGGGCAGCGGCGCCGGCGTGGCCGGGCGGATGATGCGCACCTGTGGCGGGGCGGGGATCACACCGGGCACCGGATCGGCCCAGACCGGCGGAGCCTGCTGGGCCGGCTCCCCGGGGTCGGCATGCTCACCCCCGCCGGGCCGGCCGGACGCGCCAGGGGCCGTGGCCGGCGCGGCGGGCAGATCCTCCCGCACCGGCCACGGCGGGGCGGCGCCGGTCACCTCGGGCGTGCCGTAGTGGGCGACCAGGTCGCGCCAGGCGGCTTCCTCGTCGCTGACCTCACCTGCCATCGCTCCCGTCCACCCCCTTAGTCACGTCCGGCGTGGCTGTGGGCGCGGACGAACTCCAGGCTGCCAGCGAAGATCACGTCGGCATCATTGTCCAGCGTCGCCACGTGATAGCTATTCCCGCACTCTCGGACAGTCATCTGCCCGGCGGGCAGCGCCGCCCGCAGGATCGCCATGCTGGCGGGCCCGACCACGTGGTCGTCGGTGCTGTGGTAGGCGAGCACCGGCTGGGTCACGTCGCCGAGCCGCTGCTTGGTCAGCCGCCACAGCTGGGGCAGGGTGGACGCGGCCCGGACCGGGACCCGGTCGTAGGCGAGCTCGTGCGCGCCCTCCTTCTTGATGTCACTGCCGATGCCCTTGAGGGAGGGCAGCACGAACTTGAGCGCCGGTGCCAGCAGGAAGAGCTTGGTGTCAGCGGTGATCGACGGGTTGACGATCACCAGCCCGGCCACGGCATCCCTGCGCATTTCGGCCAGCCGCAGCGCGAGGCAGGCGCCGAGCGAGATGCCCATGACGAAGACCTCGCTCGCCTGACCGCGCAGCTCCTCGAACGCCCGGTCGACCTCGGCGTACCAGTCCTCCCAGCGGGTGCCGGCCATCTCCTGCCAGGTGGTGCCGTGCCCGGGCAGCCGGGGCAGCGAGACGGTCAGCCCGGCCGCGGCGAGGAAGTCCGCCCACGGCCGCAGCGTCGCCGGGGTGCCCGTGAACCCGTGGCAGAGCAGCACCCCGGTGCTGTTCCCGGAGTGGAGGAAGGGCTCCGCGCCCGGCATCACTGGCATGTTCGCCGTCCTCTCCCACGCGTGGTCATATCCTGCTGGAAATCGTCGCACGCCAGCGGGTGAACGCGCACCCTCGCCCCGGACCTAGCCCGGTGGCCGCAGGTGGTCGGAGTCCCGGCGCTCACGTGGCACGATGTGAGCGTGTTCTACTGGGTGGTCAAGGCGATCCTCGGCCCGTTCCTGGCGATCGTGTTCCGGCCGTGGGCGGAGGGGACCGACAACGTGCCCCGGGAGGGCCCGGCCATCCTGGCGAGCAACCACCTGTCGTTCTCGGACCATTTCTTCGGGCCGCTGCCGCTGCCGCGCAAGGTCACCTTCCTGGCCAAGGCCGAGTACTTCACCGGCCGGGGCCTGAAGGGGCTGGTCAGCAAGGCCTTCTTCCGCGGGGTGGGGCAGATCCCGGTAGACCGGGCGGGCGGCGAGGCCAGTGAGCGGGCGCTCAGGACCGGGCTGCGGGTGCTGGCCCAGGGCCGGCTGCTGGGCATCTACCCGGAGGGCACCCGGACCCCCGACGGGCGGCTCTACCGGGGCAAGACCGGGGTGGCCAGGCTGGCGCTGGAGTCCGGTGCGCCGGTGATCCCGACCGCGATGGTGGGAACCTTCGAGTTCATGCCGTCGGGACGGCTGCGGCCCCGGCTGCGGATCCGCCCCGGAGTGCGGTTCGGCAAGCCGCTGGACTTCTCCCGCTATGCGGGCCTGGAATCGGACCGCATGGTGCTGCGGGCCGTCACCGACGAGATCATGTACGCGCTGATGGAACTGGCCGGCCAGGAGTACGTGGACGAGTACGCGCAGCAGGCCAAGAACCGGGCCCGGGCCGGCCGCAGGCTTGCCCCGCCTGGCCCTCACCCAGCCCCCGCCGCCCCTGGCGCGGAACGGCCCGGCGTGACCTCGGGCTCGGGCACCGAGGCCGGCTGAGACGGATCCGGGCACGGCCGGCTCAGGTTCCGTCGTCCGCCCAGCCTTTCGCCCGCCCGACAGCCCGCCGCCAGCGGGCGTGCGCCTGGTCGTCGCGGGTCCCCGGCTCGAACCGCTGGTCCAGCCGCCAGGTGGCGGCCACCTGCGCCGGTGACGACCACACCCCGGTGCCGAGCCCGGCCAGGAACGCCGCCCCCAGCGCGGTCGTCTCGCCGACCTCCGGCCGCTCCACCGGCACCTGGAGCTGGTCGGCCTGCAGCTGCATGAGCAGGCCGTTGGCGGACCCGCCGCCATCCACCCGCAGCACCCGCGAGCCGTCCGCCTGCTCGCTCACCATGGCATCGAACACGTCCCTGACCTCGAAGGCGATCGCCTCCAGGGTGGCCCGCACCAGGTGCGCCCGGGTGGTCCCCCGGGTCAGGCCGAACATCGCACCCCGCGCGTGGGGGTCCCAGTCCGGCGCGCCGAGCCCGGTGAGGGCGGGCACGAACACGACCCCGCCCGAGTCCGGCACGCTGGCAGCCAGCTCCTCGCTCTGGGCGGCGCTGTCGAGCAGGCCGAGCCCGTCCCGCAGCCACTGCACCGCCGCCCCGGTCACGAAGACCGATCCCTCCAGCGCGTAGGTCAGCGCACCCGAGCCGTCCATCCAGGCGACCGTGGACACCAGCCCCGCCGCCGAGCGCACGATGGCCGGGCCGGTGTTGGCCAGCACGAACGAGCCGGTCCCGTAGGTGCACTTGATGTCGCCGGGGGCCAGGCACGCCTGCCCGAACAGGGCCGCCTGCTGGTCCCCGGCGATACCGGCGATGGGCAGGTCCAGGCCGAGGAACGAACCGGGGTCGGTGCGGCCGGCCACCCCGGTGGAGGGCACCACCTCGGGCAGGGCCCGCTGCGGCACCCGCAGCAGCTCGCACAGCTCCGCCGACCACCGGCCGGCCCCGATGTCGAACAGCAGCGTGCGGGACGCGTTCGAGGCGTCGGTGACATGCCGCCGCCCGCCGGTGAGCCGGGCGATCAGGTAGGAGTCGACCGTGCCGGCCGCCAGCGAGCCGTCCGCCAGGCCGGCCAGGACCGCCGGCTCCTGCTCGGCCAGCCAGGTGAGCTTGGTCCCGGTGAAGTACGGGTCGAGGCGCAGCCCGGTCAGCTCGGTGACCCGTTCCTCGTGCCCGGCGGCGCGCAGCGTGTCGCAGATCCGCGCGGTCCGCCGGTCCTGCCACACGATTGCCGGGCGCGGCGCGGCCAGATCCGCCCGGTCCCAGATCACCACGGTCTCCCGCTGGTTGGTGATGCCGACGCAGGTGACCGGCCCCGGGTCATCCGTTCGGCCGCTGGAACTGCTGGCATCCGCCCCGGCCAGTGCCGCACGGGACGCGGCGACGGTGGCCTGCCAGATCTCCTCCGGGTCGTGCTCGACCCAGCCGGGGCGCGGGTAGTGCTGGGGGAGCTCGGTGTAGCCCCGGGCGGCGACGGTGCCGCCGGGCGCGATGACCAGCGCGGTGACTCCTGTTGTTCCGGCGTCAATGGCGAGGACACTCATGGGGACTAGTGTTGCTCCTATGCGAGTGGGAGTGCTGACCGGAGGTGGCGACTGCCCCGGGCTCAACGGGGTCATCCGCGCACTGGTCCGGCGGGGAACACAGGAGTACGGCTACCAGTTCACCGGGTTCCGGGACGGGTGGCGGGGGCCGCTGGAAGGCGACACGATCCCGCTCGACGTGCCGGCGGTCCGCGGAATCCTCCCGCGCGGCGGGACGATCCTGGGCACCTCGCGCACCAACCCGCTGGCGCAGGCGGCGTCCGAGGACGGCCGGTCCGGCGTCCAGCGGATCAAGGACAACCTGGCCAGCCTCGGCGTGGACGCGCTGGTCGCGATCGGTGGCGAGGACACGCTCGGGGTGGCGGCGGCGCTGCACGCCGAGGGCGTCGCCGTGGTCGGTGTGCCCAAGACGATCGACAACGACCTGGGGGCCACCGACTACACGTTCGGCTTCGACACCGCCGTCAACATCGCGATGGAGGCGATCGACCGGCTGCACACCACCGCCGAGAGCCACCACCGGGCGCTCATCGTCGAGGTGATGGGCCGCAACGCGGGCTGGATCGCGCTGCACGCCGGGATGGCCGGCGGGGCGAACGTGATCCTCATCCCCGAGAATCCGTTCAGCATGGACAGGGTCTGCGAGTACGTGGAGAGCCGGTTCGAGACCCGGTACGCGCCGATCGTGGTGGTCGCCGAGGGCGCCCGCCCGATCGAGGAGGACCTGTCCCTGCTCGACCAGCGGCTGGACGCGTTCGGCCACGTCCGGCTCGGCGGGATCGGGCAGCTGCTGGAGGGCGAGATCGAGAAGCGGACCGGCAAGGAGGCCCGCTGCACGGTGCTCGGGCATATCCAGCGGGGCGGCACCCCGACCGCGTTCGACCGGGTGCTCGCCACCAGGTTCGGGATCCATGCGATCGACGCGGTGCACGACGGCGTGTTCGGCGTGATGGTGGCGTTGCGGGGGACGCAGATCACCCGGGTGCCGATAGCCGACGCCACCAGCGAGCTCAAGCTGGTGCCGGCCGAGCGCTACGCCGAGGCCGAGGTCTTCTTCGGCTGACGCCGCCCCGTGTGACCATGACCATGGTGGTTTTTAGGCGCCACACGCATGCAACCCACCACGATCATGGTCGTGTCCCGGCGCCGGGCAGGCTGACGAGCCGGGTGACTGCTTCGCTGATCATGATGTCGGCGGGTGGCCAGGGGTAGCCGGGCCGGTCGATGCGGAGGGCGACCTGGCCGTGCAGGGCGGTCCAGACCAGCAGCGCGAGCAGGGTGGGGTTGGTGCCGGCGGGGGCGAGGCCGGCCTGCTGGCAGCCGGCGACGGCCTGCACGAGTGCGGCGAACGCGGCGCGGCTGGGCTCGGCTGGGGCAGCCGGGTCCGGCTGTACATCCGCCCGCTGTGCGTCTGCCGCGGTGAGGGCGGGCAGGTCGGCGCCGAACATGAGCCGGTAGCGGCCGGGGTGGGCGATCCCGTAGCGGGCGTAGGCCTGGCAGCTGGCCACCAGGCGCTGAGCGGGGTCGGTGATGTGGTCGGCGGCGGCGGCACGGAAGGCCGTGAAGTCGGCGAAACAGCGCTGGGCCAGTGCCATCTTCAGCGACTGGACGCTGTCGAAATGCAGGTACACCGAGGTGGCGGCCACCCCCACCCGGGCGGCGACAGCGCGCAGGGACAGCGCGGCCGAACTGCCGGTCTCGGTGACGATCGCATCCGCGGCCGCGAGCAGGTCCGCCCGTAGCCGCTCTCCCTGCCCGCGCCGGTTGTTCCGCCGGGGCGCCCCGGGCTGGATGAGCTGCTTGGTGCCGGTCATCAGCGACCTCCCTCCGGTCCGCCAGATTGTCCCTTCAGTTGTATTGACAAGTGTAGCCTAACAAGCGTTAGGCTACAACCGTAGTGTTAGCCGGTGACCAGCAGGAGGAGCCCACCGTGATGACCGTCGGCCAGTCCCCCACCGTCCACCCCGAGCCCGGCGGTTCCGGCCACAGGCTGACGCCGGCCGCCGCCGGGGGAGCCCGCACACGACTGCTGGGCCGGGTGACGGCCAACTCGCGCACGCACTGGGCGCTGCTGACCCTCAACGTGGCCGGCGCGCTGGCGTTCTACGCCACCTTCCTGATCGACGGCGCGGTGCGGGCCGGCTACAGCCCGCTCGACCAGCCGGTCAGCGCCCTGAGCCTGGGGCCCGGGGGCTGGGTGCAGTCGGCCAGCTTCGTCCTGTTCGGCGCGGTGGGCTGCGCGACCGCATTCGCCTGGGCGGCCACTCTCGCCGGCGGCCTCGGCGGCACCTGGGTGCCCCGGCTGCAGCTGCTGGCGGGCCTGGCGATGATCGTCACGGGGCTGTTCGCCCAGGACCCCGCCAACGGCTTCCCCCTGGGTGCCGCCACCCCCGCCCACCCCAGCGTGCACGCCCAGGTCCACCTGCTGGCCTCCTATGTCAGCTTCCTCGCCACCGTCGCCACCCTGGTGATCATGGCCCGGCGGTTCGCGCGCGAGCCCCGCTGGCGGGGCTGGGCCAGCGCCACGGTGATCGCCGTCGTCTGGATGATCGGGTGCCTGGCCGCCTTCGGCGCCCTGACCGCCCACCACGGCCCTGCCGGCGTGTTCGAGAAGGCCGCCACCGTCCCCGCCACCTTGATCTCCGTCGTGCTCATCGCCCGCCTGATGGCCGCCCGCGACGCCCGCCTGAGCACACGATGACGCCGGCCGGGCCAGCCCCGGTCAGGGCGTGGGCTGGCCGGTGGAGTCGTATAGATGATTAGAAATCCGAATGAGCTCATGCGCAAGTGATTGGGCGGGCGTGGGCGGGGTCGCGGCGCGGCGGGCCGGCCCGCGCTGGGGCGGGTCTCGTGCGAGCGGGCCGGGAGGTATTACCGTTCGGTCATAGCCGTCGGCCGCGTGGCCGGCCCGCACGCACCCGCGGAGGCTCGCCATGGAAGTGCCGCTCACCCCGCTGGAGTTCGCCCGCCGCACCCGGCGGCTGCACGGTCACCGGGAGGCCGTCGTCGACGGTGACCTGCGGCTCACCTACGAGCAGTTCTTCGACCGCTGTGACCGCTGGTCGGAGGCGCTGCAGGGACTGGGGGTGGCAGCGGGGGACCGGGTGGCCACGATCGCGCCGAACACCCATGCGCAGCTGGAGTCCTTCTACGCGGTGCCGCAGGCCGGCGCGGTGCTGGTGCCGATCAACTACCGCCTCACCGCGGACGACTTTGTCTACATCGTCAACCACAGCGGTGCATCGGTCGTGTGCGCCCACGCGGACTACCTGGACGCGCTGGACGGGGTCCGCGGCCAGATGCCGGACGTGCGGCACTTCGTGGCCTTCGAGGGTGGCCCCCGGGACGGATGGGTGGACTACGAGACGGCGGTCGCGGCGGCTTCCCCGGACTTCAGCCGGCTGCCGGTCGGCGAGCGGGACCTGCTGACGATCAACTACACCAGCGGCACCACCGCCCGCCCGAAGGGCGTCATGATCACCCACCGGAACGCGGCGCTGAACACGATCGGCACCATGCTGCACCTGCCGATCGGGGTGGGGGAGCGGTACCTGTGGACGCTGCCGATGTTCCACGCGAACGGCTGGACCTACACCTGGACGGTCACCGCCGCCGCCGGGGTCCACGTCTGCCTGCGCAGGGTCGACCCCGGCGCGGTGTTCGGGCTGATCCGCGACGAGCAGGTCGGCTCGCTGTGCGCCGCCCCCACGGTGCTGATCTCGCTGGCCAACGCGTCCCCGGCCACGCGCGGGGAGGTGCCCGCCGGGGTGCGGGTGGTCACCGCCGGGGCGCCGCCCGCGGCGGCCACCATCGAGCGGCTGGAAGGGGAGTTCGGCTGGGAGGTCACCCAGGTGTACGGGCTCACCGAGACCGCCCCGTTCATCACCATCTGCGCACCGCTGCCCGAGCACGAGGAGCTGTCGCCCGCCGACCGTGCCGTGGTCAAGGCCCGCACCGGTGTCGAGCTGCTCACCTCCGGCGAGCTGCTGGTGGTGGATGAGAAGGGGATGGAGGTGCCCGCCGACGGCCAGTCGCTGGGCGAGATCGTCGTCCGCGGGAACGTGGTCATGGACGGCTACTACCACGACCCCGAGGCGACCCAGCGGGCGATGGGTGACGGCTGGTTCCACACCGGCGACGCCGCCGTGGTCCACCCCGACGGCTACGCCGAGATCCGTGACCGGATCAAGGATGTGATCATCAGCGGCGGCGAGAACATCTCCTCGGTGGAGGTCGAGGGGGTGCTGCTGCGCCACCCGGCAGTCGCCGAGGCCGCGATCGTCGGCCTGCCGCACCAGAGGTGGGGCGAGGCCCCGTACGCATACGTCGTGCTGCGGGAGGGGGAGCAGGCGAGCGAGGAGGAGATCATCGCGTTCGCCCGGGACCGGCTCGCGCACTTCAAGGCCCCGCATGGGGTGACGTTCGTGCCCGAGCTGCCCAAGACCGCGACCGGCAAGATCCAGAAGTACGTGCTGCGCGGCGGCGCCAACCTGGCCCGCCAGTAGCGCCCGCTGGCGCGGTTTACGCGAGCGTCGCGCGGGCGGACAGGCAGCGGCGGGCGCCGCGTCTGGCGAGGGTGAGCCGGGTCAGGCTGGCGGCCGCCGCAACGGCGATGGGCGCGGGCGCGAGCCTGGACGGCGCGCTGAACAGCTGGCTGGCGAGCAGGACGAACACGGCCGCATCAGCCACCATCGCGCCGAATCCGGCCATGGCGGCCGTGGTGGCCGCCATGCGCGGGCCGATGGGGAGCCACCGGGCCGGCCGGCCGGTGGCGGCCAGGGTGAACAGTGCGGTCCACACGGTTATCAGCAGGGCAGCGGCGGCTACGGGGAAGGCCACCATCGAGGCGGGCGGCGCGCCGGCCCACTGCCAGGGGAGAGCCGGGCGGATGCCGATGTGGCTGGCCAGCGCGGCGGTGGCCCACAGCAGGCCGATCAGCGGGCCGGTCGCCACCAGGGCGGAGGCGAGGCGGCGGGCCTGGTGCGCGGCGAGCTCGGGGTGGAACCCGGCGGCGATCCGGCTGGCGTCGCCGAACTCGCGGATGGCCGCCTCGGCAGCCGGGGCCGGCGGCAGGCCGGCCGAGTGATACGCCTCGACGGCGTCAAGAAGACCGCTGCGCAGCTCCGCGACGATGTCTGTGCGGGCCCGCGCGGGGCCGGGCAGGGCGGCTGCCACGTCGCCGAGGTAGGCGTCGATGAGCTGGCTGCCGGCGGTCACGGGCTCACCGGCTTGGCTGCGGGGCTGAGCAGGGCCGTGACGGCGGCGGAGAACGTCTGCCAGGCCCCCCGTTCGGTCTCCAGCACGCGGTGGCCGCCTGGAGTCAGCTCGTAGACGCGGCGCCGCCTGCCGCCCACCTCCGACCAGGTGCCCCGCACCAGCCCGGCCCGCTCCAGGCGCCGGAGCGCGGGGTAGACGGTGCCGGTTGGCAGGTTGAACTGGCCGCTGCTGCCCACCCGCAGCATCTCCATGATCGCGTAGCCGTGACGGGGCCCGTCTTCCAGGGAAGCGAGCAGCATGCCGTCCAGATGGCCCTTCAGCGTCTCCGCGCTCATAGGTAGTCATGCTACTCTCCCTCAATAAGTAGTGTTGCTACCTGTAGTGTGGCAAGTCTTGCGGCGATGCGAGAAGGGGACGGCGATGGACGCGTTGACGGGGTTCGTGCTGCGCCACCGGCTGGCCGTGGCCGTGTTCTGGCTGGCGGTCCTGGTGGCGGGCGGGGTCGCGACGGCCCGGCTGAGCAGCCGGCTGTCCGCGCAGTTCGCGCTGCCCGGAACGGCGAGCTACCAGGCCAACCAGCGGATCCTGCGGTTGTACGGCAACGGCGGCAACGGGTACCCCGAGGTCGTGATGGTGCGGCTGCCGCCGGGCGAGTCCGCTGCCAGCCCGGGCGGGCGCCGCGCGCTGGGCCGCGCGTTCGGCGCGGCCGCCGGGCAGGCCGGCCTGCGGGTCGCCGGCTATCCCAGCACCGGGGACCGGGCTTTCCTCACCAGCGACCCGCGCCTGAGCTACGGCCTGGTGTTCACCCCCTACAGCGGCGAACTGTCACCGCCGAGCCTGGGCCCCCAGATCACCGCCGCGATGACACCCCTGCTGCCACCAGGCAGCAAGGTCGCGGTGACCGGGATGAACGAGCTGGCCAGCGGCGGCCAGGCCAAGGAGGGCTTCAGCGTCCTGGCGGAGACACTGCTGGCCGGCGCCGCCGCGCTGGCCGTGCTGGTCTTCGTGTTCGGCTCCGCGCTGGCCCTGATGCCGCTGCTGATGGCCGCCGTGGCGATCCCCACCTGCTTCCTGGCGATCTACGGGCTGACCGAGGTCACCAGCGTCAGCGTCATCGTGCAGTACCTGGCCGCGCTGATCGGGCTCGGCGTCGCGATCGACTACTCACTGCTGCTGGTCACCCGCTGGCGGGAAGAACTCGCGGCCGGCCGGGGCCGGGAGGAGGCGGTGGCCCGGGCGATGGCCACCGCAGGCCGCAGCGTCGCGTTCAGCGGTGGCGCGGTAGCGGTCGGCCTGCTGTCGCTGATCCTGCTGCCGGTGCCCGCGCTGCGCTCCATCGGGATCGGCGGGATGCTCGTCCCGGTGGTCAGCGTCGCGGTCACCCTCACGCTGCTGCCGGTGCTGCTGCACGCGGCCGGCCGGCGGATGGACTGGCCGCGGCGCAGCCGGGCCACCGCCGCCAGCCGGGCATGGGCGGGCTGGGCCCGGCTGGTCGTGCGCCACAAGTGGGCGGCCACGCTGGCGGCCCTGGTTGTGCTCGGGGTGCTCGGCGCCGCCGCGTCCGGCATCAAGATCGGCGAGCCCGCGGCGAGCGCCCTGGGCACCACCACCCCTGCCGCGCAGACACTGCGCACCCTGGAGTCCGCGGGCGTGCCAGCCGGGGTGCTCGACCCCATCGAGATCCTCACCCCCGCGGGCACCAGCCCGGCGCAGCTGGCGGCGCACCTGGCGGCGCTGCCCGGGGTGCGCGCAGCCATTGCCCCGCCCGGCCCGGCATGGCGGCGCGGCGGGACCGCGCTGATCAGCGTTCTGCCCGCCGCCGAGCCGTCCACCCAGGCGGGCGCCGGCACCATCGCCGCCGTCCGGGCCGCGGTCCCGCCCGCTGTGCTCACCGGCGGCGCCGGGGCCCTGCTGCTGGACGAGAACCACGCGTTCTACGGCCAGTTCCCCCTGCTCATCGCGGTGCTCGCCGCGGTCACCATCGTCGTGCTCGCCCGCGCCTTCGGGTCCCTGCTGCTGCCGGTCAAGGCGGTCGTGCTCAACCTGGCGTCCGTGGCCGCCACCTATGGGGTGATCGTGCTGGTCTGGCAGTACGGCCACGGCTCACAGGCGATCTGGGGCCTGCCCGCGACAGGGGCGATCACCAACTGGGTGCCGCTGATCGCGTTCGCGTTCCTGTATGGCCTGTCCATGGACTACGAGGTGTTCATCCTCACCCGGATCCGGGAGGAACGTGACCGCACCGGGTCCACCGAGGAAGGCGTCGTCGAGGGCATCGGCCGGACCGGGCGGCTGGTCACCGGCGCCGCACTCATCCTGTTCTTCGCCTTCGCGGCCCTGTCCACCGGCCCGGAAACCGATCTGAAAGTGATGGCGACCGCGCTCGGCGCCGGGATCCTGCTCGATGCCACCGTGGTCCGCGGCCTGCTCGTCCCGGCCCTGGTCATCGTGCTCGGCCGGTGGAACTGGTGGCTTCCCCGGTGGGCGGGGCGGCTGCTGCGGGTTCCGGCCCCGCCGCTAGCCGACAGGGCCGCGGCCGCCCTGCCTGCCGCCGCCGGGCACGGGAAACACGGCAGCTGATCCCGCCGAGATCCGCGAGGCCCGGCTGTCAGCTGGCTAGCGTGATCACATAGCGCGCCCGGGGATGCGTGCGGCGTCCAGCCCGCTGATCGGGGGCCGCACGGGCTCGGCGCCGGTGCCGACGACCAGCTGGTCGTAGGCGAGCAGTTCCTCGCTGCGGTCAGCGGCGGTGATCAGCAGTTTGTGGCCGGCCACGTCGATGCGGCGGGCGGTGGTGTCCAGCCGCAGCATCATCCCGGCCCTCTCCAGGTCGGCGATGCTGCGGTGGGCGAGGTTGCGCCAGGACCTCGCCGGAGACGTAGTAGGGGATGCCGCAGATGGAGAAGTTCGGGTAGCTGTCAGCGACCACCACGGTGACGTCCGCGCCAGGGTTGAGCTCGCGGGCACGCAGGGCTGCGCTGATCCCCGCGTCGCTGCCGCCGATCATGACCAGGTGCATGGTGTGCTCCCGTCCGGTCTGGCTCGGTCAGTGCCTCTGGCTCCCGCCAGGCGGCCGGGCCGCGTCGGCCCGGACGCCCCATCGTGGGCCGCAGGGGCGGGCACCGGCCCGGCCCGGCCCTGGTGGTGGGGGACGACGATGTCGGCGGCCTGTGCCGGGGTGACACCGGGATACAGGACTCTGATCACCACCACGGCCAGCGCACACCGACGACCTGGACGGCGATGAAGGCGACCGGGCCAGCGCGAAGATCACCAGGTCCTGCGGGAAGCAGGGATCATCGACTGCGAGCGCCGGGGCACCGGGGTCTTCTACTGGCTGGTCCCCGCCGCGCTGGAGCGGGTGACCGCGCTGCTCACAGCACCCGCCGGCTAGCAGCACGGCGCGGCGTGGGAAACGGCTGGTTCCCCAGGCTGGCCGGTGCCGTCACAGCACTGCGGCCCGTGGCCCTCGGCGTAGAACGTCTGGCTGTCGGCCAGGACCGTGTAGATCTCCCAGGACTCGCCGTCGGGTGCGCCCTGGACCCAGAACTTGTCCTGCCTGGCGTAGCAGCAGGTGGTCTCGCCCTCGTCGGATGAGGCAAGCCCGGTCTTCGCGAGGCGTGCCTGCTCGGCTTCGACCGTGACGGTGTCGGGGACCTCGACGCCGAGGTGGTTGAGGCTGCCGCCGTGGCCGGGGTTTTCCAGCAGGACGAGCTTGAGCGGCGGCTCGCTGATGGCGAAGTTGGCGTAGCCGGGCCGGAGCTTGGCCGGCTCGGTGCCGAACAGCTTGGTGTAGAACGCGACCGCCTGGTCGATGTCGTGGACGTTAAGTGCGAGCTGGAGACGGCTGGACATGGGAACCTCCGCCGGGAAGGACTTCGATGAACGTCTATGTCTGACTCTGCGGCCGAGCTTGCCACAGACATCGGGTTCTGTCAATATAGATGTATGTCGAAGTCTCTGACCGTGCTGAGCCCGGCTGACCCGGCGGCCTGCTGCGCGCCGCTGTCGCAGGAGCCGCTGTCGCAGGAGCAGGCTGCCCAGGTCGCGCCGCTGCTGAAGGCGCTGGCCGACCCGGTGCGGCTGCGGCTGATGTCCCTGGTGGCCTCGCACACGGGCGGCGAGGCATGCGTCTGTGACCTGACCGGAGCGTTCGAGCTGTCCCAGCCCACGATCAGCCATCACCTGAAGGTGCTCCACGAAAGCGGGCTGCTGGAGCGCGAGAAGCGCGGCGTATGGGTCTACTACCGGGCCAGGGCCGAGGCGCTGGCCAGCCTCGGCACGCTGATCGGCTACGCACCGGCCTGACCTGGCAGCCGATCGACTGGAGGGCAACAGTGGCCACGGATCGCGTTACGTCGGTGCTTCTTGTCTGTGTCCACAACGCCGGGCGGTCGCAGATGGCCGCCGGGTTCCTCACCCACCTGGCCGGGGACCGGGTCGAGGTCCGCTCGGCTGACGGATCGATGACACGCAGGTCGTCGGGGTCGCTCGTCATGACGGGATGGCCGTGGTCACGAGCGCACGCCGCGACCGACGCGTCGATGACCCCGGCTGCCGCACAGCGCGCGCCGACCCGCAAGGCGCAGCGCCGGTCGAGCGGGATGACAGCCACGATGGACGATCGCAGCAGGCGCGCGATCCGTGCCTGGCGGGCGCCACCGCTTGATCAGTGGGTGCCGATCCACTGGTTGATCGTCGCGAACGTCTGGTCCGCGGATGGCTCGGCCGTCAGGTCGTGCCCGGCTCCTGGCACCATGTCCACGGTCAGGCTCGGCGCCGACTGGTAGTAGGGCAATTCGCTTGCCCGCACCGCGGCAGGGTCGGTGCAATCGGGCACCCGGCCGACGCACAGGAGGGCGTCCTGTTCGCCGGTGACCAGCAGGACCGGCGCGGTGATGCTGTCGGAGACGTTCAGCGGCGGGAGTGTATCCACCGTGGAGACCGCGGTGGCGAACTCGGTCGACGCCACGAGGTCCTTGTGCTGCTCGTCGTAGCTGATGACGGCCGGGTCGGTCGCGGAAGAGTGGAGCACGTTGCGGGTGCCGGGGATCGTGGTCAGGTAACCCAGGTCCAGGCCGGACCCGGCGAAGGCAGGGTCGAGAACCGCTGGGTAGAGGAACGTGCTCAGGTTGGCGTAGCCGGGGTCGGGTGTGTGCAGCAGGCCGGTCGGCACCAGCAGGGTGACGTCGTGGTAGGTGGCGGCTTCCTGGATGGCGAAGATCGAGCCGAGCGAGTGGCCGATGGAGTCAATCCGCGGATAGCCCTGGCCCTGCAGCCAGGTGATGATCTGATGCAGCACGTACGCGTCGCTCGGAATCGTCAGGCTCGTGCTGAGCGGGTGACTGCTGGCACCGGTCCCGAGCCGGTCGTAGGCGAAGGTGGCCCGGCCGGCCAGCAGGGTCTTGTCAACGTAGGAGTACAGGGAAGGGTCTTGCGGCCAGTCCCAGTACGTCCGGTTGTAGGTGGCGCCGCTGCTCAGCACGTCGACTGCATGCGGGCCGGGCCCCCAGGTCAGCGGCTGGCAGAGTGTCCCGGCCAGGGACTGGCCGGCATGCCCGCCCTGGGTGAGTGCCACCGGCAGGACCACCGCCTGGCAACTGCCGTCGGCGCTGCTCGCCGCGCCGGCAGGCGCCGCCGACAGCAGCGGCAGGGTGAGGCAGCCCAGCACCAGAGCGAGTGCCAGCTGGGCTAAGGACGATCGAGTGTGTGCCATTCCCGCCCCTTTGCGAGAGGTGCCCCGGCGAGGGGCAGCGAGGGTCAGGGCAGGCTGCACGGCTCCACGGACCCCGCCCTCTGCACGGATACTAGGGAAACCCTCTGGCCGGCTGGAAGTGGCTAATTGGTGCGATACTTGTGACAGTGCGAAACGCCCGCTGTCGCACACAACGCGCAGCCAGCCGTGCTGACCCCCGAAGCCGTCCAGGCGTCCAGCTACGTCATCACCATGGGCTGCGGGGACGCCGGGTGGCCCTGATGACGTGGATGACCGCGTTGATCAGGGCCAGGTGGGTGAACGCCTGCGGGAAGTTACCCAGGTGGCGGCCGGTCTGCGGGTCGAGTTCCTCCGCGTACAGGTCGAGCGGGCTGGCCAGCGAGAGCAGCTTCTCGCACAGCCGCCGCGCCCGTTCCGTCTCACCGATCTCGCACAGCGCCGATACCAGCAGGAACGAGCAGATCGTGAACGACCCTTCGGCGTGCGGCAGCCCGTCGTCGGTCTGCTCGGTACGGTAGCGCAGGACGAGCCCGTCCACCGTGAGCTCGTCGGCGATCGCCATGACCGTCGCCCGCACCCGCGGGTCGTCGTGCGGCAGGAAGCCGGTCATCGGCAGCAGCAGCAGCGACGCGTCCAGCGCGGTGGTGCCGTAGTGCTGGGTGAACACGCCGCGTTCGTCCACGCCGTTGGCGAGGATGTCCTCGCTGATGGCCTCCGCCTCCGCCAGCCAGGTCTTCGCCAGCTCGTTCTCCTTGCGGGCCAGCGCCGCCTGCGCCCCCTGCTGCGCCGCCGACCAGCACATGAGCTTGGAGTAGGTGAAATGCTGCGCCGGGCCGCGCACCTCCCACATGCCGAAATCCGGTTCCCGCCAGTACGCCAGCACGCATTCGGCCTGCCGTTTCACCACCGCCCACATCCGGTCGTCGAGCCGGTCCCAGCTGCCGATCCGGATCCGGATCGACTGCAGCACCGTCCCCCACAGGTCGTGCTGGCGCTGGGAGTAGGCGGCGTTCCCGGCCCGCACCGGCCGCGCGCCCTCGTAGCCGCTCAGGTGGTCCAGGGTCAGCTCGGCGAGGTCGCGTTCGCCGTCCACCCCGTACATCACCTGGAGCTCGTCGTCGCGCTGGGCGAGGTCGGCGAGGAACCAGAAGAAGTCGCCGGCCTCCCAGTCGAAGCCCAGCGTGTACAGGCTCCACAGGGTGAACGCCGAGTCACGCAGCCAGCAGTAGCGGTAGTCCCAGTTCCGTTCCCCGCCGGGCTGCTCGGGCAGCGAGGTGGTGGGCGCCGCCACCAGGGCACCGGACGGCCCGAAGGTGAGCCCTTTCAGGGTCAGGGCGCTGCGCTGCAGGTAGCGGGACCAGGGGTGGTCCGGGAACCGGCCGCGGGCAAGCCAGTGCTGCCAGTGGTGGGCGGTCCAGACCAGGCGGCGTTTGGCTTCCTCGTAGGTATGGGGGGAGCCGTGCTCGGTCCACGACAGTGCGCAGAACCGGGTCTCACCCTCGCGTATCAGGGTCCGGGCCATCGCCCGCCCGGCCTCGAAACCCAGCCGCATGTCGGTGGTCAGCGTCAGCCACACCCCGACGGACTCGTCCGGTGCCCGGCAGACGCCCTGCGCATAAGCCTTGTCCGTGTAGCTCCAGCTGCCCGGGAGCCGGCCGTAGTCGAAGGCCGGCTCGCAGTCCAGGGTCACCTGCACCTCGCCCGCCATGCAGCGCACGGTCCGCAGCAGCACGTGGTCGGCGTCGTAGTCGGTCGGGCTCCGCCGGTGCGTCCGCGACAGCTCGTCCTCGTGGTGCCAGGGCCCCATCAGCAGCGCGTCCCGCACCACCAGCCACCCGGTCGGCGTCGCCCAGCTGGTCTCCAGGACCATGGTTCCCGGCAGGTAACGCCTGGCGGCGGGGACGTTCACGCCTTCCGGGCCGAGCCGGAACCCGCCGGCGGAACGGTCCAGGATCGCCCCGAACACGCTCGGCGAGTCCATGCGCGGCAGGCACATCCACTCGACGTTGCCGCTCGGTGCGACCAGGGCCGTGGTCTCGCAGTCGGACAGGAACCCGTACTCACCGATCGGCGGGAACAGCGATTCGCCCGGCGTCGGCGATCCCAGGCCCGGTGACAAGTGCAGCGGATCCCAGCCCGGGTCCGCCGCCAGCCCGGCTGGGCTGTTGCTGGCCGTTGTCATGCCACCGTTTGTACCCCACTGGTGACGGGTTGGCGCGGCCGGCGCGGCGCGGCGCGGCGCGGCGCGGCGGGGCAGGGCGGGGCAGGGCGGGGCGCGGGCAGGGCGCGGGCAGGGCGCGGGCGCCGGGCGCCGTGTGGTCAGGCCAGCGCGGGGGAGGGCACGGCGCGGCGCGGGTCGAGCAGGCCCGGGTCGGTGGCCATGAACACGTCCAGGTAGTCGTTGCGCCAGCCCGCCGCGAGCAGCGGCCGGGTGGCCGGATGCGGGGCGGGCAGGCAGGCCCGCACCCGGCCACCCGGTGGGTCCAGGGACGCCAGCACCGCGAGCACGGCGTCCCGGGCCTCGGCGTCGCCGCAGCCCGGCGCCAGCGCCAGGTGGGCGATGCCGTATTCGGTCCCGGTCCCGGCGACGGTGCCCGCCGCCAGCGTCTCGCCGTCCCGGCGGGCCTTGACCGGCTGCCCGCCGGGGCGGCCCGCCCAGGCCTGGTGATCGGCGGTCCGGTCGGTCCCGGTCCACTCCCGCTCCAGGCGGCCGGCCTGCGCGGCGGTCACGGGCGCGACCTCCCAGCCCGCCGGCGCGGGGATCGCCGCTACCGGTCCGCCCAGGTAGAGCAGGGGCCACCACGCATCCAGGCCCGATCGCGCGTACAGCGGGAGCGCATGAGCGTGCAGGCTGCTGAACGTCATGCGTGGTGTGCCCGCCTGCCACAAGGCGGCGAGCATGGCCTGGCCGATACCGAGCCCGTGCGAGCGGGGGTCCACGAACAGATCGCAGAGCATGGTCACGGCGGTGGGGCCGTCCCCGATCCGGCGGGTGGCGCCGAAGCCGGCCATCACGCCGCGGTGCTCGGCGACCACGACCCGGCCGTGCCGGAGCAGGTGGTTCACATAGGCCGGGTCGGAGCCCGACCATTCCTCCTCCTGCCCGGCGGCGATCGACACCTTCGCGATCGTGTCCAGGTCGCCGGGGTGCGCGTCTCTGATGCTGATGTCCGTCACCGGCCCAGCGTGCCACGGTTTGACCCGGCCGGGGGTGGCGGGCGAGGCTGGCCGCGGCGCATCGCGACCGGCATGCGCGGAAGGGAGAACCCGCCATGGAAGCCCCCGACCTGCTGCGGCTGCCGGCCGGCCTGCCGGCTCCTGCCGACGACGGCGCGGCCAGCCATCTGCCCGGCCGGGCGATGCCCGCGCTCAGCCTGCCCGCCACCGACGGCAGGCAGATCGAGCTGGCCGGGCTGGGTGCCGCGGGTCCCGATGCCGCGGTGCCTGATGCCCCGGCGGGGGGCGGTGGGCGGGCCGTGCTGTACGTGTACCCGATGACCGGGCGGCCGGGGGTGGACCTGCCCGAAGGCTGGGACGACATCCCCGGGGCGCGCGGCTGCACACCGGAGTCGTGCGGGTTCCGCGATCATCACGCGGACCTGCTGGCCGCCGGGGCGGCGCAGGTGTTCGGCCTGTCCAGCCAGTCCAGCGACTACCAGCGCGAGGCCGTGGACCGGCTGCGCCTGCCGTTCGCGATCCTGTCCGACGAGCAGATGGCACTGGTGGCGGCGCTGGGGCTGCCCACGTTCACGGTCGCCGGGGTGACGCTGTACAAGCGCCTCACCATGATCGTTACCGGCGGGGCCATCGAGCACGTCTTCTACCCGGTCTTCCCGCCCGACCAGCACGCCCAGGAGGTACTCAGCTGGCTGCGGGCCCACCCGCGGTCATAGCCCGCGCAGGCGCCGGCCGATGAAGTCGCGCTCGGCCGTCCCCGGCTCGGGCAGCGGCTTGTCGGTACGGGATTCTGGCATGAGGCAGGCGTGCAGGTGGCGGGAAGGGCCGAGACCGGCCCCTTTGGGTCATCTGTTAGTCACCTTGGGTGATGGGCTGGCTGAGGTGGGACTGCCGCTCCCGCGTTACCTGGCAGACTGTGAACATGTCCGTTACCCCGCTGGCAGATCGCGCCGCACCGGCACCCAGCACGCTCTACGAGCCCTGTGTGCTGCTGAAGCTGGGCGAGATCGTGCTCAAGGGCGGCAACCGGCAGCAGTTCGAGCGGATCCTCCAGTCGAACATCCGCCGCGCGGTCGCCGAGCTCGGCTTCGAGGTACGCCTCTGGCAGCGCGACGGTGTGATCGTCATCCGCCTCGCGCCCCCCGACACTGTCCCGCCCCCCGACACCGTCCCGGTGCCGGAGGCCGCCCCGGTGCCGGAGGCCCGCCCCGCCGTGGATGCCCCCGGTGCCGCGGCGGCCGCCGCCGGGGCCGCCGCCGACAAGATCACCGAACGCGCCCGCGACATCATGGGCATCGCCCGTGTCTGCCGGGCGGTACGGGTGGCCAAGGATCCGCAGGCCGCCATCGAAGCGGCGGTCGCGCTGATGGCGGGCAAGCCGGGCTCGTTCGCGGTCCGTGCCCGCCGCCGTGACAAGCGCTTCGCTCTCACCTCGGCCGACCTGGCGACCGAGATCGGCAGCCGCGTCCAGCAGGCGTACGGATACCCGGTCAACCTGAAGCACCCGGACACGGCGCTGTTCGTCGAGGTGGACCAGCGTGAGGTGTTCGTCTACACCGAGGGCTACCCCGGCCAGGGTGGCCTGCCGGTCAGCATGAGCGGCCGCGCCCTGGTTTTGATGTCCGGCGGGATCGACTCGCCGGTCGCCGCCTACCGGATGATCCGCCGGGGCCTGCGCTGCGATTTCCTGCACTTCTCCGGCATGCCCCTGACCGGTCCCGAGTCGGTGTACAAGGCGTACGGGCTGATGCACCAGCTCGACCGGTTCCAGGGCCGGTCGAGGCTGTTCGTGGTCGCGTTCGGCAAGGCGCAGCAGCGGCTGGCGTCGTCCGGGGCGAGCAGGCTGCAGATCGTGGCCCAGCGGCGGCTCATGCTCAAGACCGGTGAGGTGCTCGCCACCCGCCTCGGTGCTGCCGCGCTGGTCACCGGGGATTCGCTGGGGCAGGTGAGCAGCCAGACGCTGACCAACCTGGCCGCGCTCGACGACGCGGTCGGGCTGCCGATTTTGCGGCCGCTGATCGGCTGCGACAAGGTGGAGATCATGGCGGAGGCGCGCCGCATCCGCACCCTCGCCCTGTCGGAACTGCCCGACCAGGACTGCTGCACGCTGCTGACGCCGCGGCACGTGGAGACCCGGGCGCGGATCGATGACCTGCACCGGATCGAGGCCCGGCTGGAGGCGGCCGATCTGGCCGAGGAACTGGCAGGCCTGGCCCAGGAGTACCGGCCCGACCGCCCATGACCCGGCGATGACCGGCACGGCCCGGCGATCCGCACGGCCCAGGCCAGGCCCGGTGCCCCTGGATCGACGTGCCTTAATGGTGGGTTAGAGCGGAAGAAGAAATGAAAATGTGACTAAACGGGGCTGGGCTCACGCTCCTGTGCGGGGGCGAGAGCCATTTCCGGCGCCGGGGTGAGAGTGCGCCCCATCAGCGGCGACAGGTGGGCGGCAATGCTCGCGATCTCCCGGATGTCGGACTCCACCAGTGCCTGGTCGCCGTCGCACAGGGCCATCTTCGGCTCCGGGTGCACGTCGATGATCACCCCATCGGCGCCGACCGCGATCGCCGCCCTGGTCAGGGGCAGCACCAGGTCGCGCCGGCCGCCCGAATGCGAGGGGTCCACGATCACCGGCAGGTGCGACAGCCGCTGGGCGACCGGCACCGCGCTGATGTCCAGCGTGTTGCGGGTGGCGGTCTCGAAAGTGCGGATGCCGCGCTCGCACAGCACAATGTCCAGGTTGCCGCGCTGGGCGATGTACTCCGCGGCCATGAGCCATTCCTCGATAGTGGCGCTCATGCCCCGTTTGAGCAGGACCGGCTTGGATGCGGAGCCGACGGCCTGCAGCAGCGCGAAGTTCTGCATGTTCCGGGTGCCGACCTGGAGCATGTCGGCGTAGGAGGCGACCAGGTCGACACTGGCCGGGTCGATCACCTCGGTCACCACCGGCAGGCCGGTCTCGGCACGCACGTCGGCGAGGATCTTCAGGCCCGCCTCACCCAGGCCCTGGTACGCGTAGGGGGAGGTGCGCGGCTTGAACGCGCCCCCGCGCAGCAGGGAGGCCCCCGCCGCCTTGGCCATCTTCGCCGCGGCGAGGGTCTGCTCGGGCGTTTCCACCGCGCAGGGGCCGGCGATCACGGTCAGGGTGTCCGGGCCGATCGGCACCCCGCCGACCCTGATCACCGACCGGTCCGGGTGGTGTTCTCTGCTGATGAGCTTGAAGGGGACGGAGATCCGGACGACGTCCAGGACCCCGCTGCGGCTGCGCAGGTTGAGCGCGCCGAACTGGTCGACGTCGCCGACCAGCCCGACGATCGTGCGGGATACGCCCCGGCTCACGAAGGCTTCCCCGCCCACCGTGCGTACCAGGTCAACGATCGCGCTCACATCATCCTGGGTGGCCTCCGGGGCCATCACCACGACCATCGTGTTTCCTCCTGTCGCCCATCAACGAAAGAAGCCCCGGGCCTTCCGGCCCGGGGCTTCGGTGAGGTCTATCCGCGTCAGCGCAGAGTCTGGCGGGCGACCGTCCGGATGCCGGGCCGGTAGCCATACCAAAACCAGAACTGCTCACGCACGG
>DATKRG010000162.1:0-21288 GCA_035532275.1 Streptosporangiaceae bacterium | reverse complement strand
CGGTAGACCAGGGCCGCCTCGGCGCCCTCGAATCCCGCGTCCAGGACGGCCCCGATCGCGATGTCCACGGCCCGCATCCGGACCGGGCGGTGGGCGGTGCAGCTGGCCGACAGCGACGCGGCCGCGGGGTGGGCCAGATAGGTGCGGTGCAGCCGCCTGACGGCATCGGCCAGCGTGCCGGCCCAGCACGGCTGCGCCGAGAACCCCGTCATCGCCTCCTCGATGAGCTGGTCGGCGATGGCCAGGACCAGGTCATCCTTGCTGGCGAAATGCCGGTAGACAGCTGTCGGGTCGGCGCCGAGCGCCCGCCCCAGCTTGGGCAGGCTGAACCCGTCCGTTCCCTCCTCGTCGAGCAGCCGCAGGCTCTCGGTGACGATCAGCTCCGGCGACAGGCTCCCCCGCCGCAGGCCCCGCCGGAGGCCGGCGGCTTGCGTGCTGGTCATCATCGTGCCTCCGGTGGTCTCCCCTGTGGCCTGCCGGCCATGTCCGGCTGAGTTTATGCTGGCAGGCGGCTTTGTCATAACCATTGACAATAATTTGGACGGCTGATCTAATCTCGGGCATCTCGCTCGTCAGGGAGGGCCGGGTGCAGATCAGCGACGAGGTTGTCTTCCACAACGGCACCGTCTTCGACGGCCACGGCTTCCTCCCCGGCGGCACCTGCGTCCGGGTGAGCGGCGGCGAGATCACCCAGGTCGGCCCGCCCGGACCGCTCGGCCGCGCCGAGCCCGTCGACCTGGCCGGCGGCACCCTGCTGCCCGGCTTCATCGACGCCCACGCCCACCCCGTCTTCGCCGGCGACCAGATGCGGCGCTGCGACCTGCGCCCGGCCACGACCGCGGCCGGCTATGTGGACATGGTCGCCGCCTACGCCGCGGCTCATCCCGCCGAGCCGTGGATCTCTGGTGGCGGCTGGTCCATGGACGCCTTCCCGGGCGGGATAGCGACCCGGCACGCACTCGACGCTGTCGTCCCCGACCGGCCCGTCTTCCTCCCGAACGCCGACGGCCACGGCGCGTGGGTGAACAGCCGCGCGCTCGCCCTGGCCCACGTCGACGCCTCGACACCCGATCCCCCGGACGGCCGGATCGAGCGCGACAGCGATGGCGAGCCGCTCGGCATGCTGCAGGAAGGTGCCGCCACCCTGGTGTCCCGGCTGCTGCCCGATGTGACCGAGGAGGACTGGTACGCCGCCCTGCTGACCGCCCAGGCCCATCTGCTGTCCCTGGGTGTGACCGGCTGGCAGGACGCGATCATCGACCGCTATGAGGGTGCGCCAGACCCGCTGGCCGCCTATCTGCGGTCCGCCAGCGCGGGCACGCTCACGGCGAACGTGGTCGGCGCCCTGTGGTGGGACCGGCACCGGGGCCTGGAGCAGCTCCCCGACATGCTCGAATCGCGCCGCACCGGGCAGGCCGGGAACTTCCACGCCACCAGCGTGAAGATGATGCTGGACGGCGTGGCCGAGAACCATACGGCCGCCATGCTGGAGCCCTACCTGGACGGCGACGGATGCTCGACCAGCCAGTCCGGCCTGGACTTCATCGACCCGGCTGAGCTGCCGCGCTTCGTCACCGCGCTCGACCGGGAAGGCTTCCAGGTCCACTTCCACGCGCTCGGCGACCGTGCGGTGCGGGGCGCCCTGGACGCCGTGGCGGCCGCCCGGGGGGCGAACGGCGACCGCGGCCCCCGGCACCACCTGGCCCACCTCCAGCTGGTGCACCCCGACGACGTCCTGCGCTTCGCCGGGCTGTCGGCGGCAGCCAACATCCAGCCGCTCTGGGCGGCCCACGAACCCCAGATGGACGAGCTGACCATTCCTTTCCTCGGGCCGCGCCGGGCCGGCTGGCAGTACCCGTTCCGGTCGCTGGAGGCCGCGGGCGCGACCCTGTGCGCTGGCAGCGACTGGCCGGTGAGCAGCCCCAACCCGCTCTGGGGGGCGCACGTCGCGGTCAACCGGAGCCTGCCAGCCCACGCGGGCGGGCGCGGCGGCGACCCGTTCCTGCCCGAGCAGGCCCTCAGCCTGGCCTCGGTCCTGGCCGCCTACACCTCGGGCAGCGCCATGATCAATGGCCTCGGCTCGGTGACCGGCACCGTCGCCACCGGCTACGACGCCGACTTCGCCGTTGTCGGCGCCGACCTCGCCCACGTCCCGCCGCAGGAGATCTGCCAGTCGCAGGTCACCCAGACCTGGTTCCGCGGCCAGCTCGTGTACGAACAGCACTGACCCCGCCCGGGGCAGCGCGATCAGGCAGGCTCGGCGGCGGCCACGATGAAGGCCAGGATCTCGGCCTCGTAGGCGATCTTGCCGTAGCGGCCGCTGGGGCCGACGTGTGCCCCGGGCCCGAGTTCGGGCCGGAACAGCACCCGGCCACCGCCGGCCGCCCGCAGCCTGGCCACCCACTTGGCCGGCTCGTGCACCAGCACCCGGGGGTCGTGCAGGCTGCCGGTGACCAGCAGGTCCGGCCACGGACCGGGCGGGATGTTGTCGCAGGGGCTGTAGGACGCCAGGTACGCGCGGGCGGCCGGCTCGCGCGGGTCGCCCCACTCGTCCCACTCGCTGATGGTGAGCGGGATGGTCGGGTCGAGCATGCTGGTGACGACGTCCACGAACGGCACCTCGGCCACCACCGCCCGCCAGCGCCCCGGCGCCATCGAGAAGACCGCCCCCTGGAGCAGCCCGCCCGCGGACAGCCCGCGGGAGACGATCGACCCGCCCGCCGCCCACCTCTGCTTGTCGAGCGCGTCGGCCACGGCGATGAAGTCGGTGAACGTGGTCTTCTTGCGGTCCAGCCGGCCCGCCAGCCACCACCGCCGCCCGCCCTCGCCGCCGCCGCGCACATGCGCGACCGCGTACACGAAGCCGCGGTCCAGCAGGCTCACCACCGGCTGGCCGAACTCCGGCCACTCACACGACTCGTACGCCCCGTACCCGTACAGCAGGCACGGCGCGGTGCCGTCCTGGGCCAGGTCCGCCCGGTAGGCGATGGTCACCGGGATGGGCGTCCCGTCCGGGGCCGGCGCGCTGATCCGCTCGGTCCGGTAGCCGGCCGGGTCGTAGCCCGGCACGTGCTGCCGCTTGCGCAGCCGCCACTCGCCGCTGGCCAGGTCCACGTCGTGCCAGGACGGCGGGTCGACGAGCGACTCGATGCGCACGGTGACCGCGCTCGCCGTGTACTCCTCGTTGACCCCCAGCGCGAGTGAGACCTCCGGCGGGCCGGCCTCGATCAGCCGTTCCTCCCCCGTCTCCCGGTCCAGCACCCGCAGCTGGGCCGCGGCCCCGCACCGCTGGGTGACCACCACGTGCCGCCCGAACACGTCGGCCGACACCAGCCTGGTGCCCGGCGTGCCGGCGATCACCTCGGCCCACTCCCCCTGGCCAGCCGCCGGCCGCCGCTGCAGCCGGAACTCCGCCGCGCCGTCGTTGGTGACCAGGTAGAACTCGCCCCCGTCCGGCCCGTCGCCGTGATCGGCCCGGTACTCCACCCCCTTGCTTCTTTCCTGCAGAACGAAGGGGTCGGCGCCGGTGCCGCCAGCCGGGATCACCCGCGTCTCGCTGGTGTCGCGGGAGGCGGTCTCGATGAAGATGTGCTGCCCGCTGCGGGCTGCCCGCACGGTGACCTCGAACCGCTCGTCGTCCTCGGTGAACACGAGCACATCGCTGCCGGGCCCGGCGCCGATCTGGTGCCGCCAGACCTGGCAGGGCCGGTAGGCGGCATCGGTCACGGTGTAGTACACCGACGCCGAGTCCGCCGTCCAGGCCAGGCCGTAGTAGGTCCGCTCGATCCGGTCCGGCAGGTCGGCGCCGGCACGCAGGTCGCGCACGCGCAGCTGGTAGACCTCGTCGCCGTCGAAGTCGGCCGAGTAGGCCAGCAGGGTGCCGTCCGGGCTGACCTCCCGGACACCAAGTGCCACGTACCCGCCGGCGCAGGCCGGGTCGTCCAGCAGCAGGTTCTCGTCGAGCAGCACCTCGGCGGCTGGCGCCCCCGGCTGGCTGCCGGCCGGGCCCCCGGCAGACTCCAGGGCCGGCCGGCGGCAGAACTGCTCCTGCTCGCGCCCCGGCAGGGTCCGGGTGAAGTAGGCGAAGTCCCCGCGCTGCCAGCTCACCGACTCCTCGGCCGGCACGACCCGGGCCGATATCTCGGCGGCGAGCTGCTCGCGCAGGTCCGCGGTGCGGGCGACCTGGTGGTCGTAGTAGGCGCGTTCGGCCGCCAGGTAGGCCAGCATCTCCGGGTCGCTGCTGTCGCGCATCCACGCATACGGGTCGGCCCCCGGCCTTACCGGCGCGACCGGCGCGGCCGGCGGTGCGTCTGGCTCACTCGGCATGCGCCGATGCTAGACGCCGGCGTCGCCGCGGGCACCGCGGACATGGCCGCGGGCACCGGTGATCGGCCTGGGTTTCCGGCCCGGCCGGGCCGGAAACCCAGGGCCGCCGCTCACCGTGGCATGCTGGCCCGCATGCGGCTGGCGGTACCGGTGGTCTGGAGCGAGGACTGCCTCCGGCACGAGCCCGGAGGCGAGGTGTGGCTGGGCGTGCGCGACCCCGGCACCGAGGTGCCGGCCCGGGCGCTGGTGCTGCGGGACGCGCTCACCGCGGCCGGGGCGCCGGTGGTGCCCGCCCGCGCGCACGGCGGCGAGATCCTGCGCGCGGTGCACGACCCCGGCCTGCTCGATCACCTGGCCAGCGTCTGGGCGGCCTGGGAGCAGGGCGGGTACCGGGCCGACCACGGTCGGGACCGGGTCGTCCCGTACGTGTTCCCGATCCCCGGCATGCTGGCCGGCCTGGCGCCGCGCACCCCGCCGGCCGTGCACGGCCGGGCCGGGCAGTACTGCTACGACACGATGACGCTGATCGGCCCCGGCAGCTGGGAGGCGATCCGGGGCGCGGCCGACGCCGCACTGACCGCCGCGGACCTGGTAAGCGGCGGGGCGCCGGTGGCGTACGCGCTGTGCCGGCCGCCTGGTCACCACGTCACCCGCGCCGCCTACGGCGGCTCCTGCTATCTAAACAACGCGGCGATCGCCGCGCAGGCCCTGCGGGCCGCTGGCGCGGACCGGGTCGCCGTCCTCGACATCGACGCCCATCACGGCAACGGCACCCAGATGATCTTCTACGACCGCGCCGACGTCTGGTACGGGTCGGTGCACGTGGACCCCGGCGCCGGCTGGTTCCCGCACTACCTGGGCTACCCCGGCGAGCGGGGCCGGGGCGAGGGCGAGGGCGCCAACCTCAACCTGCCACTCGCGCCCGGCACCGGGGACGAGGGCTGGCTCGCCGCGGTGGACGCCCTGTGCGCCGCCGCCGCCGCACACCGCCCCGACGCCATTGTGGTGTCGCTCGGCCTGGACGCCGCCGAATCGGACCCGGAGAGCCCGCTGCGCGTCACCGGCCCGGGCTACCGGCAGGCGACCGCCCGCATCGCCGCCCTGGCCCCGCTGGTCCTGATCCAGGAAGGCGGCTACGACCTGCCAACCCTAGGCCAGCTGGCACTGTCCGCCCTCACCGGCGCCGCCCATCCCCACCCCTGACCCCACCCGCCCCACACACTCCGCCGCGTCCGCGTCCGCGTCAACATTTCATCGCTTGGGTGACGACAAACCGGTATTTATCGGACGCCAAATTGACTGGGGGCGGTGAAATGTCCTCCCCGTGCCCCCGCGGGGGCACGGGGAAGGGGTCAGGGCGCGAGGCGGTCCCGGTGGTGGGGGGCTGCCCAGTCCAGCAGGGGGCCGCCGGGGACGATGCGGGACGGGTTGAGCCGCGGGTGGGTGCCGAAGTAGTGGCGCTTGATGTGATCGAAGTTGGTCGTCCCGCCGAAGGCGGGCTGCTGGTAGAGGTCACGGGCGTAGGGCCACAGGTTCGGGTAGTCCACCAGCCGTCGCAGATTGGCCTTGAAATGGGTGACATAGACCGGGTCGAACCGGGCCAGGGTCACCCACAGCCGCACATCGGCCTCGGTGATGGCATCCCCGAACAGGTACCGCCGGGTGGCCAGCCGCTGGTCGAGGTCGTCCAGCGCGGCGAACAGCCGCGCCAGCGCGCTGTCATAGGCGGCCTGTGAGCCAGCGAACCCGCACTTGTACACGCCGTTGTTCACGTCGGCGTAGACCCGCTCGTTGAGCTCGTCGATCTGTGACCGCAGCGGCAGCGGGTACAGGTCCACACCGGGGGTGGCCCACTGCCCGAGCTGGGTCGCCAGGTCGATGGTGATGTCGGGAAAGTTGTTGGAGACGATCCGTGAGCTCTGGCGGTCCCACAGCACCGGCACCGACATGTGCCCGTCATAGCCGGGCTCGGTCGCCTCGTAGGCCTCCCGCAGCAGCGTGAAGCCGTTCACCGGGTCCGGGGTGTAGCCGGGCCCGTCGCGGAACGCCCAGCCGCGGCCGTCCCGGACCGGGTCCACCACCGACAGCGAGATCACCTCCGCCAGCCCCAGCAGCTGGCGGGCGATGACGCTGCGGTGCGCCCACGGGCAGGCCAGGGAGACGTAGAGGTGATACCGGCCCGGTTCGGCCCGGTAACCGCTGGTGCCGTCGGCGGTGATCCGGCCCTGGAAGGGGTAGACCGGGCGGGCGAAGCTGCCGTCGGGTGCGGCCGGGGTCTTGGCCATGTAGTCGCCGTAGCGCGCGAAATCTGCCGGGCTGGCGATGGCACCGGTGATGGGCATGTGTGCTCCCTCCGCGTGTGGTTTCTCCCGCCCCGCCTATACCGCCGCTGTGCCGATGAGGCCCTCCCGCGTGACCAGGGACGCCAGCTCGTCCTCGCCGAGCCGCTCGGTCCCCGGCGGGCGCACGGGCAGCACCAGGTACCTGGTCTCCGCGGTGGCGTCCCACACCGCGACCTCGGTCCCCTCCGGCAGCGCCAGCCCGAACTCGGCCAGCACCGCGCGAGGCTCACGGACGGCACGGGACCGGTAGGCGAGGCTCTTGTACCAGCTGGGTGAGGGGCCCAGCAGCGAGACCGGGTAGCACGAGCAGAGCGTGCACACGACGAGGTTGTGCAGCCCAGGGGCGTTGGCCAGCACCTTGAGCCGGTAGCTCAGACCCGCCCCGCCGAACCCGAGCTCCGCGGCGGCCGCGTTGCCGTCCGCCAGCAGCCGCTCCGCGTAACCGGGATCGGCCCAGGCACGGGCTGCCATCCGGGCCCCGTTGACGGGTGAGGCGTCCCGGTACAGCCGGGCCAGGACCGCGTCGAGCTCGGCGTCGGTGGTCAGCCCGGCGGCGATGACCCGTTCCTCCAGCCGCCGCACCCGGGCCGCGACCGGCAGCTCCCCGTGGTCGCCGGCCAGATCGCCGTGCTGCCCGCTCATCAGCCGGCCTCTTCCAGGTAGGACTCCCACGCCTCGACGGTCACGACGTGGTCGCCTTCGCCCCACAGCTGCGCGGCGGGGAACCGCACCGTGTAGACCGGCTCGACCCGGGGCGGCACCAGGCCGCGGGCACCGTCGTCGGGCAGCGGCCACTCCCCGGTGCATTCGACGATCTCGCCGGTGTGACCGCGGACGTACCGGGGCAGCCGGGTGTGGTGGCCCGGATCGCCGGCCCGGGCACGCACCCTGGTCCCCGGCGGCAGGCTCACCGGACCCCCTTGCGGTCGAGCAGCGCCTCGATCGCGGCCAGCCAGCGCTCGTAGTAGCCGGCCGCCAGGTATTCCTGCGGGCTGATCCGCTCGATCGCGTCGCGGAACTCGTCGGTGGTGAACACCCCCCGGGCGCGCAGCGCGCCGCTCAGGGCGTAGACCCGCGCCTCCCAGTCGGCGTGGAACGGCTGGCCGTCGTCATCGCGGACGACCGGGCCGAACCCGCTCTGCCCGCCGACATCGTGGACCCTGCTCACCGACTGCCCCTTCCCGGCGCCGTGCCCGCCCTCTCCAGCATCAGCCATCGGGGCAGCCCGTGGGAAGAGGTACCCGGCCGGGGCAGCGGCTAGATGGGGTACCCCGCCACGTTGTGAACGTGGCGGGGAGCTCGTCCTAGCTGACGACGCAGCCCGGGCTCTGGCCGGTGGCGGGGAAGGCCTTGGCCAGCGCGCCGGCGATCAGCCGCGCGCGGGCCGCGTAACCGGCGGATGTGTAGTGGGTCCCGTCCGAGATGAACCAGCGGGGCTTGGCCACCGCCCCCCAGTCGAAGATCCGCATGTTCGGGTACCGCGCGCAGGCCTGCCGCAGCGTGTCGTTCCACAGCTGCATGTTGGCCTCCGAATAGGGGCCGCTGTTCAGCAGCGTCTTGACGCCGACCCACATCACCGGCTCCCCGCCGGCGGCCGACATCATCCGCCGGATCCGCTCCATCCGTCCCACGTACGAGCCGACCGCGACGTCCGCGGTGTCGTCGGTCCCGAGCGCGATCACCCAGCAGCCGCGGAACCCTTCCCGTACCAGCGCCTTGGCCGCGTCGTACCCGTTGACCTGGCCGGGCAGCGTCTCCACCACCGAGCGCGCCCCGGAGATGTCCAGCCAGGTGCTCTTGACCCCGACGGCCGCATAGCGGGCCGGGATGCGCTGGTGGCGGTTGGGCAGGTAGTCCGGGGAGTTCAGGCCGTCGGAGGTGGAGTCGCCGATGTGCGCGACGGCACGGCAGGACGTGTGCAGCCCGGCCAGCTGAGCCGGCACGCCCGTCTCCGGGCTGCCCGCCGGGGCGGCCGTGGCGGCTGGGGCCTTCAGCGCGGACCGGCTGCCGGTCGCGGGGGTCACCGTGATCCCGGAACCGGCGGCCTGGGTGCCCGCCGCACCGCTGCCCGTGCCGGAGCCGGGGATGGCCCCGCTCAGGCCGGCGCAGGCGACGGCCAGCACCCCGGACCCGGCCACGGCCGCGGTCCAGGCACGCAGGCCGGCGGCGCGCAGGCGCGACCGGGACGCGCGGACTCGCGCCCACAGCCGCCCCAGTGCCCCCTGGCGCACCGGTTCCTCCACGAACCGCCAGGACAGTGCGGCCAGCACGACGGTGGCCGCCACCTGCAGGCCGGCCCGGGGCAGGTTCTCCTCGCTGTTGGCCGGCGAGGTCAGCACGATCACCGGAAAGTGCCACAGGTAGATCCCGTAGGAACGGACCCCGAGCCAGCGCAGCGGCTGCCAGCCCAGCGCCACGCCTACCAGGCTGCCGGGGTAGGCCGCGGCGGCTACCACCGCCGCGGTGGCCACCGACAGCAGGCCGAGGCCGCCCCGGTAGATGAACGGCGAGTACTGGCCGACCCGCCAGACCATCAGGCCGATCACGGCCAGGCCAGCGGCCCCGGCCGTGTCCAGCAGCAGCCGGGGCGCCAGCCGCGAGCGCATCAGCCGGCGGCTGGGCCAGACCATGGCCAGCGCCGCCCCCACCAGCAGCCCGGCCGCCCGGGTGTCAGTCCCCTCGTAGACCCGGGTCGGGTCGAACCCGGGGTGGTAGAGCAGCAGCGTCGCCGCGGTGGACGCGCCCACCAGCACCAGCGTGGGCAGCACCAGCCAGCGGGCCCGGCTGGCCCGGGCCGCGGCGCTCTGACCGCGCGCGTGCAGGCAGAACAGGCCGGCCAGGAGCAGCCACGGCCAGGCGAGATAGAACTGCTCCTCCACCGCCAGCGACCACAGGTGGTCCAGCGGCCCCGGCGGTGCGAACCTGGCGAAGTAGGAGGCGTGCTGGACGATGTACCACCAGTTGCTGACGTAGGCGGCGGCGGCGGCAACCGCTCCGCGCAGGGCGGCCAGCCCGGTCCTGTCCACCAGCGTGACCCAGGCGGTCACCACGGCCAGCAGCACGAACAGCGCGGGCAGCAGCCGGCGGGCCCGCCGGAACCAGAAGTCGCGCAGGTTCAGGCGGCCGTCGGCACACCATTGGCCGAGCAGCAGGTCGGTGATGAGGTAGCCGCTGAGGGTGAAGAAGACCCCCACGCCGAGCAGCCCCCCGCCCGCCCAGCCGAACTGCAGGTGGTAGGCGACGACGGCGAAGACCGCGAGTGCCCGCAGCCCATCGAGGCCGGGCAGGTAACGCTGGCCGCGGCGAACCGGTTCCGGCATGTTTCCCCCCTGCCGTGGCACGGCCGGCCGACGCCCCCCGTCCGGCGGGCCGTCAAACACACGGCAGGAAGGACATTACCCAGAGCGAATTAAAGGTTACACATCGTAGTTACAGAATTATCGTGGCCACCCCGCGGCGCCCGTCCCCGCTGCCCGGAAAGCGCCCGTCATGGCGCCCATGTGCGCTATATCCGGATGATGCGCCCGGCGGAAGGCAGCCTGCCGGTTGTTTATCAGGGACGCATTCCGGCCGGGAGCGGCCAAAATGCCCGTGTCATTCCCGGCGGGGAACTTCCTGGCCAGCCCGGCACGGCACACGACCGCCCGGGAACCCTGGGGCACCCCGGGCGGTCGTGCCCACCGGCCACCCGGCCCGGGACACTAGCTCACGACGCAACTATGGCTATGGCCACCCTGCGGGAAGGCCTTGGCCAGCGCGGAGGCGATCATCTGCGCGCGCGCCGCGTACCCGGCCGAGGTGTAGTGGATCCCGTCGGAGATGAACCAGCTGTCCTGGGCCACCCCCGCCCAGTTGAAGATCCGCAGGTTCGGGTACTGGGCACAGGCCTGCTGGAGGGTGCTGTTCCAGAGCTGCATGTTCGCCTCTGACCAGGGGCCGGCCGGGTCCAGGGTCTTCACGTTGACCCACAGCACCGGCTGCCCGTGCGCGGCCGCCATCATCTCCTGGATGCGGCCCATCCGCCCGAGCGATGAGCCGACGGACACGTTCGCGGTGTCATTGGTGCCCAGCGCGATCACCCAGCAGCCATGGAATCCCTGGTGGTTCCAGTTGGTGGCCACGCCGTAGCCGTTGACCTGGCCCGGCATCGTCTCCACGATGGACCGGCCGCCAGAGGCGTCCACCCAGGTGCTGCGGACCCCGACCGAGGCGTAGCGGGCCTGCAGCCGCTGGGCCGGGTTGGGCAGGTAGGCCGGGGAGACCAGGCCGACCGAGGTCGAGTCGCCGATGTGCGCCACGGCCCGGCACGAGGTGCGGCGGGAGTTGACGCGCGTGTGCGCCGCTGTCCGGGCGTGGCCCGTGCTGGCGTGGCCCGTGCTGGCGTGGCTTGTGCCGGTGTGGACGGCCGCGCCGTGGGAGGCGTGCCGGTGCCCCGGCTGCCGGTGCGGCGAGCCCGCCTGTGCGAGCCTGGCCGTGGTGTGGCTGGGCTGATGACTGCCGGACCGTGCCGGGCCGGACTCGGCGGCCTGCGCCGCCTTGCTGTGGGTACCGGACGAGGGAAGGACGCTGACCAGGCCGGCACCGAGCAGGACCAGTACCGCGAGAGCACTCGCCATCGCGGCCCAGCCTCGCGGCCCGGCACGCCTGATACGCCAACGGGGGGATCGGTCGGGGGGATACATTCGGCCGAGGCTATGGGCCGCCCACAGGCTTGCCAAACCGCGGCGGGCAATTCATCGCACCGCGTGGAGCCCGATCCCCGGCCAGTACGGGACTTGTGGCGCTGATGTGGTTTAGCTCACAGAACCGGTAAGCCGCTCATTCCGGCACGGCGGCCTCAGGCGAGCAGGCAGGCCGCCCGGTGGGCGGGACTCGCGGCCGTGGCGGGAAGCTGGAGCCCGGGATCCTGCGACCGGCAGCGGTCCTGCGCCACCGGGCAGCGGGGGTGGAACCGGCAGCCGGCCGGCACGTCCACCGGGTCCGGCGTCTCACCGGTGAGGATCTGCGGTGTGGACCGCTGCCGTGGGTCGCGCTTGGGCACCACCGACAGCAGCGCCTTGGTGTAGGGGTGCTGCGGGTTGCGCACGATGTCGCCGGCCGGGCCGTGCTCCACGATCCGGCCCAGGTACATCACGGCGATCCGGTCCGCGAAATGCGCGGCCGTGGACAGATCGTGGGTGATCATGAGGATGCCCATGTCCCCGTCCCGGCGCAGCCCGTCCAGCAGCGACAGGACCCCGGCCCGGACCGAGACGTCCAGCATCGACACCGGCTCGTCGGCCAGGAGCAGGGCGGGGCCCAGCGCCAGCGCCGCGGCGATCGCGACCCGCTGCCGCTGCCCGCCGGACAGCTCATGCGGGTACCGGTCCAGGTAGGCCCGGGCCGGTGACAGCCCGGCCCGCTCCAGCGCCGACACGATCAGTTCCTGCCGCTGCGCCCGGGAGCCGCCGATGCTGTGGATGAGCATCGGCTCCTCGACGGTCTCCCTGACCCGGAACCGGGGGTCGAGCGACTCGTAGGGGTCCTGGTAGATCATCTGCAGGCTGCGCCGCAGCGGGCGCATGCGCCGCTCGTCCAGGCCCGCGATGTCGGTGCCGTTCAGCCGGATCGCGCCCCGGACGGGTGCCACCATGCCGAGGATGGTCTGCGCGGTGGTTGTCTTGCCACAGCCCGACTCCCCCACCAGGGCCATCATCTCGCCACGGGCAAGGGTGAAGCTGATCCCGTCCACCGCGTGGACCCAGCGCCGGGGCCGGCGCGCCAGCCGCTCGGTGAGCCCGCGCCTGACCGGATAGCGGGCCGCCAGATCATCGACCTCCAGCAGCGGGACGCCGGTGCCCACCGGCCCGGTCCCGGTCACGCCGCCCCCGCCGCTTCATTGCGGTGGCAGGCGGCCTGCTGGCCGGGCGCCACCAGCCGCAGCGCCGGGCGCTCGGCCGCGCACCGGTCCAGGACCACATCGCAGCGCGGGCGGAACGGGCAGCCGGCCTCCTCCTCGTCCAGCCGCGGCGGCACACCGGGAATGGAGACCACCTCCTCCTCCCCGTACAGGTCAGGCGTAGCCGCGAACAGCAGCCGGGTGTAGGGGTGCCGCGGGAGGTGGTACAGCGCGTCCATGGGCCCGGTCTCCACGATCTCGCCGGCGTACATGACCGCGGCCCGTTCGCAGACCTGGGCCACCACCGGCAGGTCGTGGGTGACCAGGACCAGGGCGAGGCCGAGCTCGGCTGACAGCCGGGTGAGCAGTTCCAGGATCTGCGCCTGCACCATGACGTCCAGCGCGGTGGTCGGCTCGTCAGCCAGCAGGATCTTCGGCTGGCAGGCCAGCGCCATCGCGATCGAGGCCCGCTGCCGCATGCCGCCGGAGAACTCGTGCGGGTACCGGTCGGCGGCACTGGCGCTGATGCCGACCATCTCCAGCAGCTCCGCGGCACGCCTGCGGGCGGCCGAGCCCGCCGCGACACCGTGGTAGGCCATCGGCTCGGCGATCTGCCAGCCAACCTTCTTCACCGGGTTCAGGGCGTTCATGGCGCCCTGGAAGACCATCGCGATGTCCTTCCACCGGTACGGCCGCACCGAGTCCTCACCGCCGGCCAGGATGTCGCGCCCCGCCACCCGCACCTCCCCGGCCACCGAGGCGCTGGGCGGCAGCAGGCCCATCAGCGCCAGGATGGTGGTGGTCTTGCCGCAACCGGACTCGCCGACCAGCCCGAACCGCTCGCCCGCGTCGAGCGCGAAGCTCACCCCGGCGGCGGCGTGCACCTGGCCGCCGTCCGGCAGGTCGAACCAGACGTGCAGGCCGTCGACTTCCAGCAGGCTCATATCGCGTCCGGCCCCCTGCCCACCAGCGGGCGCAGCCGCCAGCGGCGCAGCGACAGGTGCGCGGCCTTCAGCCGCGGGTTCAGTGCGTCCTCGACCGCCTGCCCGAACAGGAAGCAGCCCACGATGACGGCCGCGATGACGAACCCGTCCGGCACGATCGCCCACCAGGCACCGGAGGAGATGGCGGTCCGCTCGAAGGCGTGCTCCAAGATGGTGCCCCAGGTGGTGACCGTGGGGTCCTCCAGGCCCAGGAAGGCCAGCGCCGTCTCCAGGTAGATCGCGATCGCGACGGTGAGCACCGTGTTGGCGATCAGCAGCGGGCCGACCTGGGGCAGGATGTGCCGCCACATGATCCGGGCGTTGCCGGCGCCGAGCGCCCGGGTGCGTTTCACATACACCCGTTCCCGCAGGCTCATGACCTGCGCACGGATGATCCGGGCGGTGGAGGTCCACTCCAGGATGCCGATCACCATGATCACATGGAAGAGGCTCGCCCCCCACAGGTCGGCGATCACCAGCATGAACACCAGGTCGGGGATGACCAGCAGGTAGTCGGTGACACGCATGAGCGAGACGTCCATCCAGCCACCGAAGTAGCCGGACAGGATGCCGACCCCGCCCCCGATGACCATGGCGACCAGGGTGGCCGCGAACCCGACCACCAGCGAGATGCGGCCGCCCTGCATGAGCTCGCTGAGCATGTCGATGCCGCCGTCATCGCAGCCGAGCCAGTGCTGCGGCGACGGCGGCGCGTACACGGCACAGGTCGCCGCGCTGGCACTGTAGGGCGAGATGTAGGGCGCCACCACCGAGAGCACGACGAAGAACGCGATGATGGCCAGCCCGATCACCGCGGACTTGCGCTGCCGGAGCACCTCCAGGAAGAACCCGCCACGCCGCGGCGGCACCCCCGGTCCCTCGGCCAGCAGCGGCTCCTGTATCTGCATGCTCATCAGGTGATCCTCGGGTCGAGCCGGAAGTAGACGAGGTCGGCGGCGAAGTTGAGCACGATCACCGAGACGGTCAGGATCAGGAACCCGCCCTGGAGCATCGGGTAGTCGCGCTGCCCGATCGCCTGGTACATGGCCAGCCCGATGCCCGGCCAGCTGAAGATCACCTCGATCAGCAGCGCCCCGCCGACGATAAAGCCCAGCTCCAGCGCGATCAGGGTGACCATCGGCAGCAGCGCGTTGCGGACCGCGTGGCGCCACACGATCCGGCGCGGCGGCAGGCCCTTGGCCCGGGCGGTCAGGACGTAGTCCTCACCCAGCGTCTCCAGCATGGCGGACCGGACCACCAGGGTGTAGCTGCCGTAGGCGGTCAGCATCAAGGTCCCGGCCGGCAAGATCATGTGCACGCCGATGTCGCCGAGGTGCTGCCAGAAGGGCTCGGTGCCGAACACGAACGGGTTGCTCATGCCGCCAGCCGGGAGGATGCCAGCGAAGATGATCAGCAGCATCAGCCCGAGCCACTGGGTGGGGAAGGCGTACGCGAAGATGGCCAGGTTGGTGCTGATGTGGTCGGGCGGTGACCCGCGCCGCCAGGCGGACAGGACGCCGGTGAAGACGCCGACCACGATGGCCGCGACGGTGCCCACGGTCACCATCGGGATGGTGTTCTTCAGGTCGGCGAACAGCAGGTGCGTCACCGGCTGCTGGTAGACGAAGGAGACGCCCATGTTGCCGTGCGCGAGATTCTTCAGGTAGATGAGGTACTGCTCCCACTTGGGCTTGTCCAGCCCGAACTCCACAGTCAGGGCGTGGCGCAGCTTCGGGCTGGCGTGCGGCACCTTGGACAGGTCGCTCACGGCACTGCCGGGCAGGACCCGGAACAGGAAGAAGTTGATCGTGATGGCGACGAAGATCGTGACGAGGGCGAAGAACCCCCGCTTCAGCACGTAGTCCGCGCTGCGCACGGCCACCCGCCTTCCTGCGGCCTGGCGCGTCAGCCGGCCAGGTGCACGGACTCGAACGGGAGCTTGGACAGTTCGGTCCACGACGTCCCGCCGACCAGCGGCAGGCCGGTCCAGCTGGCGGAGTGGGCCTCGATCAGGTCCGCGTAGTCCAGGACCAGGTAGGGCCGCTGGCTGGCGACCATCTGCTGCATCTGGTACACGAGCTGCTGCCGCTTGGCCGGGCTGACCGCCGCACCCTGGGCCTGGTAGAGCTTGTCGTAGGACTTGCTGCAGTAGCCGGTGTCGTTCCAGACGTTCCAGGAACCGCAGGTCAGGACCGACAGCATGAAGTCAGGGTCGATCAGCGGCTGCCAGTCCCACATCGAGATCTCGAAGTCCCGGTAGTGATTCGCCGTGATCGCGTCGTAGGCGGCTGAGTTGTCGAGGTTCTTCGGGGACAGCTGGACCCCGATCTTCCGGAGGTCCGCCTGGATGATCTGGAAGGAACGGTCGCCGTAGCCGCCGGAGGTGTCGGCCGGCATGATCACGGTGTAGGACATCGGATGGCCGTCGGCGATCCGCAGCCCGTTCGGCCCCATCTTGAAGCCGGCCTGGTCGAGGAGCTGGCCTGCCTTCGCCAGGTCGAACGGCGGCGGCTTGAGCGCCGGGTCGTACCAGCTGCCGGTCGCGGGCGGGATGATCGACGACCCCGCCAGCCCGTACCCGAGCAGCGAGGTGCGGATGATAGCCGCCCGGTCGACCGCCACATCGAAGGCCTGGCGCAGCAGCGGGTTCATCAGTTCGCGGTGGCTGGCGTCCTGCTGCGGGTTGGAGTTGATGATGAAGTCGTCGAAGTAGTTGCCCGGGCTCTCCCGCACGTCGAAGTGGGCGTTCTTCAGCACGGCGACCGAGGTCGGCGGCACCACTTCGATGCCGTCGAGCTGGCCGCTCTTGAGCGCGGTGATCTCCGCGTCGTAGGTCTGGAAGAACTGCAGGCCGAGACCGTCGATGTGCGGCTTGGGCCCGTAGAAGTCCGGGTTCCGCTTGAACAGGGCGATCTGCTTCGGCGTGTACTTGACCAGGATGAACGGGCCGCCGGAGACGATCGGGGCTGGATTGGTGAAGGTGGTCAGCGCCTTGCCGTTGCCGGCGGCGTACTTCGCCCAGATGTGCTCGGGCAGGATCGGGACCTGCTGCAGCTGGGAGAGCACGTTCGCCACCGGCTGCTTGTAGGTGATCACCAGGGTGGTGGCGTTGGGCGCCGACGCGCTCTGCATGTGAGCGACGTCACCCGCGGTGTTGGAGGTCGGGCCGTTCTGGAACTTCAGCAAGGTGCTGAACGTCCACGCCGCGTCCGCGGCGGTCAGCGGCTTGCCGTCGGACCATTTCGCGTTCGGCTGGAGGTGGAATGTCCAGGTGCGGCCGTCCGCCGACTCCTGCCAGCTGCGCGCGAAGTCGGGGATGAACTGGAGCTTGGAGTTGTACTGGACGAGATAGGGATAGATGACCTCGAAGGTCGAGTACGCGTCCTGCTGGAATGCCACGAACGGGTTGAGCGAGTCGATGCTGGAGGCGCTGCCCAGCCGGAACAACCCGCCCTGCTTCACACTGCCGCCGCCGCTGCTGCTGCCGCTGCAGGCGGTGACGGCCAGCGCAGCGGTCACCACGGCGGCCACCGCGAGACGCGTGCCGCGGCTGGCCGCGCGCGGGCTGGTCGCTGGCTGGTTACGGCGCAGTCTCACGCGGATTCACCTTCGCCTCTCCTGCCGCCAGCCGCCGGTGGCCAGCGGATACAACGGGCAGGCCCTGCCTCGCTCTATGCCCTCGTCTCCTGAATGCCGGTTTAAGCTGCGCAATCCTGACATAACCGCTCAGTGGCCCGCAAGCCCCGGCCGGTCAGTTCCGGCTGGGCCCGGAGCCTGCCGCGGGCGGGATCGGGTCCAGGGCCACCAGTTGCGCGCCGTTCCAGTGGTAGCGGACGGTCGTGGTCCCGGCGGACGGGCAGCACATCGGGTCGCTGGGCTGGTAGAGCGGGTAGGTGAGGGCAACGGTCGTGGGGCTGGTCCAGGCGACCCGGATGCCGGCGCTCGGGCTCTTGGTGTCGGTCCCGATGTAATGGCCGTTGACGAAGAAGAACGCCCAGTTGTTGTAGCCATCGGCCGAGCCGGTGGCCGTCCCCAGAATGACGTTCAGCGTGGCCGCAGCGGCCCAGTGCGACGCTGTGTTCGGGTAAGGCGTGTACCCCTTGCCGCGCACCATGGCCTTGGCCGCTGCCAGACTCGCGGCGGGCACGGGCGGCGCAGGCGCACTGCTCCCACCCGGGCCCGCTGACCCGCCCTGCTGGCTGGGAGTCGCCGGCTTGGGGCTGGAACCGGGCGCCGACGGGCTGGCGGTCACGGACGTGGTCACCGTCACCTGCGGCGCCGGCGAGCCGGAGCCCTTCAGGACCCCGCTGCCCAGCGCCGCGCCGACGCCGGCCCCGACCACGATCACGCCGATCCCGGCCCACATCAGCCCGCGGCGGCCGCCCCGCCTGCCCGGCCCGTGCCCGCCGGCCTGTCCATACGCATCTCTCATCGGTCACTCCGGCATCACGGTGGGCGCACAGCCGCGGCGCCGGAACCGGCGCCGGGTACGGCTGGCCAGCGGGACAGGGGGCGGGGACCCATGATCAGGACAGCGGCAGTGTAGCGCCCCAGATGCCCGCAATGCCCGGGGCCGGGTCGCTGCGAACACCTCACTGGACTGGGTATGTACTGGTATGAGGAGGCGAATCGTGATGGTCAACAGCGATGCCATCAGCATCGAGCAGATCCAGGTCTCACTCGACGGGGTCCAGGCGGACGTCACGCCGGAAGTGCAGCGGCGGGTCGCCACCGTCCTGGCTCACGTGCGGCAGCCCGTCCTGGCCGCCCGGGTCCGGATCATCCAGCACACTGACCCGGCGGTCTCCCGGCCGGTGACCGCGCAGGCGAACGTGGACATCAATGGCCGGCTGCTACGGGTCCAGGTCGCGGCCGGGACGGTCGGCGAGGCGCTGGCCCAGCTGGAGGAGAAGCTCCGGCATGGCGCGGAACGAGCCGCTGCGCGGTGGAAGGACCGGGCCGGCCGCAAGGCGGAACCCGGCCCGCACGAGTGGCGGCACACCGACGAGCCAGCCCGCCGCCCGTCCTACTTCCCCCGGCCCGAACCTGAGCGGCGCATCGTGCGGCACAAGGCGTTCGGCCTGGCGGTGTGCACAGCCGAGGAAGCCGCGTTCGACGCCGACGCCCTGGACTACGACTTCCACCTGTTCACCGAGCTCGGCACCGGGCAGGACAGCGTGCTCTACCGGGCCGGGCCGGCTGGCTACCGGCTGGCCCAGCTGGAGCCGGAACCGGAGAAGGTCGCCGCCGGCACCCTGCCGCTGACGATCAGTGACCAGCCCGCAGCGGTCCTGTCCACGGCCGCGGCGGTCGACCGGCTGAACCTGTCTGGACAGCCCTTCCTGTTCTTCAGCCCGCCGGACGGGCGGCACCGGGGCTGGATCCTGTACCGCCGCTACGACGGTCACTATGGCCTGATCACCCCGGCCGACTAGGGCATGCCCGGCGAGGCCGAGGTTCGCAGTCAGCGGTGCCGCCGCGCTGCAGGGGAGCCGGGCTGGGAGCGTACGCACGGTGCGTGTCAACGACGAGGTCGCCGCCCTGCTGGCGGAGTACGCGGATCTGACGGCGATCACCGGCGGCGACGCGTTCAGGATCCGGGTTTATGAAAGGGCGGCCCGGTCGGTGGCCGGGTATCCAGCCGACCTGTCCGCACTGGGCGCCAAGGGCCTGCGGCAGATCCCGAACGTGGGCAGCTCGATCGCCGCCAAGATCGAGGAGTACCTGAGCACCGGCGCCATCCACCAGCTGGAGGCGCTGCGGGCCAAGGTGCCGGCCGGGGTGCGGCGGCTGACCGAGATCCCCACCCTCGGCCCGAAGCGGGCGATGCTGCTCTACACCGAGCTGGGCATCGACTCGGTGGACGGGCTGGCCGAGGCGATCGCGGCGGAGCGGCTGGCCGGGCTGCCCGGGTTCGGCGCCAAGTCGGAGCAGAACCTGCTGCGTGGCATCGAGGTCATCCGCAAGGCGCGGGGCCGGGCCAGGCTGGACGTGGCGATGGGCCTCGCCGAGGAGCTGACCGGCCTGCTCGCGGCGGTCCCGGGCTGCCAGCGCTGTGCCTACGCGGGGTCGCTGCGGCGGATGAAGGACACCATCGGCGACATCGACATCCTGGCGATCTCGGACCAGCCGGAGGCGCTGATGGCGGCGCTGACCGCGCTCCCCCACGTCGAGCGGGTGGTGGCCAGCGGCCCCACCAAGACCTCGGTGGCCACCACCGCAGGGCTTCAGGTCGACCTGCGGGTCGTGCCCCCGGCGAGCTGGGGTGCGGCCCTGCAGTACTTCACCGGGTCGCGCGCGCACAACATCCGCACCCGGGAGATCGCCGTGCACGCCAAGCTGAAGCTGTCCGAGTACGGCCTGTTCGACGTGGCCACCGGCGACACGATCGTGTCGGCCACCGAGGAGGAGGTGTACGAGCGGCTCGGGCTGCCGTGGATCCCGCCGCCGCTGCGCGAGGACGGCGGGGAGATCGAGGCGGCCCGGCGCGGTGAGCTGCCGGTGCTGGTGACCGAGGCCGACCTGCGCGGGGACCTGCACACCCACACCGACCTCACCGACGGCACGGCCAGCCTGGAGCAGATGGTGACGGCCGCCGCCGGCCGCGGTCACGCCTACTACGCGGTCACTGACCACGCGCCGAACCTGTTCATGCAGCGGATGACGCTGGAGAAGATGCTCGCCCAGCGGGAGCAGGTCCGCGCGCTGGACGGCAGGCACGCCGGGATGCGGCTGCTGCACGGCACCGAGCTCAACATCGACCCCGACGGTGACGTCGACTGGCCGCCGGAGATCCTGCGCGATTTCGACCTGTGCGTGGCGTCGGTGCACTCGGCCTTCACCCAGCCGCGGGAGGCGATGACCCGGCGCCTGATCCGGGCGGTGCGCAACCCCTGGGTCTCCATCCTGGGCCACCCCAGCGGGCGGAAGATCGGGAAGCGGCCGCCGGTGGACGCCGACTGGGACGCGGTCTTCGCGGCCTGCGCGGACTGTGGCACGGCGGTCGAGATCGACGCCTTCCCCGACCGGCTGGACGCCTGCGCCGAGCATGTCCGGATGGCCCTGCGGCATGGGGTGAGGTTCGCCATCGACACCGACGCGCACGCGATCGGGCACCTGGGCCACCTGCGCTACGGCATCGGCACCGCGCAGCGCGGCTGGCTGACTGCCGGTGACGTCATCAACACCTGGCCGTTCGGGCAGCTCACCGCATTCCTGCGGCCCGGATCGCGGTAAAGACCACAGCGGCGCAGCGAGGCCAGGGCCGGGCGGTGGCCGGAGGTCCCCGTACTGGGGGCTGAAGGACCCTTCAGGACGGCCCGGGCTGGCGCGGATGGTGAAGATGAGCGCCCATGGAGGAAGTGAGGTGAGCACCATGACGATGATCGACCGCTGGCCGGTCGAGGTCTCGCTCCGGGAGCAGGACCGGGAGACGCAGGCGGAGGCACGGCTGGCCAGGAAAGGCATCGAGGTCAGCGGCCACGGGCTGGCGCGCCGCAACCCCGACGATCAGGAGGTCACCGAGATCGGCGAGGAGATCGCCGCCGCACGCGCCCTGTCGGACCTCGCGCACAAGCTGCTGAGCACGGCGGCCGGGGAGATCGAGGACATCACGCACGAGCGCGCCCGGCTGCACATGTGAGCTAGCGCGGATCCGGCTCGGGTACCCGGGCCGCCCAGCCGGCCACCAGCTGGTCCAGCACGGGCGCCAGGTCGCGCAGCTCGTCCAGGTGAGCGGGCGCGAGCATGCCCAGCCGCG
>DATKRG010000161.1:0-3744 GCA_035532275.1 Streptosporangiaceae bacterium | reverse complement strand
CAGCCTCCCGTCGTCGACGTACCGGGCGAAATGCCGGTCGATCCGGCGCAGCCGCTGCGGATCCAGGCCCACCTCGGCGGGTTCCACCTCGGGCTTGAGCCCGTCCATGGCATCACCTTCCCAGCGCGCCGGCGCCCGCTCGGGCACCGCCACCGATTCTCCGGGAAGCCGGGCGGGCGCCGCCAGCCCGGCGCGGCGAGCATCAGCAAAGATCAAGCCTGCCATCAGCATGCCTTCAGATTTCTCCCAGGTACGCAGCCGACTCTCAAATGAGAGAGCAGGACGATCGCGTACCGAGGGGGCGCTCCCATGAGCACGATCCACGACCCGACCATCCCGGCCGGCCCCGGGCAGGAGCCGCCGGGCGCGCTCTGGCCAGGTCAGGGTGGGCCGGCCGGACCTGGCGGCCCGGCCGGCTACGGGGGCGGAGAAGGCGGCCCGGGCAAGCCGGGCCGGGGGTTCCGCCGCGGCTTGCTGGCAGCCGGTGCGGCCGGCGTGCTGGCCCTGGGAATCTTCGGTGGCCTGGCGATCGCGGGCGCCGGCCACGGCAGCCGGCCGCTCACGACATCACAGATCGCCGCGCAGGTCGACCCGGGCCTGGTGGACGTGGTCACCACCCTTGGCTACCAGCATGGCCAGGCGGCCGGCACCGGGCTGGTGCTGACCCCCTCCGGAGAGGTCCTGACCAACAACCACGTCATCCAGGGCGCGACCTCGATCAAGGTCACCGACGTCGGCAACGGCCACACCTACCCGGCCCGCGTCGTCGGCTATGACCGCAGCCACGACATAGCGGTGCTCCAGATGCAGGGGGCGTCCGGCCTGTCCACCGTGACCCTGGGCGACTCGGCCAGCGTCACTACCGGCCAGAAGGTCGTCGCGCTTGGCAACGCGGGCGGCAAGGGCGGCACCCCGTCGGTCGCGACCGGCCGGGTCGCCAGCCTTGGCGATTCGATCACCGCCTCGGACGCGTCCGCGGGCACCTCTGAGCAGCTCACCGGGCTCATCCACCACAACGCGGGCATCCAGCCGGGCGACTCGGGCGGGCCACTGGTCAACACCGCCGGGCAGGTGATCGGCATCAACACCGCGGCCTCCACCGGCATCCAGCTCCAGTCCGACCAGACCCAGGCGTTCGCGATCCCGGTCAACCGGGCGGTCGCCGTCGCCAGGCAGATCGAGGCCGGCTCGGCGTCCGCCACCGTGCACATCGGCCCGACCGGGTTCCTCGGCGTGGAAATCCTGTCCGCGGACGGCGCAGCCGCGCAGGGCGTGCCGGTGGGCAGCGGGGCGGCCGTCGCCGGGGTCCTCCCCGGGGCGCCAGCCGCCGGGGCCGGCCTGACCGCCGGGGACGTGATCGTCTCGGTGGACGGGCACCAGATCGCCTCGCCGAACGCGCTCCAGACGGCGCTGGGCCTGCACCACCCGGGCGATCGCGTCAGCATCGGCTGGACGGACCAGGCCGGCCAGCGGCATTCCGCGGCCATCACCCTCAGCACCGGCCCGGCCGCCTGAAACCGGCCGCCTGAGCCCGGCCGGGGCCTGCAGGTCACTCGGCGCGGGCCCACATCCGCGTCACCGTGACACCCTATGCAGCGAGGAGCGGCATGCCTGCACCGATCGCGGGAAGGGGCACCGATGACTGAGGGGCTGACGGCGGCTGGACTGGCACGGCTGCGGGCAGTCGCGCAGGGCCACATCGGCGACGACCGCGTACCCGGCCTGGTGGCGCTGGTGGCCCGCGGGGATCAGGTGCACGTGGAGGCCCTGGGCACACTGGCGGTCGGTGGCAGGCCGGTGACCCGCGACTCGCTCTTCCGGATCGCGTCGACGACCAAGCCCATCACCGCTGCGGTGACGATGGCGCTTATCGATGAGGGCCTGATCGGGCTGGACGAGCCGGTTGACAGGCTGCTGCCCGAACTGGCCGGCCGGCGGGTACTGCGGCGGATGGACGGGCCACTCGATGACACCGTCCCGGCGGGCCGGGCCATCACCACCCGGGATCTGCTGACCTTCACGTTCGGCTTCGGCGTGGCCCTGGAGATGTTCGCCGCGCCCGCTCCGTGGCCGGTGGTGGCCGCCGCGGAGGAGCTGCGGCTGTCCACGATCGGCCCGCCCAACCCGCAGGTCCAGCCCGACCCGGACACCTGGATCGCGAACCTCGGCTCGCTGCCGCTGCTGGCACAGCCCGGCGAGCGCTGGCTGTACAACACCGGCGCCTCGGTGCTGGGCGTGCTGGCGGCGCGTGCCGCCGGGGAGCCGTTCGCACAGGTGCTGCGGACCCGGATCTTCGAGCCGCTCGGCATGCGCGACACCGGCTTCTGGGCACAGGACCCCGGGCGGCTGGCGACGTCGTACCGGCCCACCGCGGAGGGGCTGGCCGTCTGGGACGAGCCGGACGGCGCCTGGAGCCGCCCGCCAGCGTTCGGGGACGGCGCGGCCGGCCTGGTCTCCACCGCCGATGACCTGCTCGCCTTCGCGCAGATGCTGCTGCGCGGTGGCGCACCGGTCATGTCGGCGCAGGCCACACGCGCGATGACGACCGACCAGCTGACACCGGCCGTCAAGGCACGCGGCGGGCTCGGGCCGGCCTTTTTCGACGGCCGGTCGTGGGGGTTCTGCCAAGCGGTGTTCGACGGCGGGGCGTTCGGCTGGGACGGCGGCCTCGGCACCTCCTGGCTGGCCGACCCCGCCTCCGGCCTGACCGTGATCGTGCTGACCCAGCGCATGTTCGAGTCGTCAGATCTTCCCCAGGTGCATCGCGACATCCAGGCAGCCGCCCAGGCCGCGCTCGCCTAGCAGGTGTCCTGGCCTGCCTGGGCGGCTGCCCGCCGGGCAGCTGCGAGATAGTCCCGCGTCTTCGCCGTGCCCGGGTCGTCAGCACCCAGGAGCCGCTCCCGGTCCGCGAGGGTCCGCTCAAAGAGCGCGATGGCCTCATCAAAGCGCCCGGCAGCCTGGTAGGCCGCCGCGAGGTTGTTCCGTGACCGCATGGTCTTCGGGTGATGCTCGCCGAGGATGTGCTCCCGGTCGGCGAAGTCCGCTCGTACAGCCCGGTGGCCTCGGCGATCCAGCCCGCCCGCCGCAATGCGTAGGCGAGGTTGTTCCGCGAGTTCAGGGTGCTCGGATGGCGTTCTCCCAGGATCTGTTCCTTGCCGGTGACGGCGCGCATGTGGAGCTGGATCGCGTCATCGAGGCGGCCCGCGTCCCGGTAGGCCAGTGCCAGGTTGTTGACCGACATCAGGGTGGCAGGATCGAGGTCGCCATGGACGCGTTCCCGGTCGGCGAGGGTGCGCTCGTACAGCCGGATCGCGTCGTCGAGGCGGGCCTCGTCCTTGTAGGCGGTCGCGAGGTTGTTCCGTGACGTCAAGGTGTCAGGATGGTCATCCCCGAGGATTCGCTCGCGGTCGGCCAGGGTGCGCTTGAGCAGCGCGCCGGACTCGGTCAGGCGCGCCATCCCCCGGTAGGCGATCGCCAGGTCGTTGCGGCTGGTAAGTGTGTCGGGATGCTCGTCCCCCAGAACGCGCGTCCGGGCGGCCAGGGTGCTCTCGAACAGCGTGATGGCCTCAGCCGGGCGCCCCGCGGCACGGTAGGCGTAGGCGAGGTTGTTGTGGGCGGTCAGGGTGCCGGGATCATCGGCACCGCGGATCCGGCCGTAATCGGTGACGAGCGGCTGGCCAAGCTCGATCGCCTGGGTGTGGCTGTCGCCGAGCTCGTTGAGGCAGCTCACTGCCCAGCTGCGCA
>DATKRG010000160.1:0-31286 GCA_035532275.1 Streptosporangiaceae bacterium | reverse complement strand
GTCCTCCCCACGCACGTGGGGGTGAGTCGTCCCAGGCGACGTCGGGCAGGAACGGGATCTCGTCCTCCCCACGCACGTGGGGGTGAGTCCCAGACGTGGCCTTTGTCGTCGGGGCCGTCGAGGTCCTCCCCACGCACGTGGGGGTGAGTCGCCCGCGGCCGCGGTGGACCTGTCCGCGGCGCTGTCCTCCCCACGCACGTGGGGGTGAGTCGGCCCGCTGGCGAACCCGCCGGCCCGTGAGGTCGTCCTCCCCACGCACGTGGGGGTGAGTCGCAGGCATCGACGTGGTGCCCGGCCATGGCACGATCCTCCCCACGCACGTGGGGTGAGTCGCTCGACTGCGCCGTGTTCCTGTGGCGGGGCAAATCCTCCCCCACGCACGTGGGGGTGAGTCAGATCGGCCAGGACCGGGCCCGCCGGGTACAGGGTCCTCCCCACGCACGTGGAAGTGAGTCGATCACCAACGGGATCGGGTACGCGTACAGGACGTCCTCCCCACGCACGTGGGGGTGAGTCGGTCCAGCTCGACCAGCTGTACAAGACGACCTGGTCCTCCCCACGCACGTGGGGGTGAGTCGCCGCGCTTCCAGCCCTGGTGGGTGCCGCTGCCGTCCTCCCCACGCACGTGGGGGCGAGTCGATGGGGTCAGCGACCAGGGCGCCCCCGATGCCGTCCTCCCCACGCACGTGGGGGTGAGTCGGCCGGGCGCGTACTGCGCGGACGCCCGGCCTCCCCACGCACGTGGGCTTGAGTCGCCAATCAGAGTCACGCCTCCGTGGGGAGGGCGTTCATCGGAGGTGCCGTGCGTGCCTTCGCCCCGTCCTTCCCACGCATGTTGGGGTGCTCCCGCTGGCTGGCCTGTTGTCGATGAGATTCCCGCGTTCTCCATGGAAGGTTGAGGACGACCGGCTGGTCAGGCAGGCCGTGTCTCCGGCTTGGCGTCGATGCCTGCTTCCTTGCGCTGCGCGGAGGTGATCGGGGTGGGGGCACCGGTGAGCGGGTCCAGCCCGGAAGCCGCCTTGGGGAAGGCGATCACGTCCCGGATGGTGTCCCGGCCCGCCAGCAGCATGAGCAGCCGGTCCCAGCCGAACGCGATCCCGCCGTGCGGCGGCGGGCCAAACCGGAACGCGTCCAGCAGGAAGCCGAACTGCGACCGCGTCTCCTCCGGTGCCAGCCCGATCACGTCAAAAACCTGCCGCTGAACGGATGCTTGGTGGATACGCAGTGAACCGCCACCGATCTCGTTGCCATTGCAGACAAGGTCGTAGGCGTCCGCGAGGGCGCTGCCCGGCTCGACCGCGAACTTGTCCGCCCACTCGGGAAGAGGGGCGGTGAACGGGTGGTGCACCGAGGTCCAGCCGCCGGCCCCGTCCTCCTCGAACAGGGGCGCGTCCACCACCCACAGGAACGACCACTGGGCGGGGTCGATCAGCCCCAGGCGGCGGGCGATCTCCAGCCGGGCCGCGCCGAGCAGGTCCCGTGCCTGGGACGGCGGCCCGGCGGCGAAGAAGACACAGTCACCGGCGGCCGCGCCGGCCGCGTCCGCGAGCCCGGCCCGCTCGGGGCCGGACAGGTGCCGCGCCACCGGGCCGGACTCGGACACCTGCCCGTCCGCGCCGATCAGCACGTAGGCCAGGCCACGGGCGCCGCGTGCCCGCGCCCACTCCTGCCAGCCGTCCAGCTCCTTGCGTGACTGCCCGGCACCGCCCGGCATGACCAGCGCGCCCACGTGCGGGGCCTGGAACACCCGGAACGAGGTCTGCGTGAAGTAGCTGGTCAGGTCGGCCAGCTCGCAGCCGAACCGCAGGTCCGGCTTGTCAGACCCGAACCTGCGCATCGCCTCGGCGTAGGTCATCCGCGGGACCGGGCGGGGCACCCGGTAGCTGGCCAGCTCGGCCCACAGCCGCCCGATGAGGTCCTCGGAGATCGCGATGATGTCTTCCCGGGTGACGAAGCTCAGCTCCAGGTCGATCTGGGTGAACTCGGGCTGCCGGTCGGCCCGGAAGTCCTCGTCGCGGAAGCAGCGGGCCAGCTGGTAGTAGCGTTCCACCCCGCCGACCATCAGCAGCTGCTTGAACAGCTGCGGTGACTGCGGCAGCGCGTACCAGCTGCCCGGCCGCAGCCGGACCGGGACGACGAAGTCACGCGCGCCCTCCGGGGTGGACCGGGTCAGGTACGGGGTCTCCACGTAGGTGAAGCCGTGCCCGCGCAGGACCTCGGTGGCCAGGTAGGTGGCCTCGGACCGGATGCGCAGCGGGGTGGCCGTCTCCGGCCGGCGGATGTCCAGGTACCGGTACCGCAGCCGGATGTCCTCGTTCAGCTCGCCGCCGCCCTCCACCGGGAACGGCAGCGGGTCGGCCTCGGACAGCACCTCAAGACCGGTCGCGGCCACCTCCACCGCGCCGGTGGGCAGCTCGGGGTTCTCGTTGCCGGCCGGCCGCGGCCGCACCTCGCCGGTCACCCGCACGCAGAACTCGGCGCGCAGCGCGTGCTCGGGCCGGTCCTCGCCCTCGCCGCGGAACACGACCTGGACCACGCCGCTGGCGTCGCGCAGGTCGATGAAGACCACGCCGCCGTGGTCACGGCGGCGTGCCACCCAGCCTGCCAGCGTCACCTGCTCGCCCGCCTGGCCGGGGCGCAGGGTGCCCGCCTCGTGGGTACGGATCATCGCCTTGGTCAGCCTCTCCCTGTCATCGCACCCGTTACAGCCCAGGCCGCCGGCTGCCCGGTGCCTGGCCGGCCGGCGAGCCCGGCCCGGCGGCGAGGCCGGCCAGGAACGGGTTGCTGGCGCGCTCGGCGCCGATGGTCGTCTGCGGCCCGTGCCCGGGCAGCACCTGGGTCTGGTCCGGGAGTGTCAGGCACACCCGCGCCAGGCTGTCCAGGATGGCCGGGTAGTCACCGCCTGGCAGGTCGGTCCGGCCGATCGAGCCCGCGAACAGCAGGTCACCGGAGAAGAGCACGTCCGGGCCCGTCCGGAAGGTCACCGATCCCGGTGTGTGCCCGGGAGCGTGGCCGACGAGGAGCTCCACGCCCGCCAGCCGCAGCGTCATGCCGTCGGCCAGCTCGGCCACCTCGTCGGGCTCGGTGAAGGACAGGCCGCCGAAGAGCTGCTGCCCGGCCTGCAGGGACAGCCCGCGGGCCGGGTCGGACAGCAGCGCCCGGTCGGACGGGTGGATGTAGGCGGGGATGTCCCGCGCGCCGCACACCGGCGCCACCGACCAGATGTGGTCGATGTGGCCGTGGGTGAGCACCACCGCCACCGGCTTGAGCCGGTGCTCGTGCAGGATCTCCGCGATGCCGGGCTCGGCGTCCTGGCCCGGGTCGATGATCACGCACTCCTCCCCGGGGCCGGGGGCCACCACATAGCAGTTGGTGGCGAACGAGCCGGCCGGGAACCCGGCGATGAGCACGGCCTTCCTCCTCCGGTGAAAGGAAAACGTTTCGGCAGGCACTGCTGGTACAGGCTACCGAGCCATCCGCAACGCGACGAACCGATAACAGAGCCGTCGCGGCTGGCAGTGGGCAGGTACGATTCGCGAAGTTTCGCTGATCAGCAGTTGTAGGACCAGCCGGCAGGAGGTCAACAGGCGTGGCGGGGAAGAAAGAACGCCAGCGAAGGCTTGCCCGGGAGCGTTATCAGCGCCAGCAGGCCAGACGGGCCGTGCAGGCGCAGCGGTGGCGGAAGTGGACCATCGTCGGCCTGGTGACCTGCGCGGTCATCGGCCTGGGGGTCGGCGGCTACTTCCTTCTCGCCGGCGGCGGCAAGTCCGCGTCCGCTGCCTCGGCCAGCCCGAAGGCGTCGTCGGCGGCGGCGGCTACCGCGAGCGCCACCCCGCCGGCGACCGCGAGCGCGGCTGCCCCGGTGGAGCCCGCGACCCACTGCAGCTACCCGGCCAGCCCGCCAGCCGCCCGCAATGTCGGCGTCCCGCCCGCGACTCCGGACAGCAAGGCCACGTACCGGGCCACGATCGTGACCAACCGCGGCAATGTGGTCATCGACCTGCTGAACGCCAAGGCCACCTGCACCGTCAGCTCATTCGTCTACCTGGCGGGCAAGAGCTACTTCAGCAACACCCACTGCCACCGGCTCACCACCTCCAGCATCTACGTGCTGCAATGCGGGGACCCGGCCGGCACGGGAACTGGCGGGCCCGGCTACAAGTTCGGCTCGGAAAACCTGGCGGGCGCGACTTACCCGCAGGGGACGATCGCCATGGCCCACCCGGGCGGCCCGGCCGGCGACACCGAAAACGGCAGCCAGTTCTTCATCGTCTACCGCAACACCAGCCTCCCGGCCGACTACACGCCGTTCGGCACAGTCGTCAAAGGACTGGGAATCATCCAGAATGTGGCCAAGGCGGGCACAGACAACGCAAACGGCCCTGGTGACGGCCATCCCAGACAGAAGGTCGTCATCGAAAGGGTCACTATCACAAAGACCTGACCCTGCCGCATCACCAGAGTCAGGGCTGAGCAGGAGGTTCGCGGTGAGCACCGCCAACGATCCGTGGGGCCGGGTAGACGCCGACGGCACGGTCTACGTGCGTACCGCCGACGGCGAGCGGGTTGTCGGCTCGTGGCAGGCTGGCAGCCCTGACGAGGCGCTCGCGTTCTTCCGGCGCAAGTTCGAGTCGCTGGACACCGAGGTCACCCTGCTCGAGCAGCGGGTCACCACCACCGACCTGTCCCCTGCCCAGGCGCGGACGAGCATCGAGCGGCTGCGGGCGTCGGTGACCGACGCCCACGCGGTGGGCGACCTCGGCCAGCTGCAGGCCCGGCTGGAGGCGCTGTCCGGCAAGGTCGACCACCGGCAGGAAGAGGTCCGGGCCGCCCGCGACCACGCCCGCGCCGAGGCCAAGGACGTCAAGGAGCGGATCGTGGCCGAGGCCGAGCGGCTCGCCGCCGAGGCCACCCACTGGAAGATCAGCGGTGAGCGGCTGCGCCAGCTGCTGGAGGAATGGAAGGCGGCGCCGCGAGCCGACCGGGCGGTCGAGGCCGCGCTGTGGAAGCGGCTGTCGGCCGCGCGCAACGCCTTCAACAAGCGCCGCAAGGCTTACTTCGCGGACCTGGAGGAAGAGCGGGAGACCGCCCGGGCGGCCAAGGAGAAGCTGGTCGCCGAGGCGGAGGCGCTCGCCTCCTCCACCGACTGGGCCGCCACCGCCACCGCCTTCCGCGACCTGATGCACTCCTGGAAGGCAGCCGGGCGGGCCGCCCGCACCGACGAGGACGCCCTGTGGGGCCGGTTCAAGGCCGCCCAGGACACCTTCTTCCACGCCCGGTCGGAGATCTACTCGGCCAAGGACGCGGCGCTCCGCGAGCACGCGGGCGTCAAGTCGCAGCTGCTGGAAGAGGCAGGCAAGCTGGTCCCGGTGACCGACGTGCGGGCCGCCCGGGCGGCACTGCGCGGGATCCAGGAGCGCTGGGAGCAGGCGGGCCCGGTGCCCCGGGAGGCGCACGAGCGGCTGGAGACCGGGCTGCGCCGGGTCGAGGACGCGGTGCGCAAGGCCGAGGACGCCCAGTGGCGGCGGTCCAACCCGGAGGCACTGGCCCGGGCACAGGGCACCGTGGAGCAGATCCGGTCCGCGATCGCCGGGCTGGAAGCGCAGCTCGCCAAGGCCACCGAGCGCGGCGACGCCAAGGCGGTGCAGCAGGCGGAGGAGGCCATCACCGCCCGGCGGGCCTGGCTCGCCGAGGCCGAGCGCACCCTGGCCGAACTGTCCGGCTAGGAGCAGGCGCGAGGGCAGCGGCGCCGGGACTCCGCTACCGCGCGTACAGGGTCAGTTCGTGACCCGGTAGACGTCGTAGACGCCGTCGATGGCCCGGACCGCGCGCAGCACATGGCCCAGGTGCTTGGGGTCGCCCATCTCGAAGGTGAACTTGCTGACCGCGACCCGGTCCCTGGTAGTGGTGACCGAGGCGGACAGGATGTTGACGTGCTGGTCGGAGATGGACCGGGTGACGTCGGAGAGCAGGCCGGTCCGGTCCAGCGCCTCCACCTGGATGGCCACCAGGAACATCGAGTCCTCGGTCGGTGACCAGCGCACCGCCACCAGCCGCTCCGGCTCGGAGTCGAGCAGATGGCGCAGGTTGACGCAGTTGGACCGGTGGACAGAGACACCGTGGCCGCGGGTGACGAAGCCGGTGATCTCGTCCCCGGGCACCGGCGTGCAGCAGCGGGACAACCGTGCCCAGACATCGGCGGCACCTTCCACCACCACGCCCGAGTCCCCGGGGGTCCGCGGCCGGATCGGCCGGGTCGGCAGCGTCGGCAGGGTGGTCTCGGCCAGGTCCTCCTGCGCACCGGCGGCGCCGCCGACCGATGCCACCAGCTTGGCGACCACCGACTGGGCGCTGACGTGGCCCTCGCCGACCGCCGCGTAGAGCGCTGACACGTCCGGGTACTTCAGCTCGGTGGCGATGCCGAGCAGGGCGTCCCCGGTCGCCAGCCGCTGCAGCGGAAGCTCCTGCTTGCGCATGTGCTTGGCGATCGCGGTCTTCCCGGCCTCGGCCGCCGCCTCCCGGCGTTCCTTGGAGAACCAGTGCCGGATCTTGTTGCGGGCCCGGGCGCTGGTGACGAAGCCGAGCCAGTCCCGGCTCGGCGCCGCGTCCTGGGCCTTGGAGGTGAAGATCTCGACCGTGTCGCCGTTGTCGAGGGTGGACTCCAGCGCGACCAGCCGCCCGTTCACCCGGGCACCGATCGTCCGGTGCCCGACCTCGGTGTGGATCGCGTAGGCGAAGTCCACCGGGGTGGCGCCGCTGGGCAGCGCGATCACTTCCCCGCGCGGGGTGAAGACGTAGACCTCGGCCGCGCCGAGGTCGAACCGCAGCGACTCCAGGAACTCGGCCGGGTCAGCGGTCTCCCGCTGCCAGTCGACCAGCTGCCGGAGCCAGGCCATCTCGGTGACGTCCGGGGTGCCGCCTCCCCCGCGCCCCCGGGGAAGGGTCTCCTCCTTGTACTTCCAGTGGGCCGCCACCCCGTACTCCGACCGCCGGTGCATGCCCCAGGTCCGGATCTGCAGCTCGACGGGCTTGCCCTCGGGGCCGATCACCGTCGTGTGCAGCGACTGGTACATGTTGAACTTGGGCATGGCGATGTAGTCCTTGAACCGCCCGGGGATCGGGTTCCACCGGGCGTGCACGGTGCCGAGCACCGCATAGCAGTCGCGGACCGAGTCGACCAGCACCCGGATGCCGACCAGGTCGTAGATCTCGTCGAAGCTGACGTTCCGGGCGATCATCTTCTGGTACACGGAGTAGTAGTGCTTGGGCCGGCCGGTCACCCGCGCCTTCACCTTGGCGTTGCGCAGGTCGGCGGCGACCTCCTCGATGACCTCCTGCAGGAACAGGTCCCGGCGGGGTGCCCGCTCGGACACCATCCGCGCGATCTCGTCGTAGCGCTTGGGGTAGAGGGTGGCGAAGGCCAGGTCCTCCAGCTCCCACTTGACCGTGTTCATGCCCAGCCGGTGGGCGAGCGGGGCGAAGATCTCCAGCACCTCGCGTGACTTGCGCTCCTGCTTGTCCCGCGGCAGGTAGCGCAGGGTGCGCATGTTGTGCAGCCGGTCGGCCAGCTTGATGACCAGGACCCGGATGTCGCGCGACATCGCGACCACCATCTTGCGGACGGTCTCCGCCGCGGCGGCCTCGCCGTACTTGACCTTGTCCAGCTTGGTCACGCCGTCGACCAGCGCCGCCACGTCCTCGCCGAACTCGCGCCTCAGCTCGGCCAGCGTGTACGGGGTGTCCTCGATCGTGTCGTGCAGCAGCGCGGCGCAGATGGTCTCGTGGTTCATGCCCAGCTCGGCCAGGATGGTGGCCACCGCGAGCGGGTGGGTGATGTAGGGGTCGCCGCTCTTGCGCAGCTGGCCGGCGTGCCAGTGCGCCGCCACCTCGTAGGCGCGCTCGATGAGCCTGATGTCGGCCTTGGGGTGGGTGGCCCGCACCGTCTTGATGAGAGGCTCCAGCACCGGGTTCACCCCCCCTCCGCGGGGTGCGCCGAGACGTGCCAGCCGCCGCCGGACCGCGGCGCCCCCGCTCGCCCCCGCCGGCGGGGATGGTGCGGGCACGGTGCCGGGCTCAGCCGTGGCGCCAGCACCGTCCGGGACAACGGCACCGTCCGGGACGACAGCACCGTCCGGGATGACAGCGGGGCCGGCCTGGGCAGCGGGCATGGCGGCCTCCGGCGCCACCTCGCCGTTGTCCCCGGGGGTCGCCGGGACTACCTGCTCCTCCCCTGGGCTGGACAAGGTGACGTCGGCACCGGCCCTGCCGGTCATTGCCACGTCACCGGCCACTCGCCGCTCCTGTCGTCCGCCAGGCAACTAGTCTATCGGCGGTGGTCGGGCACCCATGCCCTGCTCAGCTGGTGCGGCGCTCAGACCACCAGCAGGGACCGCAGGTTCCCGTCCGGCAGCCGGGCCCGGCCGCCCAGGAACGCCAGTTCCAGGATGACCGCGATCCCGGCGACCTCGGCTCCGGCCCGGCGCACCAGATCGGCCGTCGCCTCTGCTGTGCCGCCGGTGGCCAGCACGTCGTCCACGATGAGCACCCGCTCGCCGGGCGTGAAGGCGTCCTGGTGCACCTCGATGGTGGCGGTCCCGTACTCCAGCTGGTAGCTCTGCGCGTAGGTCGGCCCGGGCAGCCGTCCCTGCTTGCGGACCGGCACGAACCCGGAGCCGAGCTGGCAGGCGACCGACGCCGCCAGGATGAAGCCGCGGGCCTCGATCCCGGCCACCTTGTCCACCTGCCCGTGCCCGGCGGCGAGCGCAGCCACCACCGCCGTCAGTGCCTGGCCGTCGGCCAGCAGCGGGGTGATGTCCTTGAACACGATGCCCGGCTGGGGATAGTCGGCTACGTCCCGCACCCTGGCCTTGATCAGGTCGGCCAGGCCGCTGGCCGCCGCCGTCTCCTCCCCGGGCACGGCGGCTACCGCCGCTTCTTCTTGCTGCCTGGGCGGCGCCGGGCCGCGCTGGACCGCCGGGGCTGCTGACGGGGGCCGGACCGGGAGCCGCCGGGACCGGCGCCACGCGTGGAGGCCTGGCCAGCCGGCACCGGTTCCCCGGCACCGGCGGCGCCGGTCACCGTCTCGTCGTCCCCGGCCTGGTCCGCCAGGCCGGGCGGCTCGTCGTCACCGCCGGCCGCCGTGGCGGTGCCGTTGCCCGCCGCTGTCTTGGCCGCTGCCCGCTTGGCCACCCGGCCGCTCGCCGAGCGCTGGGCGACCCGCTTGGCGAGCGCCCGGTACTGGGGCTCACGCTCCTTGAGGTCGGCCAGGACCGGGGTGGCGATGAAGATCGAGGAGTAGGTGCCCGACAGCATGCCGACGAACAGCACCAGCGCCAGGTCCTTCAGCTCCCCGGCGCCGAGCAGCCCGGCGCCGATGAACAGGATGGCTGCCACCGGCAGCAGCGCGATCACCGAGGTGTTGATGGACCTGACCAGGGTCTGGTTGAGCGCCTGGTTGGCCGCCTGGCTGTAGGTCGCGCGTGCGGAGCCGAGCAGCCCGGCCGTGTTCTCCCGCACCTTGTCGAAGACGACCACCGTGTCGTACAGCGAGTAACCGAGGATGGTCAGCAGGCCGATCACCGAGGCGGGGCTGACCTGGAAGCCGAGCAGCGCGTACACGCCGACGGTGATGATGATGTCGTGGGCGAGCGCGATCAGCGCCGCGACGGCCATCCGCCACTCGAAGGCGATCGAGAGGTAGATGACGATGACGATGAGGAAGGCGATCAGGGCCTCGAGCGCCTTCTTCGAGATCGAGCTGCCCCAGCTGGGGCCGATGAACTGGACGCTGATCTGGCTCTGGGAGAGATGGAACGCGCCGACGATCGCGCTCTCCACGTGGTTCTGCTGATCCGCGGTGAGCTGGTGGGTCTGCACGGTCCAGCTGCTGTTGTGCTGCTGGAGGTTGGTGACGTGCTGGACGATGGCGTCGCTGCCGCCGCCTGCCGCGCTGACCGTCTGGCGCACCTGGCTGATCGAGGCCGAGCCGGCCGGGAACTGGAAGACCGAGCCGCCCTTGAAGTCGACGCTGAAGTTCAGCCCGAAGACGGCCAGGGCTATCACGCTGATCCCCAGGATCACCCCGGAGATGCTGTACCACAGCCGCTGCCGGCCGACGAACTCGATGGAGACGTCACCACGGTAGAGCCGGCCGCCGAGGCCACCTGTCCTGGACATCAGGCCTCCTTCGGCGGGGTGGTCCGGGCCGTCCGGGCGGGGACCCGGGCCGGGCCGCCTGAGCCGCGCCAGGGTGCCCGGGCGCCGAGGCGGGCCGGGTCGAGGCCGGACAGCCGGTGGCCGCGGCCGTAGAACTTGGTCCTGGCCAGCAGTGTGATCACCGGCTTGGTGAAGGTGAACACCACCAGCACGTCAATGACGGTGGTCAGGCCCAGGGTGAACGCGAAGCCCCGGACGCTGCCGATCGCGAAGTAGTACAGCAGCGCGGCGGCCAGGAAGGACACGGTGTCGGAGACCAGGATGGTCCGCCGGGCCCGGGCCCAGCCGCGTTCCACCGCGGCCCGCAGCGAGCGTCCGTCCCGGACCTCGTCGCGGAGCCGCTCAAAGAAGACCACGAACGAGTCAGCGGTGATGCCGATTGCGACGATGAGGCCCGCGATGCCAGCCAGCGACAGCGCGAAGTGCTGGTACGTGCCGAGCAGGATCACCGACAGGTAGGCGAGAAGGGCGGCGATCACCAGGCTGGACACCGCGACCAGGGCCAGGCCCCGGTAGTAGAGCAGCAGGTAGAAGACGACCAGGATGAGGCCGAAGGCGGCCGCGATCAGCCCGGCGTCCAGCTGGTCGTGGCCCAGCTGGGGGGTGACCGACTGGACCGACTCCAGCTGGAAGCTCAGCGGCAGCGCACCGTAGGACAGCTGGTTCGCCAGCTGCGTGGCCGAGCTCTGGGTGAAGCCGCCGGTGATCTGGGCCTGGCCGCCGGTGATCGGCTGCCGGATGGACGGGAACGAGACGGTGTTGCCGTCGAGCACGACGGCCAGATCATCGAGCGGCGACCCGGAGCTGCCGTACTTGTCGAACATCTGGGTGGTGAGCTGGCCGAACGCGGTGGTGCCGTTGCTGTGGAAGTTGAGCTGGACCTGCCAGTCGGTGCTGGTGTTCTGCGGGGTGGCGCTGGCCGAGGCGACCATGTCGCCGACCACCTTGGGCCTGTCCAGCGCGAGCTTGAACAGGACCCCGTTCTCCCTGGCACAGGACACGGTCTGGATCTTCGTGTCGTTGTACGCGCCCGGGGCATAGCCGACCTGCTGCTGCCAGTTCTTGTTCGCACAGTTGAGCTTGTTGAACTGGGCTCTGACCGCAGGGCTGACCAGCGCGGCGTCACCTTGCGCCTGCTGCCAGGTGGAGGTGCCCGATGGCGAGGTCGGTGCCGGGGTAGCGGAGGCAGCGGGTGAGGAGGTGGGGCTCGCGGACGCCGATGCCGACGGGCTGGGGGTGGCTGACGGGCTCGCGGTGGCCCCCGTCAGGCTGCGGGCTCGCCGGGCCATCTCCCGTGGCGCGCCGGGCGCGGCCGCGCCCGGCAGCCCGGCGGCATGGGCCGAGGCGCTGGCCGAGGCACTCGCCGCTGGTGAGGCAGAGGCCGACGGGCTCGATGACGGCGTGGGCGAGGCACTCGCCGAGGGAGTGGGAGCAGGCGTCGCGGCCGTAGCCGAGTTCGGGGCGAGCAGCAGCACCTGGCGGAACTGCAGCTCGGCTGTCCGCCTGACCAGGCCGACGATGCTCTGCGAGTTCTTGCCGGGGGCCGAGACGTTGATGACGTCGGTGCCCTGCTGCTCGACCTGGGCCTCGGTGACCCCGGTGGAGTTGACCCGCGCGATCATGATCTGGATCGCCTGGTCCATCCTCGCCTGCGTCAGCGGGGTGCCCTTGACCGGGACCGCCTTCAGCGCGGCCGTGGTGCCGCTGGTCAGGTCGAGGCCGAGGTGAACCTGGAACTTGCTTGACCAGGCCCCCGGGCTGGCCACGTCACTGCCGACGATGGCCAGCAGGAGCACCACGATGAGCGCGCCCAGCACGGCCAGCATCCGGCCCGGCCGGGAGGCGTTACTGCTTGGGGGAGCCACGTCTCGCCCGTCCTTCGATTCTCATGTCGGTGGGACCTGCCGGCCGGCGGCGCCCCGGCTGCTAGGCGGTGGTGGAACCGTCCTCCGAGGACCCCGGGACACTGGCCTGGTCGGCTGCCTCGGTGCTGTCATGGGCTTCCCCGGCCCCATCGGCGCCCGGCTCGGACCCGTCCATCCCGGTGTCAGCGGGGACCACATCCAAGACCGCCCGGCGCATGTACCGGACGTTGACGCCCGGTGCGATCTCCAGCACCACGTCGCCGTCCTCGAGCGCGACCACCGTCGCGTACATGCCGGCGGTGGTACGGACCCGCTGGCCGGGGACGATTTCGTTCTGCACCTGCATGGCCTGGCGCTGCCGGTTCCGCTGCGGCCTGATCATCACGAAATAGAGCAGGGCGAACAGGGCCACGATGATGATCGGGAACAGGTAGGGGTTCCCTTTTGAGGCCGTGCTTGCGGCCGCGAGAATTTCCACGTTCCCCATCGGAGGGGGTTCCTTCCCGTTGATGTGCTGCACCGGCTGACGCCGAATCCGGGGCGCTCAAGCCCCGGGCACCCATGGTCAGATGGCGGTCATTTCGCCAACTGCCGAAGTGTAGCGGCGCCCGGCCGACGCACCAACAGGCTATGGCCTCTCGCGACTGATCGTGACATCCTCGCGGCCAAAGGCGCTGGCCGCCTGCGGCTACTCGAACAGCGTCGCCGGCCCCGCCAGGCCGGGCGCTTCTGGCGCTGCCAGGCCCAGATGCTGCCAGGCGGCCGGGGTGGCTACCCGCCCGCGCGGGGTCCGCGCCATCAGGCCCGCCCTGACCAGGAACGGCTCGGCCACCACCTCCACCGTCTCCGCTTCCTCCCCGACCGCCACGGCGAGGGTGGACAACCCGACCGGGCCGCCGCCGAACCTGGTGACCAGTGCCCGGAGCACCGCCCGGTCGAGCCGGTCCAGGCCCTGCTCATCCACCTCGTACAGTTCCAGCGCGGACCGGGCGACGCCGAGCGTGACCACCCCGTCGCTGCGGACCTCGGCGTAGTCGCGGACCCGGCGCAGCAGCCGGTTGGCGATCCGCGGCGTGCCCCGTGACCGCCCGGCGATCTCCTGCCCGCCGTCCTCGCGCAGGGTCACCCCGAGCAGGGTGGCCGACCGGCGGATGATGACCTCCAGCTCGGCCGCCTCGTAGAAGTCCAGGTAGGCGGTGAACCCGAACCGGTCCCGCAGGGGGGCCGGCAGCAGGCCGGCCCGGGTGGTCGCGCCGACCAGGGTGAACGGCGCGATGTCCAGCGGGATCGCGGTCGCCCCCGGCCCCTTGCCGACCACCACGTCCACCCGGAAGTCCTCCATCGCGAGGTAGAGCATCTCCTCGGCGGGCCGGGCCAGCCGGTGGATCTCGTCGATGAACAGCACCTCGCCCTCGCCCAGGGTGGACAGCACCGCGGCCAGGTCACCCGACCGCTCGATGGCGGGGCCGCTGGTGATCCGCAGCGGTGCCCCCAGCTCGGCCGCGATGATCATGGCGATGGTGGTCTTGCCGAGCCCGGGCGGCCCGGACAGCAGCACGTGATCGGCCGGCTTGCCCCGGCGCAGGGCGCCGGTCAGCACCAGCGAGAGCTGCTCGCGCACCCGGCCCTGCCCGATGAAATCGTTCAGCCGCTTGGGGCGCAAAGCGCCCTCGATCATCCGCTCATCGGCCTCGGCCAGCGGGGACACCAGGCGTTCGGCCTCGGCGGCGGACAGCTGCGGCGCGGCGAGGGCCGCTTCCTCCGCGGCCGCGTGCGCCGGGCCCCGCGGCTCGCCCGCTGGCCCGGGCCCGCTCATGCCCGGCTGAGCTTCCGCAGCGCAGCGCGCAGCATGACGGCGACGTCCACATCGGCCGGATCGCCCGCAGCGCCGTCCGGGCTGGCATCGTCTGGGCTGGCACCGTCCGGGCTGGCGCCGTCTGGGCCGCCGTTCCCGCCTGCCCGCGCCAGGTCCGCCGCCACCGCCGCGATCGCCTGGTCGGCCTCGCGCGGCTGCCAGCCCAGGTTGACCAGCCCGGCCCGGACCTGGTCGCGCCAGCCCCCGGCCCCGGCCAGGCCCCGGCCTGGCGCGCCCGCCGGCTGGCCGGGCCCGCTGGCCATGCCGGGAGAGCCGAGGCGGCCGGCCAGTTCCAGCACGATGCGCTGGGCACCCTTGCGGCCGATGCCCGGCACCCTCATCAGCGCGGTGATGTCCTCGGCGGCGACCGCGCGGCGCAGCGCGTCCGGGCTGTACACGGCCAGCATGGCCAGGGCGAGCCGGGGGCCGACCCCGCTGGCGGTCTGCAGCATCTCGAACACATCACGCTCGTCGTCGGCGGCGAAACCGTACAGGGTGAGCGCGTCCTCCCGGACGACCAGGGAGGTCGCCACCCGGGCCCGCTCCCCCGTGCGCAGGGTGGCCAGCGTGCCCGGCGTGCACTGGACCAGCAGGCCGACGCCGCCGACCTCGATCACCGCGCCCTCCGGGGCGATGCCGGATACCGTGCCGTCCAGATGGGAGATCATCGTGGTCCTCCAGCGGTGCGGGCTGCGGCCGCGGCCGCGAGGCGGCTCTGCATCCCGCCCCGCCACAGATGGCAGATGGCCAGCGCCAGCGCGTCGGCGGTGTCGGCTGGCCGGGGCGGGTCGTCCAGCCGAAGCAGCCGCATCACCATCGCGGTGACCTGTTCCTTGCCCGCCCGCCCGCTGCCGGTCACCGCCGCCTTCACCTCGCTGGGGGTGTACAGGGCCACCGGCAGCCCGCGCCGGGCCGCGCACACGATGGCGACCGCGCCCGCCTGCGCGGTGCCCATGACGGTGCGCACGTTGTGCTGGCTGAACACCCGCTCCACCGCGACCGCGTCCGGCTGATGCTCGGCCAGCCAGGCCTCGATGCCCGCCTCCAGGGCCAGCAGCCGGGCCGCGATGTCGTCGCCCGCCGGGGTGCACACGACATCGGCGGCGACCAGCCGTGGCGGCCGGCCGGGCATCCCGTCGATCACGCCGAGCCCGCACCGGGTCAGCCCGGGATCCACGCCGAGCACCCGCATGCAGCATCACCCCGGCCGGTCGTCGTGCTGGCGAACACCTGTTCGGTGCGAATCTACCGGGCTCACCCGTCCCAGCCCGTGAAGGCCGCGCGGCGTGTCGCCCGGCCCGCGCCAGCCCGCCTCCCGCCGCCGCGACCTTCACGGAAATCAGCCGAGCTTGTCCATGATGTCGTCGGAGACCGAGTAGTTCGCGTACACGTCCTGCACGTCGTCGGAATCTTCCAGCGCCTCGATCAGCCGGAAGACGCGCTTGGCCTGGCCCTCGTCCAGGTCGACCTCGACCGTGGGCAAGAAGGCGGCCTCGGCCGAGTCGTACTCCAGCCCGGCCTGGGTCACCGCGGTCCGCACCGCCACCAGGTCGGTTGGCTCGCTGATCACCTCGAACGACTCCCCGAGGTCGCTGACGTCCTCCGCGCCCGCGTCCAGGACCGCCGTCAGCACGTCGTCCTCGCTCACCCCGTCCGCCTTGCTGACGATCACCACACCCTTGCGGTGAAACAGGTAGGAGACCGAGCCAGGGTCGGCCATGGACCCGCCGTTGCGGGTCAGCGCGGTCCGCACGTCGGCGGCGGCCCGGTTCCGGTTGTCGGTCAGGCACTCGACCAGCACCGCCACCCCGCCGGGTGCATAGCCCTCGTAGGTGATCGTCTCGTAGGTGGCGCCGCCCGCCTCCAGCCCGGCGCCGCGGCTGATCGCCCGGTCGATGTTGTCATTCGGGACCGAGCTCTTCTTCGCCTTCTGGACCGCGTCATACAGGGTGGGGTTGCCGGCCGGGTCGGCGCCGCCGGTGCGGGCGGCCACCTCCACGTTCTTGATCAGCTTGGCGAACAGCTTGCCGCGCCTGGCGTCGACGACAGCCTTCTTGTGCTTGGTCGTCGCCCACTTCGAATGGCCACTCATGTCCGTTCCCTCACCATGTCAACGAAGAGCCGGTGAACACGCACGTCACCCGTCAGCTCAGGGTGGAAGGAGGTGGCGAGCAGCGGCCCCTGCCGGACCGCGACGATCCTACCGGTGGCTGGCTCGGTCCCGAGAATCTCCACCTGCCCGCCTGTCTGCTCCACCCAGGGGGCCCGGATGAACACGGCGCGGAACGGGGGTTCGGGCGGGCTCGCGATATGAGCAAGCGGGATCTCGCTCTCGAAGGAGTCCACCTGGCGGCCGAACGCGTTGCGGCGGACCGTCATGTCGATCCCGCCCACCGTCTCCTGGCCGGCCATTCCGTCCAGGAGACGGTCCGCCAGCATGATCATCCCCGCGCAGGAGCCGAACACCGGCAGGCCGGCCCCGACCCGCTTGCGCAGCGGCTCCATCAGCTCGAAGATCACCGCCAGCTTCCACATCGTGGTGGACTCACCGCCGGGGATGACCAGCCCGTCCACCCCGTCGAGCTCGTCGGGCCGCCGGACGGTCACCGGGCGGGCGCCGACGGCCGCCAGCGCCCGCAGATGCTCGGCCACGTCCCCCTGCAGGCCGAGCACCCCGATGACCGGGCCGCTAGTCGCCGCCATCTGCCGCCTTCCCGCCTCCGTGCCCGGTTCCCTCGCCCGGCTCGGTCCCGCCCGGCTCGGTCCCGCCACCTGCCGGGCCGGCCCCGGCTGGACCCGCTCCGGCTGGGCCCTCCTCGGCCGGGCCGTCCTCGTCCGTAATGCCGAGATGGCGCTCGATGGCGCCGAGCCGCCGGGCGATGGCGTCGAGCCGCTCCAGGACCTGGTCCAGCTGGGCCGGGGAGCCACTCACCCGCGTGGCGGACCGGGGCGGCTGCTCGGCGCTCGGCCCGTCATGCAGCAACTGGATGACCTGCTGCCGCACCCGGTCCAGTTCGGCGCCCAGGCTGATCAGCACCTGCGCCGCGACTCCCTCGCCCTCCCGGACCAGGCCGAGCAGGATGTGCTCGGTGCCGATGTAGTCGTGCCCGAGCTGCAGCGACTCGCGCAGCGAGAGCTCGAGCACCTTCTTGGCCCGCGGGGTGAACGGGATGTGGCCGCTGGTCTGCCCTTGCTTGCCGCGGCCGATCATCTCCTCGACCTGCTGGCGGACGGCGTCCCGGCTGATGTCCATCGCCGCCAGCGCCTGGGCCGCCACACCCTCACCTTCCCGGATCATGCCCAGCAGGATGTGCTCGGTCCCGATGTAGTTGTGGTCGAGCTGCCTGGCTTCTTCCTGCGCCAGGACGACTACTCTGCGCGCCCGGTCGGTGAACCGCTCGAACATCTGCATACTCCCTCGGGATGGGACGGCGGCGGTCCACGCGGGCTCCGGGCGGGCGGGGGCCGCCGGGGTTGTCACCAGCCGCGGCCGGCGTAGTGCTGCTCCGGCGGCAGCGTGTCCAGGTTGATACCGACCATGGCCTCGCCCAGGCCCCGGGACACCTTCGCCACGACGTCCGGGTCGTCGTGGAAGGTGCAGGCCTTGACGATGGCCGCGGCCCGGCGTGCCGGGTCGCCGGACTTGAAGATCCCCGACCCGACGAACAGCCCCTCCGCCCCGAGCTGCATCATCATCGCGGCATCGGCCGGGGTGGCGATGCCGCCGGCGGTGAACAGCACGACCGGGAGCTTGCCCGCCTGGGCGACCTCGGCGACCAGTTCGGCGGGTGCCTGCAGGTCCTTGGCGGCGGTGTAGAGCTCGTCCTCGCGCAGCGCGCCAAGCCGGCGGATGTCGGCGGAGATCTGCCGCATGTGCCGGGTGGCCTCGACCACGTTGCCAGTGCCGGCCTCGCCCTTGGACCTGACCATGGCGGCGCCCTCGGCGATGCGCCGCAGCGCCTCCCCCAGGTTGGTGGCACCGCACACGAACGGCACGGTGAAGCCCCACTTGTTCACGTGGTGCGCCTCGTCGGCGGGGGTGAGGACCTCCGACTCGTCGATGTAGTCGACCCCGATCGCCTGCAGCACCTGGGCTTCGGCGAAGTGCCCGATGCGGCACTTGGCCATCACCGGGATGGAGACCGCGCCGATGATCTCCTCGATCATGTCGGGGTCGCTCATCCGGGCGACGCCGCCCTGGGCGCGGATGTCGGCCGGGACACGTTCCAGGGCCATCACGGCGACCGCGCCGGCATCTTCGGCGATCTTCGCCTGTTCGGGGGTGACCACGTCCATGATCACCCCGCCCTTGAGCATGTCCGCCATCCCCCGCTTGACCCGTGCCGTCCCGGTCACGGCGGAGGTGCTTCCGGCGGAGCTCCCGGTACTGGCTGCGGCACTGCTGACTGACACGATGAACCTCACTAGATCGCTGGAGCGCTCTTCCCATGGTAGGCGCTCACGCTGCTGCCCTGCCTCTGCGCACAGGCGTGCCCTGTGCCCGGCCGGCCTGGCTCAGGCCACCTGCCCGGGCGCGGTCCCGTCGCCGGTGAGGTGCGGCATGTCCCCGCCCCCCTCCTCACCGGCCACCACCGAGTCGTCGATCTCGAAGAACTCCGGCAGCGGCGCCCTGCCCGCCAGCCGCAGCACCCGGACCAGCCAGCGGCGGCGCGCGGCGCGGGTGACGGCGACCGCGTCGTTGTAGAACTTGCGGGCCAGGAACACCTGGTGGGCCGCGGCTTCCAGCTCCGCGAGCAGCTCATCGCCGCGGCCCCGCTCGGCCAGCGCGGCCCGGAAGCCGGGCTGGCCCAGGGCGGCCCGCAGCGCCCGCGTCAGGTCGCTCTCGGCCAGTTCGTTCGGCCCCCCGGCGGCCCGGGCGTCGTGCGCGGCGCCGGCCAGCAGCAGGCTCGTGGCCGGGTCGAGCAGCCCCGAAGCGGCCAGCTCCAGCGCGACCGCGCTGCGCCGCACGAGCGCGGCGTCCAGCGCCGCACGGGCCGTCTCCACCCGGGCGTGCAGCCGGTCGAGCCTGCCCGCCCGCCAGGACACGTACACCCCGGCCAAAATGGCGACAGCGATGACGATGATGACGCTGGTCAGCGAGTTCATGGCACGACCGCCACCTTGCCGGCCGCGGGCACCACGGCCTGGTAGACCTTGACAACGTCCCGCGCGACCGTCGGCCAGTCGTAGGCGCGGACCGCCTCCGTGGCGGCCGCCGACAGGCGGGCCCGCAGGTGCGGGTCGTCCAGCAGCCGGCCCGCGGCGGCCGCCAGGGCGGCTGGGTCGCCGGTGGTGAACAGCTCGCCCGCGCGCCCGCCGCGCAGCACCTGCCGGAACGCGTCCAGGTCGCTGGCGACGATGGGCGCGCCGGCCGCCATGGCCTCGGCCAGCACGATCCCGAAGCTCTCCCCACCGGTGTTGGGCGCGCAGAACACGTCCACCGAGTGGTAGATCCGGGCCTTGTCCTCCTCGCTGACCTGGCCGAGCAGCACGACCCGGGGCTGGAGCCCGGCGGGCACCCGGTCCAGCACGTCGTCGGCGTCGCCCGGGCCGGCGATGAGCAGCCGCAGGCCGGGCCGCTCGTGACCGAGCAGCTCGAACGCACGCAGCAGCACGTCCAGCCCCTTGCGCGGCTCGTCCATCCGGCCCAGGAACCCCAGCGCGCCGCCCGGCCCTGGCCAGCCGGCCAGCGGGGTCGCCTTCTCGTAGCGGCGCACGGTCACCCCGTTCGGGATCAGCACCGCGTCGCCGCCCATGTGCTCGACCAGGGTGGTGCGGGCCGCCTCGGACACCGCGATCCGGCCGCTGATCTTCTCCAGCGCGGTCTGCAGCACCGGGTAGGTGGCGTGGATCAGCCGGGAGCGCGGCATGGCGGTGTGCACGGTGGCCACGATCGGCCCGTCTGCGACCCAGCAGGCCAGCAGGGACAGGCTCGGCGCGGCAGGCTCGTGCACATGCAGGACGTCGAAGTTGCCTTCCTTGACCCAGCGGCGCACCCGCGCCGCGGACACGAACCCGAACGAGAGCCGGGCCACTGACCCGTTGTAGGGCACCGGGATCGCCCGCCCGGCGGGCACCACGTAATCGGGCAGCGGGGTGTCGTCATCGGCCGGGGAGATCACCGACACCTCGTGGCCGAGCCCGATCAGCGCCTCGGCGAGGTCCCGGATGTGCTGCTGCACCCCGCCGGGCACGTCCCAGGTGTAAGGGCAGACGATGCCGATTCTCACGAGCCGGCCTCACCGCTGGCGCCGCTGCCGGCCGGCCCGGGGTCATGGGCTCCGCTGGCGCCGTTGGCGGAGTCGCTGTCGTGCTCGGCGGCATTCGCGGCCGCCAGCCGGCCTGGCTCGAAGTCGGCCACGAAGACCCGCTGCAGCATGTGCCAGTCCTGCGGATGCGCGGCGACTCCCGCCTCGAAGACGCGCGCCATCTGCTGCGTCATGACGGCGACCTTGTCACGCCTGCTGCCCCCGTCCGGCACCGGGATCTCCTCGTGGACATGAACAGCCCAGTAAGGACCCTCATACCACAGTGTGACAGGCATGAGCGCGGCGCCGGTCTGGACCGCGAGCGCCGCGGGCCCGCCCATCATCCGCGCCTTCTCCCCGAAGAACTCCACCTCGATCCCGCTGCCCGTCACGTCCCGGTCGGCGGGCAGGCAGACCAGCCCGCCGGCCCGCAGCCGCTGGGCCAGCACCCCGAACCGGCTGTTGCCGCCGCTGGCGGGCAGGACCTCGAAGCCCAGGCTCTCCCGGAAGTCGACGAACCGCTGGTACACCGACTCCGGCTTGAGCCGCTCGGCGACCGTGGTGAACTTCCCCGCCCCGATCAGGATGATCCACGCGCCTGCCTGCTCCCAGTTGCCCATGTGCGGCAGCGCCAGCACCACGCCGCGGCCAGCGGCCAGCCAGGTGAAAGCCGTCTTCTCCCCGCCGTTGGAGCGCATGTCCCCGACGATCCGCTCCTTGCTGATCACCGGCAGGCGGAACACCTCCAGCCAGTACCGGGCGTAGGAGCGCATGGCGGCCCGGGACAGCGCCCGCAGTTCCTTGCCGGACGCCTCCGGGCCGATGACCCGGCGCAGGTTGGCTTCCAGGCGCTGCACGCCCCGGCCCTGGCGCCGCCAGGCGATGTCGCCGGCGAACATGAAAGCCGAGCGGGCCCAGGACTCGGGCACCCGGCAGACCAGCGCCCAGCCCACCGCGTACCCACGATCGACCAGCCAGTCCTTGACCGCGGCCAGCGTGCGCCTCATCCGGTTCCTCCCGCCGGCGGCCCGGGCTCGCCCGGCCGCGATCCTTCCCCCGCCTGCGGCACACCGGCGGCCGGCCCGGTCGCCATGCGGACGGCCAGCACCCGCTGGCCGAAGGTCACCGCGCTCAGTGCCGCCAGCACCCACAGGCCGACGGCGAGCACGTACGGCACTCCCAGGCCACTCAGCCCGGCCGAGACCAGGGCGATCACCAGCCGTTCGGAACGCTCGGCGATGCCGACGTCGCAGCGCAGCCCGAGGCCCTCGGCCCGGGCCTTGGCGTACGACACCAGCCCGCCGACCACCAGGCAGAACAGTGCGACCCCGGCGAGCACCCCCTGGCCGGTGCGGGCCAGCCAGATCGCGAGGCCCGCGAACACCGCCGCGTCACCGATCCGGTCGAGGGTGGAGTCGAGGAATGCCCCCCAGGCGCCGCTGGTGCCCTTCACCCGCGCCAGCGCGCCGTCGAGCATGTCGGCGAGCACGAAGACGGTGCACACCACGGTGCCCGCGAACAGGTGCCCGGTGGGGAACAGCCACAGCGCCCCCGCCACCACCCCGGCGGTCCCGGTGATGGTGATCGCGTTGGGGGTGACGGGCGTATGCGCGAGCGCCTGCCCCACGGGCGTCAGCAGGCGGGCAATAAACGGTCGCAGCGCATTGAGCATGGCGGTCCGAATCTTAGTGGTCTGCCAGCAGCGTCCCCGGCCGGGCCGCCCTCCCACCGGGCCTGGCACGGCGATTCGGGCTGAGGGCTTGTGGTCCGGTGGCCGGGAGGTAAAGGCTGGTCATGACGCAGCCGAACGGAACCGGCAGGAGGCGGACGATGACAGACAGGAGAGGATCGGCAGCCGCGGGTGGTGCGCCCGCGGCCGGCCAGCACACCAGCGTGCGCAACGTGGTGCTGGTCGGCCATTCCGGGGCGGGCAAGACCACGCTGGTGGAGGCGCTGCTGGTCGCGACCGGCACCATCCAGCGGGCCGGCCGGGTCGAGGACGGCACCACGGTCAGCGACTTCGACGAGGTCGAGATCAGGCAGCAGCGCTCGGTGAACCTCACCCTCGCGCCACTCATCCACGCCGGGATCAAGGTCAACCTGCTCGACACGCCCGGGTACGCCGACTTCACCGGCGACCTGCGGGCGGGCCTGCGCGCGGCGGACGCGGCCCTGTTCGCCGTGCCGGCGACCGACGGCGTGGACGGCCTCACCCGGATGCTCTGGGAGGAGTGCGCCGCCGTCGGCATGCCCCGCGCCGTCGTCATCACCAAGATCGACCACCAGCGGGCCGACTTCGAGCAGGCCCTGGCCGCCTGCCGGGACGCGTTCGGTGACTCTGTCGCGCCGCTGTACGTGCCGGTGAGCAACGCCAAGGGCGAGGTGAGCGGGCTGATCGGGCTGCTCTCGGGGCGCCTGTTCGACTACTCGGGCGGCACCCGCACCGAGTCCGATCCCGACCCCGCGGACGCCGGCCGGGTCGAGGATCTGCGTGGATCGCTGATCGAGGGGATCATCCAGGAGAGCGAGGACGAGACCCTCATGGACGCCTACCTGTCCGGTGCGGAGATCGACCCGAAGGGCCTGATCGAGGACCTGGAGCAGGCGGTCGCGCGAGGCAGCTTCTTCCCGGTGCTGGCCTCCTCCAGCCCGCACGGCATCGGCCTGGCCGAGCTGCTTGAGGTGGTGACCCAGGCGTTCCCGGCGCCGGAGGAGCACCCGCTGCCAGCGGTCACCACGCTGGACGGCAAGCCCGCCAGCGGGATCAGCTGCGACCCGGACGGGCCACTGCTCGCCGAGGTCGTCAAGACCACCTCGGACCCCTACGTCGGCCGGGTCAGCCTGGTCCGCGTGTTCTCCGGCACCCTGCGGCCCGACGTCGTGATCCATGTCTCCGGGCACGGGCTGGCCGAACGCGGCCACGCCGACCACGACTCCGACGAGCGGGTCGGCGCGCTGACCTCGCCGCTGGGCAAGCAGCAGCGGCCCATCGCCGCCTGCCCGGCCGGCGACATCTGCGCCGTCGCCAAGCTGACCAGCGCGGAGACCGGTGACACGCTGTCGGGCAAGGAGCGCCCGCTGCTGATGGAGGCGTGGAGCACGCCGGAGCCGCTGCTGCCGGTGGCGATCATCGCCAAGTCCAAGGCGGACGAGGACAAGATGTCGCAGGCACTTGGGCGGCTGGTGGCCGAGGACCCGACGCTGCGGATGGAGATGAACGCCGAGACCCGCCAGCTGGTGCTGTGGTGCATGGGCGAGGCGCACTCCGATCTGCTGCTGGACCGGCTGGGCTCGCGGCACGGGGTGGCGGTGGAGACCACCGAGCTGCGGGTGCCGCTGCGGGAGACCGTCGGCGGCAAGGCCCAGGGGCTGGGCCGCAACGTCAAGCAGACCGGCGGCCACGGCGAGTTCGGCATCTGCCACATCGAGGTGGAGCCGCTCCCGTCCGGGTCCGGCCTGGAGTTCGTCGACAAGATCGTCGGCGGGGTGGTGCCGCGGCAGTTCATCCCGTCGGTGGAAAAGGGCGTCCGCGCGCAGATGGAGCAGGGAGTGGCGGCCGGCTACCCGATGGTGGACATCCGGGTCACCCTGTTCGACGGCAAGGCGCACTCGGTGGACTCCTCCGACATGGCCTTCCAGAAGGCGGGCAAGGCCGCCCTCAAGGATGCCGTGGACAAGGCCAAGGTGCTGCTGCTGGAGCCGGTGGACGAGCTGTCCGTGCTCGTCGACGACGACTATGTGGGCTCGGTCATGTCCGACCTGTCCTCGCGGCGCGGCCGGGTGCTCGGCACCGAGCCGGTGGCCGGCGGCCGGACCCTGGTCAAGGCCGAGGTGCCCGAGCTCGAGCTCACCCGCTATGCCATCGACCTGCGGTCCATGTCGCACGGGACGGGCTCGTTCACCCGCACCTACCTGCGCTACGAGCCGCTGCCCGCGCACCAGGCGGACAAGATCGTGGCGGCCTCGAAGTAGGGCACTGGCCCACGGGTCAGTCAGTCCTGGCGCGGCCAGGCGTCCGCGATCAGCTCCCGGGTCTCGCTCAGCAGCTGGGGCAGCACCTTGGTGGCGCTGATCACCGGCAGGAAGTTCGTGTCACCGCCCCAGCGGGGCACCACGTGCTGGTGCAGGTGCGCGGTGATGCCGGCCCCGGCCACGCTGCCCATGTTCATGCCGATGTTGAACCCCTGGGCGCCGGAGACGGCCCGCAGCACGGTCATCGCCTGCCTGGTGTGCTCGGCCAGCTCGGCGGTCTCGCCCTGGTCGAGCTCGGTGTAGTCGGCCACGTGCCGGTAGGGGCAGACCATGAGGTGACCGGCGTTGTAGGGGTACAGGTTGAGCACGGTGAAGACCAGCGCGCCCCGGGCGACGACCAGGCCCTCGGCGTCCCCCAGCCGGGGGATCCGGCAGAACGGGCAGGCTTCAGGCCCGGTGCCGGTGACCCGGTTCTCGCCCTTGATGTAGGCCATCCGGTGCGGCATCCACAGGCGCCGGAACCCATCAGGCACTCCAGCCCCGTCCTGCGGCACGGGTTCCTCGGGCGCCGGGTTGGACATGGAATGCAGCATAGGGCCACGCCCCGGCCGGTCAGTTCCGCGGGCGCCAGCCGGTGGCGGCCGCAAAACGGCCGCTCGACACGGGCCCGGAGCCGTCGGTGACGTTGTAGATGCCCGGCGGCACGGTGAGCGCGGCGACCAGGGCGGCGCCCGCATCGCCGACGTGCAGGGTGGCGCGGTAGACCGGGTTCGGCTGCTGCGAGCCGGTGCCGGGCCCGTACAGCAGCCCCAGCCGGAGCACCACGCCGCGCCCACCGGCGGCGGTGAAGCGCCCGGTCTCCCGCTCGGCGGCCAGGCCCGACCGCAGGTTCGCGGGCACCTCGCCCAGCGGTGTGGACTCGTCCACCGGGCCGCTGGTGTCCGGGTACACGAACGTCACGGTGGGCATCACGAACACGCCGCAGCGTGCCGCGATCGCGGCGTCGACCAGCAGCCGGGTGGCATCGGTGCGCAGCCGGTCGTTGGCGGCCCAGGCGGCGGCATCGGCGGCGTGCTCGCGCGGCGGGATGCGGGTCGCCAGGTGCAGGACTGTGCCCGCCCCGGCCACCGCCTGGTTCACCGCGGCGGGGTCGAACAGGTCCAGGTCAGCGCGGCCGGGAGCGGTCACCTGGTGGCCGGCGGCGGCCAGCAGCGGCAGCACCGCCCGCCCGAGCACCCCCGTGCCCCCCGTCACAAGCACCCGCAAGCCCGCTCCTCCCCCGGCTTCCTCACCGGGCGGCGATTCAGATCTGGATGCGGTCGGCCACGGCTGCCGCGATCTCGGCCACCGCCTGATCGACGGGCACGCCGTTCTTCTGCTCCCCATTCCGGTAGCGGAACGACACTGCCCCGGCAGCCACGTCGTCATCGCCGGCCAGCAGCATGTAGGGCACCTTCTGGCGCTGTGCGTTGCGGATCTTCTTCTGCATCCGGTCGTCGCTGGCGTCGACCTCCACCCGGATGCCGCGCTCGCGCAGCTTGCCGGCGACCTTGTCGAGGTAGGCGACGTGCGCGTCGGCGATCGGGATGCCCACCACCTGCACCGGTGCCAGCCAGGGCGGGAACGCGCCAGCGTAGTGCTCGACCAGGATGCCGAAGAACCGCTCGATCGACCCGAACAGCGCCCGGTGGATCATGATCGGCTGCTGCCGGCTGCCGTCAGCAGCCTGGTACTCCATCCCGAACCGCTGCGGCTCGTTGTAGTCGAGCTGGATGGTGGACAGCTGCCAGGTGCGGCCGATCGCGTCCTTGGCCTGCACCGAGATCTTCGGGCCGTAGAACGCCGCGCCGCCGGGATCGTCGACCAGTTCCAGCCCGGACTCCTGCGCCGCCTCCCGGAGCACCCCGGTGGCGTGCTCCCAGTCCTCGTCGGAGCCGACGAACTTCCCCGTGTCCTCGCCCCGGGTGGACAGCTCCAGGTAGAAGTCTTCCAGCCCGTAGTCGCGCAGCAGGTCGAGCACGAACGCCAGCAGGCTCTTGAGCTCCTCGCCCGCCTGCTCCCGGGTGCAGAAGATGTGCGAGTCGTCCATGGTGAGCCCGCGCACCCGGGTCAGGCCATGCACGACGCCGGACTTCTCGTACCGGTACACCGTGCCGAACTCGAACAGCCGCATCGGCAGCTCGCGGTAGGACCGGCCCCTGGCCTGGAAGATCAGGATGTGGAAGGGGCAGTTCATCGGCTTGAGGTAGTACTGCGCGCCCTCCATCTCCATCGGCGGGTACATGTTCTCGGCGAACCAGCCCAGGTGGCCCGAGGTCTCGAACAGGTCCGACTTGGTGATGTGCGGGGTGTTGACGAACTCGTAGCCCGCGGCTTCGTGCCGGCGGCGGGAGTAGTCCTCCATGATCCGCCGGACGGTGCCGCCCTTGGGGTGGAAGACCGGCAGGCCGCTGCCGATCTCGGGCGGGAAGGAGAACAGGTCCAGTTCCGAGCCCAGCTTGCGGTGGTCGCGGCGCTCGGCCTCGGCGAGCATGTGCAGGTAGTCGTCCTGGGCTTCGCGCGACTCCCAGGCGGTGCCGTAGACCCGCTGCAGCTGCTGGTTCTTCTCGCTGCCCCGCCAGTAGGCGCCGCCGGAGCGCATCAGCTTGAACGCCGGGATGTGCCGGGTGGTGGGCACGTGCGGGCCGCGGCACAGGTCCTTCCAGCACAGCTGCCCGGTGCCGGCGTCGAGGTTGTCGTAGATGGTCAGCTCGGCCCCGCCGACCTCGACGGCCTCCTCGTCGGCGGCGCCGCCCTTGAGGCCGACCAGTTCCAGCTTGTACGGCTCGGCGGCCAGTTCGGCGCGTGCCTCGTCGTCGCTGACGACCCGGCGGGAGAACCGCTGGCCCTGCTTGACGATGGCGCGCATGCGCTGCTCGATCGCCTTGAGATCGTCGGGGCCGAACGGCTCCGGGACGTCGAAGTCGTAGTAGAAGCCGTTCTCCACCGGCGGGCCGATGCCCAGCTTGGCCTGCGGGAACAGGCCCTGCACCGCCTGCGCCATGACATGCGCGGTGGAGTGCCGCACGATCGCACGGCCGTCGTCGCTGGCGATGCCCACCGGCTCGACAGTGTCGCCGCCGGCGAGCGGCGCGGCCAGGTCGCGCAGTTCACCGTTGACCCTGGCCGCGATCACCGCGCCGGCCCCCGGCCCGGTGGCGGTGCCCGCCGCCTCCAGCGCGCCGCCCGCGGTCGTGCCAGCGTCCACCACGTGCTCGCGGCCGGCGAGGGTGATGTGAAGCTGCTGGGCTGACACGGTCGGGCTCCCTGTGGCTAATAAGAACGGTGGATGGATGACGGAACGCCGGACAGCACCCCGTGATCAGATGCTATCGAGGCACAGCCGGTCACGCGCCCGGGTAGACCGTGACCTCAGAGCCACCCCTTGCGGCGGAAGATCAGGTACAGCAGCCCGGACAGGCCCGCCATCATGAGCGTGGAGGCCCAGAACCCGGTGAGGTGGCCGAAGCCCGGGTAGGGCACGTTCTGCCCGTAGAAGCCGGTCACGGCGGTCGGCACGGCGATAATCGCGGCCCAGCTGGTGACCTGCTTCATGATCACGTTGAGCCGGTTGCCGCGCACGGTCAGGTGCGTCTCCAGGATCGTGGTGACCAGGTCGCGCAGGGACTCGGTCCACTCGGTGGCGCGCAGCACGTGGTCGTACACGTCCTGGAAGTACGGCATCAGCTCGGGATCGACCACGTTCAGGTCACGGCGCATCAGCGTGTTGACCACCTCACGCATGGGCAAGACCACCCGGCGCAGCAGGACCAGCGACTTGCGCAGCTCGAACGTGCGCCGCTGCATGTCGGAGTCCCGGGGGTTGTCCTCGAAGAGCTGGTCCTCGAGCGCCTCGATCTGGCTGTCCAGCGACTGAACCGCCTCGAAGTGGGTGTCGACCACGTAGTCGAGCAGGCCGTAGAACAGGAACCCGGTGCTGAGCTCCGCGATGTCGGAGCTGTCCCAGCGGCGGACGACCTCGTCGATGTCGAATCCCGGGCTCTTGCGGACGGTGACCAGGGCATTGGCCGTCAGGAAGGCGGCCACCTCATGAGTGCCGAGCTCGCCGGTGGTGGTGTCCAGCGCCACCGAGTATGCGGTGACGAACTGATGCGTCTTGTACCGGTCCAGCTTGGGGCGCTGGCTCTCGTGTACCGCGTCCTCGACGGCCAGCTGGTGCAGCCCGAGCTCCTCGCTGATCGACGCCAGGTCCGCCTCGGTGGGCTCGCACATGTCGAACCAGACCACGGCGGCAGGATCAGCGAGGTAGTCGGATATCTGGGCGACCGGGAAATTCTCGGCTTCCAGGACACCCTTGCGGTAAACACGGGTCCGGGGCATGCCCGACACGATAGGGCGGATTTCGCGTGGTGGGCGACACTGGGATCGAACCAGCGACCTCCTCGGTGTGAACGGGGTCCACTCCCCGGCCGACCGGCGTGAATGATGAAAGGCCTGGTCAGAAGCTCCTCTTCAACCCAGTTGGGAGTGGTTTGGGCAGGGTCACATCAGATGTGATCTCCCAAATTCCTCCCAGTTGATCAAGGAGGAGCACGATGTCCGAGGACCGACTCCAGCAGACCCGGCGGGGCTATGCCGAGGACGGCTTCCTGGGTGGCAAGCCGCCGGACCTCGGGCCGCTGCAGGCCCTCGCGGAGAGCGCGGAACTCGCCGAGGCGGTGGCCAGGCTGGCCGACGCCTACGGCCGCCCGCTTCCCGCTGGTGATTCCCTGGCCCCGCTTGCGCGCGATATCGCGCGAGCACTGACGGAGGCCAGGTTCACCCTGCACCACTGTGCGCAGAGCCACCCGCTGTACCGGCTCGGCGGCGTGTGCTTGCTGCCGGTCGCCCGTGGCCACGATCCGGACGGGCGCGGCGGGGTGGTGGTCTCCTGGACCACCCACGACCTACTGTCGATCGACTGGGGCCGGGTCGTGGGCGTGGCGGGCATCGCGGCGTATGTCAGTTACTGGCATGCCTTCGAGGTTGTCCGCGCCCACGGCGAGACCGGGATAACTGCCCGGCTGGAGCCCGCCACGATCGACGGGCTCGTGTATTCGTCCTCGATGGTCGTGCTGTACGCGGCCCGGCACCGGCTCCCGGTGCCGGGCCTGGCCCGGTGGCTCCTGGCCCTGGGCATTCTTGCCACCCTGGCTGCGAACGTGGCTCACGGCTGGTCCCACGGGCCGGTCGGCGCGGCCGTCGCCGCCTGGCCCGCCGCCAGCCTGGTAGGCAGCTATGAACTCCTGCTCTGGCTCATCCGGACCGCAGCCACGGGCCAGGTGGGACGCGAGTCAACAGCGGCCCACTACGGCGAGCCAGCGGACCACCCACCAGCTGAACTGCGGCTGGTCCGGATGCCGGACCCTAACCCGGCGGATGAACGGGAGACGGCGGACCAGCCAGTGACGTTCGGTGGACCGGCGGACCAGCGAGCCGGACCACCTCGGCGCGGCCGGCACGTACCAGGCTGCGCCCGCGGCGGACCCCCCCTCGGCGGCGAACCAAACTGGCGCGGATGGTGGGACTGAGATCAACGAGACCGATCGCGCGGCGGTGGCCGCCTACCGGGCCAGCGTCGACGAGGGCAAGCCGTTGTCCGAGCGCAAGCTCGCGGCCATGTTCGGCAAGACGTCCCGGCGCTGGGCCCGCAACCGCATGGCCGAGGCTATGGTCCGTGTGGTGGGGTGAAGATCAGGTGGAATCGGCCGGGGAGATGCGACCAAGCGGGCACGTATTACAGCGTTACGGCTCAGGCATGACTTAGGCGCTGGTGACGTAAGCCGCGACCTGGCGCACGAATTCGTCAAGATCGCTCAGGCTCTTCAGCCTGCCGACGACTATCTCGTCATCGACCTCGATGTAGTCGTGCACAAGTACGTTGCGGAAACCAACTGCCTTGCGCATCGAGGTGGCCAGCTCGGTTGTGAGAACGCCATGCTCACCGAGCAACCGGACGGCGTCACCGTTATCAGCCGGCGGGCCCCAGCCTTCCGTCGCGCAGATGTGCTGCGCGACATCAACGCAGGCCTCGATGACTGTAACGAATGTGTACTTGATGCCGCGTAGCCAGATGGGATCCCGCCGGCGCTCCTCGCTGGCCTCCGCCTCCTGCCGGAGGACGGCGGTGTCGTCGGCACTGCTCCGCAGCAGCCGCAGGACGCGATCTTCGTCTATCACGGGCTAGCGATGTCTGTCGATGACGCTGGCCGCGAACTCCCGGTGCGCGCGGGTGATTCGCGGGAGCTCGTCGAAATAGATCTTCCTGGTGGTCGCCTCCCACCGGACCCTGCTGACGGGATCATCATCGAAGAGCAGCTTGCCGCCTACCGCTACCCGCCCAGCCAGCTCCAGCGGGGCATGGTCGAGTACCAGGAGATCCACCCCGGGCGGCAGCAGGATGTCGAACGCGTTCGGCGGCTGGCCGCCGAAGTACGCCGCGATGTCGATGTCGGAATCCGGACGGTCGTGCCCTAGGACGCGGCTGCCGTGCAGGTAAGCAAACCGCGCCCCAGACTTCCTGAGCACGGCAGCAGACTCCGCCATCACCGCCGCTGCTCCAGCTTCGTCCATGCCTCCAGTCTGGCAGATCACCGGGACTCCGGTTAGCTGGTCACCGCCCGCTAGCCATGAACAGGCGGCCGACGACGAGTGCGCCTAGTTTTGCCGCCCGGGCTGCCTTAACAGCGAAAACGAAAGCCCCAAGGCCCGGCGGCGGCTCGCCGGCGGCGGCTGCCTCCCGCGGAGTTGCTGGGTCCTGGAAGAAACCACGTGTGACGACGTTACGATGACTGATATTCCCTCAGCCGCTTCGGTGGCTGAGTGCGAGGCCTCCGGGTGACCGGAGGCCTCGGGCCATAGTAAACATTCACCCCATGTGCGCTGGGTGACGGGCGCCGTTTGCGGTCAGGCGGGTGCGGGGTCGGGCGGGTGCCAGGGGCTGCCGGTCATGGCGGCGCGCAGGACGTCCATGACGTTGCGGCCGTGCTTGCGGGCGGTGTCGGTGTAGCTGCGGATGTCGAGGCGGTCCTGGGTGGTGTTCTCGCTGGTCAGCCGTCCGGAGATCTTCTGCTGGGTCTTGAGGGGCCGTAC
>DATKRG010000159.1:0-56348 GCA_035532275.1 Streptosporangiaceae bacterium | reverse complement strand
AAGTCCGGCGGGAGCGCGAAGTCCGGCGGGCCGGACAAGCCGGGCTGGGCGGGGAAGTCTGGCGGGCCTGCGGGGCCTGGCTGGGCCGGGAAGTCCTGAGGGCCGGGGAAGCCCGCCGGGCCCGGAACGGGCACCGGGGTGGCGAGGCCGGGGGAGGCGGCCTCCGGCGCCGCTGGGGCCGCCGTGGCCGCTGCGGCAGGCGCCGGGGCGGCTCGTGGGACAGCCGGGGCCGGTGAGACAGCCGGGCCCGGTGAGGGCTCGCGGGGGGCGGGCACGGGCGACTGGGAACCGAGCACCGGCCACGGGGCGGTCCCGTACGGGTAGGACGGCACCGCGGCGACCGCGGCGTCATTCTCGTCCCACCGCAGCGGCTTGGTCACCCGTTCCTCGGTGAGCCCGGTCACCTCGTCGCGCGGGGTCAGCAGTTCGAAGACACCCCGGTCCACCTGCCAGTACCCGAGGTTGGCCGCGCGTTCGGGATCGGTGCCGAGGTAGGCGATGTGCATCCGCTCGCCGAGATCGTCGAGCACGATGCACGGCTCGCCGCGGAAGATGCCGACCGGGCGGGACTCCCACAACGCGTCGATCTCCGCCCGGATGACGTGCTTGCGCCAGTGCCCCGTGGCGGGCTCGAAGCCGAGCTCCTCGGGCGGCGGGCAGGCCGCGAACAGGACCACGTCCGAACTGGACGGGCCCACGCCTACCTCGTAGGGCACCCCACGGTAGGTCGCCATCAGCCGGTACCTCATGGCTCAGTTCCCCCTTACGGGACGCAGCCACACCTGCCCGTCGTAGCGGGCGATGAATTCCTCCGCACCGGGGGTGATGCGGTACATTTCCGCACCAACCGGAATCGGTACTGGCAGCGTATAGAACTCGGGGACGGTACTGGCCAGGCCGTACCCGTTCGGTGGCGGCACCTGGAGCAGCGACCCGCTCATGTCCAGGGCCAGCCAGCGCAGCACACAGACCTCGGGCATGTCCGCGCTGAACTCCGAACCCTCGTAGCCGAGGGCCAGGGCGTGATAGTAGCTGGCCGGGTCGGGAAACGCGGAATCGTGGGCGAGGTACACATAACCGGCGATCACCGACCGCTGGCCGGTGAGATACGGCTCGACCAGGCGGGGTGGGATCACCTTCTGCAGCGGCGTTCCCGGCGCGATGGTCCTGGGTGGCTGTTCAGCCTGGGTCAACACGTTTCCCTGGGGGTTTCGGCCTGAGATCCAGGTCAAAAGACTCTCATATGGGGTTTTTCCCCTCAACCTGCTTGGGATGAGCGCCCCGGAGCCAGCCGGCGGCCGCCGCCGCGGCCCAGGTGGGAGGCCCAGCGGCGGCCGTCATTGGCGCGCTGCCGGGGATGGCCGGCGGCGGGACAGGAGCGGCCCGCCAGGCCGGCCGGGCTGGGGGGCACGGGTCAGGGCGGGCGGGCTTCGCTTGCGCATCGGGCCAGCTCCTGGCGGAGCGCGCCGGTCAGCACGTCCAGGTCGGGAAGCTGGGCGGGATCGGTGATGACGGTCAGGGCGAGCGTTCCCGCGTAGGACAGCACCCCGAAGGACACGGTGACGTTGCCGGTGGCGACCGTGACCGGGATCACGGCCGTGACCGTGGCGCCGCCGACACGCAGCCGCTCGGCCGGGCCGCGGACGTTGGTGATGAACGTGTGCACCAGATGCTGGTGGTTGATGAACCAGCGGAACATGCCCGACCAGGCCAGGAACCGGAAGGCGGCGCCCAGCAGGACAGCGGACGCGCCCGGGGCCGGGCCCTTGCGGGCGCGGGTGACCGCCACGGTCCGCTCCAGCCGGTCCCGCAGGCCGCCGCCGGTGGGGATGGTGACCGGCATGACGCCGGCCTGGTTGCCCAGCTGCCGGGTGGTCGCGGAGGCGCGGGCAGAGACCGGGACCGACACGACGAGTTCGGGCAGCGACTCGCCACGGCTCGCCAGCAGCCGGCCCAGGCCGCCGGCGATCGCGGCCAGCATGACGTCGTTGACGGTGCCACCGTGGCGGTGGGCGAGCGCCCGGACGCTGTCGAGGTCCGCGGTCACAACGGCGATCCGCCGCCGGGGACCGGTGGGCCGGTTCAGTGAGCACTGCGGTGCCCGGGCGGGTACCCGGCCACCGAGTTCGGCCGCCGACCGGCGGATCGCCTCCAGGGCGCTCGGCAGGCGGCGCAGGCTCCGCAGCCGGGCGGCCCAGGCGTCGGCCGCCAGCGCTCCCGGTGACGGCGGCGGGACTGGGAAACCGTCCGGCAGCGCGGTGAGCGGCCCGTCTGCCGCGCCGTCGGCCAGGCTGGCCAGGACGGCCAGGCCACCGATGCCGTCGGCCAGCATATGGTGCAGCACCACGATCAGGGCCGCGGCATGGCCGGTAAGGCCGCTGACGACGATGGCGGCCCACGGCGGCCGTGACACCGGCAGGCGGGCCGTGACGGTGTCCGCGACCAGGCCCAGCAGCGCCCGCTGGTCGCCGGGCGCTGGGCAGCGCTGCTGACGGACATGGTCGCGCACATCGAACGCCGGGTCGTCCACCCAGACCGGGCGGCCGCACCCGGGCGGCGTGCGCACCAGCACCTGGCGCATCCGCGGCACGGCCAGTATCCGGGCGGCGATATGCCGCCCGAACGCCGCGGGGTCGAAGCCGCTGGCGTCGAGCAGCAGGCAGGCGCCGATCTGCATCGGGACCGGGCCGACATCGGAGGTGATCTGCATGATGTCGCCGGTGCTCACGCGATCCACCCGCCCGGCGGTGACGCCTCGGTGCCCAGACACGCGCAGCAAGCCCAGTGACGCGATGCGCTCGCCCATCACAGCCTCCCCGGGCCAGCTGGCCTCCTGATCCCACCGTCGCGCATTCCCGGCCACAGGCCAGAGGCGAACGGCCCGCCGCCGGTCCCGGCGCTTCCCGCCCCCGGTCCCGGCGCTTCCCGCCGTCAGTCCAGGGCAACCCAAGGTGCATCAAATAGCGGTTTGATGCAGTGCCGTCTGGCGCTGAGCGCGGCCTGGGGTCGGTGCCGTGCTGGCGCTGAGCGCGGCCCGGGTCACGGCCGGGACCGCATTAGGGTTGAGCCGTGCCTGAGCTGATCACTGGCGGGATGGGTGACCCCGCCGACCGCGGCGATGCCGATCCCCAGGTGACGGCCGCCCTGAGCGCGTTCGCCGCCGGCCGGGGCAGCGAGCACGCCGTGCTGGCGGTCCTCGCCGGCGTCCGGCTGCTGGTGCCGGTGGTGGCTGTGCCGGTGGTGGCTGTGCCGGTGGTGGCTGTGCTGGCGGAGGAAGAGCCCGTGCACGACGAGCCGGCGGGGCAGGAGCCGGGTGCCGCCAGCGCCGCGGCTCCGGGCCGCCGGCTGCGCCGCGAGAAGGTCAGCGAGATGGCAATGCCGACTCTGGCCGGCAACGACGGCAGGTCCGCCGTCATGGCCTTCACCTGCCTGGGCAGCCTGACCCGCTGGCGGGCCGACGCCCGTCCGGTGCCGGTCCCGGCAGCCCGGGTCTGGCAGGCCGCGGCCACCGAGGCGGGCGCCGTCGTCATCGACGTCGCCGGGCCGGTGCCGTTCGCCGTGGATGGGGCCCGGCTGGCGGCACTCGCCGCTGGCCGGCCGGCGCCGCTGCCGCACGAGGACGCCGACGTCCAGGCCACCGCCGCCGCGGCGATGTCGGCCGAGCCGGTGATCGCCGCCTACCAGCTGCTTCCCGGGAAGGACGGCAGTGACCTGACGGTCGAGCTGACGCTGGTTCCCGGTTACCGCCCCGGCCATGCCCGCGCCCAGGAGGCGATCCAGCGGTCCGCGGAGCGCATCATCGCTGGCGGCGGCGCCAGCGTGCGGCGCGGCATCGCGGTGTCCGCCAGCATGGGCGGCTCACCCGGGGACGGCGGCCAGTGACGCTGCCAGCCTTGCCCGGCGGGTCCGGTTCGCCCGCACAGATCATCCGCCGCGGCCTCGTGGGAGGATCGGCAGCATGCTGCGCTGGCTGACCGCCGGGGAGTCGCACGGGCCCGCGCTCGTCGCGGTCTGCGAGGGGCTGCCCGCCGGGATCGAGGTCACCACCGCCGACATCGCCGCCGCGCTGGCCCGGCGGCGGGCCGGTTATGGCCGTGGCGCGCGGATGAAGTTCGAGCAGGACGAGGTCGAGATCACCGGTGGGGTCCGGCACGGCCGGACGCTGGGCGGGCCGGTGGCGATCCGGGTGGGCAACAGCGAATGGCCGAAGTGGGAGACGGTCATGTCGGCCGACCCGGTTCCGCCGGAGGAACTGGCCGACCAGGCCCGCAACGCCCCACTCACCCGGCCCCGTCCCGGTCACGCCGATCTCGCCGGGATGCAGAAATACGGTCACGACGACGCCCGCCCGGTACTGGAGCGCGCAAGTGCGCGCGAGACAGCCGCCCGGGTGGCGCTGGGTGAGGTAGCACGACGGTACGTGCGGCAATCGTTCGGCATCGAAGTGGTGAGTCATGTGGTCGCCATCGGCCAGGTATGCGCCCCGGCCGGCCTGGCGCCCGGCCCTGACGAGGGAAGCCGGGTGGACGAGGACCCGGTGCGCTGCCTGGACCCGGCGGCCAGCCAGGCCATGCAGGCCGAGATCGATGCCGCCCGCAAGGACGGCGACACCCTCGGTGGCGTGGTCGAGGTGCTCGCCTACGGCCTGCCGCCTGGCCTGGGCAGCCACGTGCACTGGGACCGGCGGCTCGACGCGCGGCTGGCGGCGGCGCTGATGAGCATCCAGGCGATGAAGGGGGTCGAGGTCGGCGACGGTTTCGCGACCGCCAGGCGCCGGGGGTCGCAGGCCCACGACGAGATCGAGGCCAGCGGCGGCGGGATCCACCGGCGTACCAACCGGGCCGGCGGCGTGGAAGGCGGCATGAGTACCGGCGAGCCGCTGCGGGTGCGGGTGGCGATGAAGCCGATCTCCACCGTGCCGCGGGCGCTGGACACGGTGGATGTGCGGACCGGCGAGCCGGCCAAGGCGATCAGCCAGCGCAGCGACGTGACCGCCGTGCCAGCCGCCGGCGTGGTCGCCGAGGCCATGGTGGCGCTGGTGCTCGCCGACGCGGCGGCGGAGAAGTTCGGCGGCGACTCGGTCGCCGAGGCGCACCGCAACCTGCGCGGCTACCTGGACTCGCTGGTGATCGCGTGAGCGGGCCGGTGGCGATCCTGATCGGCCCGCCCGGGGCCGGCAAGTCCACCGTCGGGCGGCTGGTCGGGGCGCTGCTGGGAGCGGAGTTCCTGGACACCGACACCGTGGTGGAGCAGGAGGCGGGCAAGCCGGTCAGCGACATCTTCATCAGCGACGGCGAGGCCGCGTTCCGGGAACTGGAGCGGGCCGCCGTTGCCCGCATGGTCGCCAGCCACCGCGGGATACTCGCCCTCGGCGGCGGGGCGGTGATGGACCCGGCCAGCCGGGCGCTGCTGGCAGGCCAGCGGGTGGTCTACCTGGAGACCGGTTTCGCCGCGGCGGCGCACCGGACCGGCATGGACTCACCGCGCCCGATGCTGATGGGGAACCCGCGGGCGCGGCTGAAGGAACTGCTCGCCCAGCGGCTGCCGGTGTATGAGGAGCTGGCCTGGGTCACGGTGACCACCGATGACCGGGACCCGCAGGAGATCGCCGACGAGATCGCCGCCACGATCACCGCCGAGGTCGCGGCGCAGGCCGGCGAGGGCGCGGGCACCTCGCCCGAGCCAGGTGACCCCGGCGCCCCGGGCGCGGGGAGCCCGGCCGGCCCGGGGAGCCCGCCGGAGCCGATTCCGTGACTGTCACCCGGATCCCGGTCGGGGGCGAGCATCCCTACCAGGTCGTCGTCGGCACCGGTGTGCTCGGTGAGCTGCCGGCCCTGGTCGGTCCCGCGGCGCGCACGGTGGCCGTCATCCACCCCGCAGGGCTCGGGGAGATCGCCCGGCCGGTCTGCGGGGTGCTCAGTGAGGCCGGCTATCTCGTGCACAGCGAGGAAGTCCCGGCCGGCGAGGCGGCCAAGACGGTCGAGGTCGCGGCCGGCCTGTGGTCCCGGCTGGCCGCTCACCGGCTGACCCGCACCGATGCCATCGTCGGCGTCGGCGGGGGAGCCACCACCGACCTGGCCGGTTTCGTGGCCGCCACCTGGCTGCGCGGGGTCGCGCTGGTGCTGGTGCCGACCAGCCTGCTCGGCGCGGTGGACGCGGCCATCGGCGGCAAGACCGCGGTCAACATCGAGGCGGGCAAGAACCTGGTCGGGGCCTTCCACCCGCCCGCCGGCGTGCTCACCGACCTGGCGGTGCTCGAATCGCTGCCAGCCGCCGAGTACGTCAGCGGCCTGGCCGAGGTGATCAAGGCCGGGTTCATCGCCGACCCGGCGATCCTGGACCTGATCGAGGCCGACCCGGACGGTGCCGTGGTCCCGCACGGCCGGCACGCCCGCGAGCTGGTCGAGCGGGCGGTGCGGATGAAGGCCGAAGTGGTATCGGCCGACCTGCGCGAGGCCGGCCGCAGGGAGATCCTCAACTACGGCCACACGCTCGGGCACGCGATCGAGCGGGTGGAGCGCTACCAGGTACGGCACGGTGAGGCAGTCGCGATCGGGATGGTGTACGCGGCGGAACTGGCCCGGCTGGCCGGCCGCCTGGACACGGCCACCCTGCACCGCCACCGCAGCATGCTCAGCGCGGTCGGCCTGCCCACGACGTTCCTGCCGGGTGCGTGGCCTGCGCTGCGCACGGCGATGGGGGTGGACAAGAAGTCGCGCGGCGCCCGGATGCGGTTCGTGGTCCTGGACGGGCTGGCCCAGCCGGCGATCCTCGACGACCCGCCGGAAGAGCTGCTGGCGCAGGCGTACCAGGAGGTGACGTCGCGATGAGGCGGGTACTGGTGCTCAACGGCCCGAACCTGGGCCGCCTGGGGTCCCGGGAGCCGGACGTCTACGGCAGTGCCAGCTTCAGCCAGCTGGCGGCGCAGTGCCAGGCGGCCGGCCGCGAGCTGGGCCTGGACGTCGAGGTCAGGCAGACCGACGACGAGGCCGAGCTCATCGGCTGGGTGCACGAGGCGGTCGACGCGAAGACTCCCGTGGTGCTGAACCCGGCGGCCTTCACCCACTACTCCTACGCGCTGCGCGACGCGCTCGCGATGAAGACCGCGCCAGTGGTGGAGGTGCACCTGTCCAACCCGGCCGCGCGGGAGACGTTCCGGCACACCTCGGTGGTCGCGGCGGTGGCGGACGGCACCATCGCCGGGTTCGGCCTGCTGTCCTACCGGCTCGCGCTGCAGGTGATAGCCGCCGGCCCGGAGGGCTGACCCGCGCCGCGGGTTACTCTCACAGCAACGCCGGATCCGCTACCAGCCGCTATCAGAGGATGGGTCACGATGCGCATCGGGATGTCCCTGAACTACTCGGGCGGGTTCGCCGAAACCGTGACCGAGCTGGCGGACTATGAGAAAGCCGGGCTCGACATCGTGTTCGTGCCGGAGGCCTACAGCTTCGACGCGGTCAGCCAGCTCGGGTTCATCGCGGCCAGGACCGAGCGGCTGCAGATCGCGTCGGGCATCCTGCAGCTGTACACGCGCACGCCCACACTGACCGCGATGACCGCGGCCGGGCTCGACTACGTCTCCGGCGGCCGGTTCACCCTCGGCCTCGGGGCGTCGGGCCCGCAGGTGATCGAGGGCTGGCACGGGGTGCCCTATGACGCGCCGATCGGCCGCACCCGGGAGATCATCGAGATCTGCCGGCAGGTGTGGCGGCGGGAACGGCTGGAGCATTCCGGCCAGCACTACACGATCCCGCTGCCGCCCGGCCAGGGGACCGGGCTGGGCAAGCCGCTCAAGCTGATCAACCGGCCGGTGCGGGAGCGGATCCCGATCGTGGTGGCGGCCCTTGGCCCCAAGAACGTGGAAATGGCCGCCGAGCTGGCCGAGGGCTGGGAGCCGATCTTCTACTTCCCGGAGAGGGCCGCGGCCGCGTGGGGTGACCCGCTGGCCGCGGGCCGTTCGAGGCGCGATCCGTCGCTGCCGCCGCTGGACGTGGTGGCGCAGGCGCCGCTGGCCATCGGCGACGACGTGGGGGGCTACCTGGAGCTGGGCCGGCCGTTCGCGGCCCTGTACATCGGCGGCATGGGCCCGCACCGGGACAAGGGCCGCAACTTCTACTACGAGCTGGCGGTGCGGTTCGGGTTCGAGGACGCGGCCAGCCGCTGCCAGGACGCCTACCTGGATGGGCGCAAGGACGAGGCGGCGGCCCTGGTCCCGGCCGAGCTGCTGGCCGGGACCTCGCTGATCGGCTCACCCGGGCACGTGGCGGAGCGGCTGGCCGCGATGAAGGAGTCGGGTGTCACCACGCTGAACGTGACGCCGCTGGCGGCGACGCACGCCGACCGGGTGCGGCTGATCGAGCGCGTGCGCGACCTCGCTGCCTGAACCAGCCAGGGAACCTGTCATGATCATGACTTTGGTGGCGCCACGGCCCGCGCCTGACAACCCGATCGTGCCAGGCTGGGGACCGCCGGAGCCGGCGGTCCCCAGCGACCGGTCAGACTGACTTCTGGTAGGCGCGGAAGGTGAGCACCGACAGGGCGGTGACCGCGACGGCGAGCAGCGCCAGCCCGCCGCCCTGGAGGAGGACCCGGCCCCAGTCGGGGCTGGCACTCATCGCCGTCCGGCCCGCCACCAGCGCCCAGTTGACCGGGTTGACGCTGGCGACGGTCCGCATCCAGTGCGGCATCAGCGCGGTGGCCATGAACGCGGTGGACAGGAACGTCAGCGGCAGCAGCAGGAACGTGTTGATCCCGATGATCGTCTCCCGCTGCCTGGCCAGCATCCCGACCGTGTTCGAGAAGGCGCTGAACACCACCGCGATCAGCACCGACGCGGCGATCAGGGCCAGCAGGCCGCGCACCCCGCCCGGGTAGTGCGCGCCAGCCGCCCAGCCACGGTGGCGGCGCGGACCTCGATGCCGGCGCTGTCGAGCGCGGCGAGGACGGCGGGCAGCGCCGCTGCCCCCTCGTCGGCACGGGCGCTGACGCGGTTCCCGTCCACCCTGATCTCGCGGACCGCCGCCACCGGGTCCAGGGCGGCCAGCAGCGCGCCGCGTTCGGCGTGAGCCGACAGTTCCACCTGGACGGCGTCGCCGTGCAGCTGGCCCTTGAGCTCGTCGGGGGTGCCGCTGGCGACGACCCGCCCGGCGTCCACGATCGCCAGCTGGCTGGCCAGCCGGTCGGCCTCCTCCAGGTAGTGGGTGGTCAGCAGGATGGTGAGCCCGTCGGCGGCGGCGAGCCGGCTGACCTCATCCCACATCGCGGTGCGGGACTCCGGGTCCAGGCCGGCCGTGGGCTCGTCGAGGAACAGCACCTGCGGCCGGCTGATCAGGCCCATCGCCACGTCAAGCCGCCGCTGCATGCCGCCGGAGTAGGTGCGCACCAGCCACCCGGCGGCCCCGGCCAAGGTCGAAGCGGCTGAGCAGGTCGTCGGCGCGGCGCACGAGCCCGGTGCCGCGCAGGCCCCGGATCCGCCCGGACAGCAGCAGGTTCTCCCGGCCGGTGGCCATCGGGTCCGCGCCGCTGCGCTGGGCGACCACGCCGATGGCGTGGCGCACCTGCGCTGCCTGTGCCCGCACATCCAGCCCGGCGACCGATGCGGTGCCCGCGTCGGCCTGCGCCAGCGTGGTGAGGATCTTGACGGTGGTGGACTTGCCGGCCCCGTTCGGGCCGAGCAGGGCGAAAACGGTGCCCGGGCCGACCCCGAAGGTGAGCCCGTCCAGGGCCCGTACTTCCTTGGGGTAGGTCTTGACGAGGCCGTGTGCCTCGATCGCGAGGGTAGCGCCGCCGCGTGTGCGCGCGGACGCGGACGTGCCTGCCGGAATGGCCATGTCGGCTTTCCTCCCTGATGGGTGCTGGTCGTGTGCAACCGGTCCAGGAGGGAGTAGCCAAGTATTGTTGAGGTGCTCACTCGATCTGGTCTCGCTCCCGCGGGACCGGTTCGGTGGTCACGGCCCTCGGTCTGGTGTTGCCGCACCGCGCCGGGGGCCGTCTGCGCTGGTCAGTGGGGGCCTGCGTCCTCCTTTCCCGGCTGCCCCGCCGGGGGCGGAGTCATGGCGCCCAGCAGCCGGGCGTCCAGATCGTTGAGCCCGGGCGGGAACTCGCCGTGGTCGTGCAGGTACTGCCACACGCCGAGCCCGGGGAAGGAGCCGTCTTCGAACTCGGCGGCCAGGCTGCTGATCCACGCCAGCTCCGCTTCGGCCATGGCCAGGTGGTATTCGGCTTCCAGCACGAACAGCCGGGGGAGCCAGGGGAAGCTGGCCAGTTCGGCACGCTCGGCGTCGATGGCCTGCTCGATGGCCGACACCCGCTCCCGCAGCAGCGTGAGCACCCGGTCGGGGGCGAGCACGGCCAGCTCGGCCAGGGCCGCCTCGAACCGCGGGTACTCCTTCACCGGCACGGCGACGAGCTCGGACATCCAGTCCTCCAGCTCGGCCTGGCCGGCCTCGGTCAGGTGATACATGGTCCGCTCCGGCCGCCGCCCTTCGCGGGTGGCCTCGCCCGCCTCGATGAAGCCGTGCTTGGCCAGGTTGTCCACGACGGTGTAGAGCGAGCCGTAGTTCAGCTTGATGCTGCGCTCCTTGCCGCGGGAGCGCAGCGTGGTCGCCATCTCGTAGGGATGCATGGGCCGTTCGCGCAGGCACGCCAGGACGGCGAGCGCCAGGGGGTTGGAGACCGCGCGCCGTGCCGGCATCTGTCCTCGCTCCCTTCCGCGATCCGGTGACGTATATCCGGCCACGAATATACGGCCACGTCTATCCGGGTGCAAGCACATTGATAAGGGGGGAGGATGGGATGGTGACTGCGTTGGAGAAGCTTGTAACGGTCCGGGTCGCCCGTCACGACGACGAGGCTGGCTTGGCCAGCCTTGACGCGGTCGCGTGGACGCCGGCGTCGGGGTTCCCTTCGGTGATCGAACGGGTGGATGACCCCTTCTTCACCTTCTTCACCGACGACAGCCCGCCCGGGGCACACCTGGTGGCCGAGGTCGCTGGGCGGCTGGCCGGCTACATCCGGGTGAGGCCGGTGACGTCGCTGCCCGAGAACGCGCACGTGCTCGGGGTGATGGGGCTGGCGGTGGCCCCGGATGCGCGCCGCCGGGGGGTCGCCTCCGCGCTGCTCGGCGCGGCTGAGCAGCATGTGCGGACGCAGGGTGCGCGCAAGCTGTGCCTGCGGGTGCTGAGCACCAACGGGATGGCGCTGCGCCTGTACGAGCGGCTCGGCTTCGAGCGCGAGGGCGTCCTGCGGGCTGAGTTCCGCATCGGCGGCCGCTATGTGGACGACGTGCTCATGGCCAAGCAGCTGAGTGAGCCGCCGGGCCCGTAGGGTCATGGCATGCCCGAGATCCACGCCACCCGCCGCGACGGCCTGCGGGCCGCGCTCGCCGCCGCCGATGCCGATGCGGCACTCATCACCAGCCTGGTCAACGTCCGCTACCTCACCGGCCTGGCCAGCTCCCACGCGGCGCTGCTGGTGCCGGCCGACGGCCAGCCGGTGCTCGCCACCGACTCCCGCTACGCGCTGGCCGCCGCCCGCGACTGCCCCGACACCGAACTGGTCACCACCCGGACGGTGGAGACCACGCTCGCGGGCCTGGCCGGCCAGCGCGGGCTGCGCAGGCTCGGGTTCGAGGCGCACGAGATGACGGTGGCCCGGCACGCCACCCTCACCAGCGCGGACGGCGGCCTGGACCTACGCCCGCTCGGCCGGGTCGTGGAGGACCTGCGCGTAGTCAAGGACGCCGGTGAGCTGGCCCTGATCGCCCACGCGTGCGCGATCACCGGTGACGCGTTCGACGCGGTCGCGCCCCAGATCACAACCGGTATGACAGAACGGGAGCTCGCTGTGCTCATCGAGCGGGCGATGATCGAGCGGGGCGCGGAGAAACCCGCCTTCGACACCATCGTCGCCAGCGGGCCGAACGGGGCCGTCCCGCATCACACGCCGTCGGCCCGCGCCTTCGCCCCGGGCGACATGATCACCATCGACTGCGGTGCCCGCTATGGCGGCTACCACGCCGACATGACCAGGACCGTCGTGCTCGGCCCGCCAGCGCTCTGGCAGCGCGACCTGTACGCCCTGGTCGCCGCCGCGCAGCAGGCCGGGATCGCGGCGGCCGAGCCCGGTGCGGCTGTGGCCGACGTGGACGCGGCGGCCCGCGACCTGATCACCCAGGCCGGTCACGGTGAGCAGTTCTCGCACGGCCTCGGCCACGGGGTGGGCCTGGAGATCCACGAGGCGCCGATGCTGGGGCACGCCCGGCCCGGTACACTTGCTGACCAGGTCCCGATCACGGTTGAACCGGGCATTTACCTGCCCGGCAGGGGCGGCGTCAGGATCGAGGACACCCTGGTAGTGCACTCCGGGACGCCGGCGGCAGCCCGTGACCTGCTCACCACGACCGCAGCAGCGACCCCGAGGGAGCTGGCTGTCCTCTAGGGCGGACACGCCCTGGCGGGCCAGACCCCCCATGCAGGAGAGACGACAGACGTGGCCACCACGAACGACCTCAAGAACGGCATAACCCTGAACATCGACGGCCAGCTCTGGACCGTCGTGGACTTCCAGCACGTCAAGCCGGGCAAGGGCGGCGCCTTCGTGCGCACGAAGCTGAAGAACGTCCTGTCCGGCAAGGTGGTCGACCGGACCTTCAACGCCGGGGTCAAGGTCGAGACGGCCAGCGTGGACAAGCGTGAGATGCAGTACCTGTACCGGGAGGGCGACGACTTCGTCTTCATGGACACGCAGGACTACGACCAGCCGCACATCCCGGCGGCGACCGTCGGCGACGCCGCCAGCTACCTGCTGGAGGAGCAGACCGCGGTGGTGGCGTTCAACAACGGCGTGCCGCTGTACGTCGAGCTGCCGGCCGCGGTGGAGCTGACCGTCAGCCAGACCGACCCCGGCGTGCAGGGCGACAGGTCCACCGGCGGCACCAAGCCGGCCATCCTGGAGACCGGGGCGCAGATCCAGGTGCCCCTGTTCATCACGACCGGCGAGAAGGTCAAAGTGGACACGCGCACCGGCGACTATCTCGGCCGGGCCTGACCCCGCCGTGCCCGCGCGCAGCAAGGCCCGCAAGCGGGCACTGGATGTCCTGTTCGAGGCGGAGCTGCGGGGCCAGCCGGTCCTGCAGGTGCTGGCCGAGCGGGCCGACGACGAGACCCCGCCGCTGCCGGCCTATGCAGCCGACCTGGTCCGCGGCGTGCACGCGCACGCCGGGCGGATCGACGAGCTGCTCGGCGAGTACTCCCAGGGCTGGGTGCTGTCCCGGATGCCCGCGGTGGACCGCAACCTGCTGCGGATCGGCGCCTACGAGCTGCTGTGGGCCGACGACATCCCGGACGCGGTCGCCATCAGCGAGGCGGTCCTGCTGGCGACGGACCTGTCCACCGAGGGCTCGCCGGCGTTCGTGAACGGCCTGCTGGCCAAGCTCCTGGAGCTCAAGCCCACCCTCACCCTCTGACCGCGGGTCAGGCGGGGGCGAAGCGGAGGCCTAGGCCGAAGCGGCGCAGGACGGAGCGGAACCACAGGGCGGACACAGCGGCCCCGAGCACCGTCAGCGCGATCGTGAGCGCCGTCGACAGCATCACGAACGCGGCCGTGGGCTCGGTCATCATCAAGATCCCCAGGCCGGCCGTGAGCAGGAAGAAGATCCCGGCCCAGAGCCAGGTCGCACCCTGGAAGAAGCGGTGCAGGCCGGGGTGATGGTTCGACGGCTGGCGGAGCGCCACCACCTCGGCCGCGAGCCGGGCGACGAGCGGGCTCGGCCCGCGCGCGGTCCGCGCGAACAGCACGCACATGACCAGGTTGGCGGCCGGGAACTGGAGCAGGTAGAGCCAGAGCTGGCCGGTGGCGAACACCATGGCCGTCTGCAGCGTGAGCACAACGGCGGAGATGGTCAGCAGGCTCGGGACGCTGCCGGTAGCGATCTTGCGGATGATCGCCATGAGCCAGGTGGCGACGAGGCCGGCCACCAGGCTGGCGTCACGGCCGTACAGCCACGCCGCGAGGGCGGCGGCGCCCACCGGCAGCCCGGCGGACTCGGTCAGGCTCCACAGGGCGGTGCGCAGCAGCCGCAGCGGCCGCGGGAGCTCGAGGTGCTCTCGCATGCGGAGAGCCTAAGTGGTCACGGCGACCATCGGCGCCGGAACCCGGAAGTGTCACCGTGACTCCTCTTCCCCTGGACCCGTGGTCTCCCTGTTTTCGCAGATCAGGAGATCATGAGCGTATAAGACGGTGCCGTGGGGCCGGCTGCCGGCTGCCGCGAAGTCCCTCGGGCGGCCACATTCAGTGAAGCCCAGGCTTCGGTATGGGGCAAGACCTCCGATTTGTCCCGTTGGCGCTGGTGTGGCCGGCGCCCCGGAGGTGTCGGCCGTCGGCACTACATTGGGGGGCGAGGGCGGGACAGGGAGGTCGGCAGTGGCAGGCGACCGTCGCCGCGGAGGGGCACCAGTGGACCAGCACGCGAGCGGCATGCCAGTGGACCAGCACGCCGGCGGCACGCCGGCGGAGCACGGAGCCCGCGGCCTGCCAGCGGACTCCGGGGCCGGCGGCGCGCGGGGACGGCACTGGAGCGGCTACGACGACGCGCGCACCGCTGTGGTCCGCGACGTGCTGCGGGCGGCTGTGGCCACGCTGGTGGCGCAGGCAGGCCGGGCGCGGCTGGACATCGTTGACGCCGGCGGTGGCACGGGCGGGTTCGCGGTCCCGCTGGCAGGCATGGGCCACACCGTGACCGTTGTCGACCCCAGCCCCGATTCTCTCGCCGCCGCCCAGCGCCGGGCCGCCGAGATGGACGTCCCGCTGGTGGCGGTCCAGGGTGACGTCGCCGACCTGGCCGGGGTGGTCGGCGAGCAGAGCGCGGACCTGGTGCTGTGTCACAGCGTGCTGGAGTACGTCGACTCACCGGCCGATGCCATGGCGGCGATCGCCCAGGTACTGCGGCCCGGTGGCGCGGTCAGCGTGCTGGCCGCCAGCGCGGTCGCCGCGGTGATCCACCGGGCGCTGGCGGGCCGGTTCGACGACGCCAGGCGGCTGCTCACCGGGATCAGCACGGGCACCAGCACCGGCATCGATGCGGACCCCGGCACGGGCACCAGCCAGCCGGGCGGCGCCGGGCCAGGACGGGCACGCCGGTTCACCATGAGCGGCGCCGTCGCCCTGATCGAGGGAGCGGGCCTGCGCGCGGGCAGTACCCACGGGGTGCGGGTCTTCGCTGACCTGGTGCCCGGCATGTTCGCCGATGCCGACCCGGGCGCGGCCGACGCGCTGGTGGCCCTGGAGCAGGCGGCGTCCGGGCATCCGGCCTTTCACGACATCGCCACCCAGTTCCACATCCTCGGGTACCGGTAGCCTGCATGGCCGCCGACGACACGGGCTGCCACATCCTGCACGCCGACATGGATGCCTTCTACGCCAGTGTCGAGATCCGCGACCGCCCCGAGCTGGCCGGGCTGCCGGTGATCGTCGGTGCCATGGGCGGCCGGGGAGTGGTGCTGTCCGCCTCCTACGAGGCCCGGGTGCTGGGAGCCCGGTCGGCGATGCCGGTGACGCGCGCGCGCCGGCTGTGCCCGCAGGCGGTCTTCGTCCCGCCCCGCCATGCCATGTACTCCGCCGTGTCGGCCGAGGTCATGGCGGTCTTCCGGTCGATCACCCCGGAGGTGGAGCCGCTCTCGCTCGACGAGGCGTTTCTTGACGTCTCCGGGGCCGTCCGGCGGCTGGGCAGCCCGGCCGCGATCGGCGCGCTGATCCGGGCGAGCATCGCCGACCAGCAGGGCATCACGTGCTCGGTCGGCGTGGCCACCTGCAAGTTCGTGGCCAAGCTGGCCTCGACGCGGTGCAAGCCGGACGGCCTGCTGGTGGTCCCGGCCGGCCAGGTGCTCGCGTTCCTGCACCCGCTGCCGGTCGCCGCCCTGTGGGGCGTGGGCGAGCAGACCGGGCAGGTCCTGGCCAGGCTGGGGCTGCGGACCGTGGCCGACATCGCGCACACGCCGGTCTCGACCCTGCAGCGCGAGCTCGGCCAGGCGGCCGGCACGCACCTGGCCGCCCTGGCCTGGGGGCGTGACGATCGCCCGGTCGTTCCCGGGACCCCGGACAAGAGCATCGGTGCGGAGGAGACCTTCGCCAGCGACATCGACGACCCGGAGGTGATCCGCCGGGAACTGCTCCGGCTGTCCGGGCGCACGGCCCGCAGCCTGCGCGCGGGCGGCTGGGTGGCCAGGACCGTGGTGGTGAAGCTCCGGCTGGCCAATTTCACCACTATTACCCGGTCGCGGACGCTGCCCGAGCCCACCGATGTGGCCAGGAAGATCTACGGCACCGCCGCTGCCCTTTACGCCAACTCCGGGCTTGGCTCGCGGGCGAGGCTGCGGCTGGTAGGCGTCCGTGTCACCGGTCTGATCCCTGCCGCCCGGTCGGTCACCCAGCTGGCTTTCGGCGAGCGGCCGGTGTCATGGCGTGCCGCCGAACGGGCCGTGGACCAGATCGCCGGCAAATTCGGCCCGGACTCGGTCCGCCCGGCCGCGCTGGTCCGCCGCGGGGACGGCGCGGACGCGCCGGCACCGGGCGGGCCCGGCCCTTCCCCTGACCGCGACATAGGCCAGGGCACTGGGTAAACTAAAACCGAACAGCTGTTTGAGAACTAAGCTACGGTGCGTTGCGTGAGCGACACACGTGAATCCGGCGGCATCGGGCAAGGGCCGGGGTCAGGAGTGGCACCATCGTCAGCGAAGCCTCTCTTTGCACTCCCACTACTCTTTCCCACTGCCTGGCAGCACTCGTATTGTGGAGAGAACCAGGACCGTGAGATGAACGTCATCGCACCCGTCCCCGCGCGTGTGGTTCATGGGAGGCGCTGTGCCGCTTTCTGAGCACGAGCAGCGTCAGCTCGAGCAGATCGAGCAGGCGCTCTATGCCGACTATCCGAAGCTTGCGCAGGCCGTGCGCGCCAAAGACCCCCGGATTCACTACAAGCGGCGGGTGGTCGAGGCGGCGGTCGGGTTCTTGCTCGGGGTGGGCCTGCTGCTAGCTGGAGTGGTGTCCCAGTACATCTTCGTCGGCGTGGGCGGCTTCGTGGTGATGCTCGCCTGTGCGATGTGGGCACTGACCAGCTGGCGCCACATGGGTGGCGTTGGCAGCGGGCGGGCCATCGAGGTGAACCGCGGTCCCGGCAGCGCGCGTAGTCAGCGCAAGGGCCGCAAGCCACGCACGGACCGGCGCGGGCGCGCTGGCGGGGGTGGCTTCATGGAACGGCTGGAGGAGCGCTGGCGCCGCCGCCAGGAGGGCGACCGCTAGCTACCCGCCCCAGTCCCCGCCGGGGCGTCCCCTAGTCCGGGTCCGCCGCGTTCGCCAGCGCCGCCGGGCCGTGAGTGGCGGCGTGCCCGGCCCGCCGGTGCAGGCGGCCGGTGATCAGGTCCATCCAGCCGAACACGTCCAGCGCGTTCTGCAGCGCTGCCCGGGCCGGCGCCAGGGTGGATGCCGGCAGCAGCACCGCGCTCCAGCGGGTGCCCGGGCCGCACGATCTGGCGATCGCTTTCCTGACCGTGACCACGTCGGTCCTGAGCTGGCCGGAGGGCACCGGGCTGGCGGCGTACTGGGCTCTTTCCGCCGCGGTGGCGATCCGCTCAAGCGCGCCGCGCTGCGGCTCGGCCAGGCCGAGCGCCGGGCCGAGGCGGTGCGCCAATGCCCGCGGTGACTCGCTGGCGCGGCAGGCGATCCGGTGGTCGGTGAGGTCGTCGCGGAGCTCGTCCCAGGCAGCTTGCGCCCGGCCAGCGTCACCGTCGGCCCGGAACCACCGGCGCCGCCGCCGGGCCGAGCGGGCGGCCCGCGGCATGACCGCCGCTACCGCCAGTACCGCGATCACCGCCAGCCCGGCCGGGAGCGTGCCCGGCGCCGCGCGCCCTAGGCCGCCGCCGGCCTGGGGGAGGTGCCTGAGCTTCGGGCTGAGCCCGCCCGGTGCCGGCGAAGCGGTGGGCTGGCCGCCGGCGTGGCTGGGTGCGGACGGGGTGCGCCTGGGGGTCGGCCCGCCGCCGCTGGCCGGCGGGAACGAGTAGACCGGCGCCGTGGCGGTGGCCTGGCCGGGCTGCCCCCCGGCGCCGGTCGGGGTGGGCTCGAACCGCAGCCAGCCGGCCCCGGCGAAGTAGAGCTCCGGCCACGCATGCGCGTCGCTGGTGCGGACCTGCCAGATGTCGTTCCCGACGTAGCTGCCCTGTGTGTACCCGACGACCACGCGGGCCGGGATGCCCAGCAGCCGGGCCATCACCGCCATCGCGAACGCGAACTGCTGGCAGTATCCGCGCCTGGTCCTGGTGAGGAAGCTGACCAGGGCGCTCGCGTCGCGGGGCTGGGGCACGTTCAGGCTGTAGGTGAACTTCCCTGTCACCGTGAACCACTGCTGCAGGGCCACCGCCCGGCCATAGGCCGACGTCTGCCCCGCGGTGACCCGCCGGGCGAGCTGCGCCAGCACCCGGAACGGCCCCGGGACCTGGAGATAGCTGTTCTCGGTGGATGGTGCCGCCGGAGCCTGGCGCAGCTGCGCGGGTGTCGGGTCCACATCGGTGCTGGTCACCCGGTACTGCAGGCCGGCCAGCTGGGTGCCGGTGGTGAGGACGGTCAGCGAGCTGGGGTCTACCCGCCAGTCGCCGGGGATGCTCACCGACCGCGGTGCATAGGGCACCGGCAGGTAGCTCACCGGGCTGCTGGCGTCCCGGAGGATGGGACCCAGGCTGATTCGCTCGTGCACGGTCTGGCCGGGGGTCACGGCGCTGAGCCCGGGCACGGCGGGCAGCGGGCCGGGGCCGAGCGGGGCGGTGGTGGCGGGCGGTGACAGGTACCAGGCGCCGGTCCCGGGCTGCGCCAGGACGTAGATCTGGAGATAGGGCGGGGTGATGGGGCTATCGCTGTGGTAGGTCAGCACCCGCTGCGGTTGAGCCTCGTGCAGCTGCGCGTTCATCTGGACCAGCGGATCGGGCAGCGGCACCGAGCCGGCCAGCCCGTGGCCCTGCCCGCTATGGGTACCTGGCAGCAGCCGGTGATGGCGCAGCCCGGGCAGCAGCAGCGGCACGAGCAAGGCCAGCACCACGGCGGCGAACCCGATCCGGCGCCCGGCCGCGGTCAGCTGCCGGGTGTCGGGGCCGCGGGGCTCCGGCCCGCCTGCCCGTGGGCGGACCAGCCGCCCCCACAGCCGGACCCGCTCGCGTCCGTCCGCCGACAGCAGCGCGAGATACCCCGTGACGCCCAGGCAGAACACGCCCACGGCGCTGGCGCCGCCGGGAGCGGCGTCGATCGACAGCGGGACGCAGAACAGCACCAGCAGCGGCAGCCCGGCGATCGCGGGCCTGCGCAGCCGGACCCCGATCAGGTCGGTGACGGCGGCGACGAGCCCGATCCCGGCCGTGGCCAGCAGGGTGATCCCGCGGCTGGCCGGGACCGGCGGGGCGTACTTCGCCATCTCCGCGGTGGCCCGGCCGGCCAGCCAGATGAGGTGGTGCAGCGATGCCAGGGTGGGCACCACCCGGAAGAGCGACTGCCGGCCGGCGAAGACCAGGTTGAGGTAGGCCAGCAGGCCGGCCAGCGTGGCCAGCAAGCAGATGACCGCGGGCGGCATCCGCAGCCGGGTGAGGGTGCCCACGGCGGCGACCACCACCGCGGCGCCCAGCCCGGCCCAGAACCAGGCCAGGTTCGCCACCAGCGGGTACAGCGCGGTGGACGCGAGCACCGCCGCGGCGGCGGCGGTGACGGTGAGCCGGTGGTTCATCAGGCTGCCCCCGCCGGGGATCCCAGGCCGGGACGCTGGCGGGCCGGGTGGTTGAGCGCCTCCCAGGCGGCGGTGAGCGGCATGCCGGCGGTGATCGTCGCTACCCGCCACCCGGCCGCCGCCAGCACGCTGGCGCCGGCGTCGGTCTCACCCGGGATCACGTCGCCGGGGTGCTGCGCGCTCCAGGTGGAGGTCGCGAGCAGCAGCGCCATCGCCCCGCCCGCCGAGTGCCGGGCGGCGGCGAGCCGGGTGGCCTCCTCCGCCGAGACCTGCCCCAGCACCGCGATCAGCAGGCCGCCGCTCGTGCGCCATGGCTGGGCCAGGTCGGGCTTGACCGTGGCGACCCGGGATGGGCGGAGGACCGCGAGCGTGTCGAGCAGCACATCCTCGAACGAGCCGGGGGCCTGCACGGGACCGGTGTCGGTGACGAACACGCCGTCGATGCCCTCCCGGGCCAGGTGCACCCCGATCGAGGCGGCGGCGCTCACGGCGTACTCGAACGATGAGGCCGGCCCGTGGCCGGCGTGGGCACGGCCGCGGGTGTCGAGGAACAGGACCGCGCGGTTCCGCCACCGCTGCTCCTCCCGGCGCACCATGAGCTCGCCGTGCCGGGCGGTGGAGCGCCAGTGCACCCGGCGCAGCTCGTCCCCGTCCCGGTAGGAGCGGGGGACGACGTCGTCCTCCCCGGCGGCCGCGGCGGTGCTGGCCCGGGTGCCCCCCTCGCCGAGCCAGGTCCCGGCGAACGCCGTCCATGGCAGGACGGTGATGGGCGGGGTGACCACCAGGGTGCCCGGGGCTGTCACCGGGCTCCCGATCCGCACCAGGCCGAACGCGTCAGCGACCCGGACCTGCAGCGGCCCGATGGTGAACCTGCCGCGGTGATCGGGCTGGAGCTGGTAGGTGATCTGGCGGCGGCCGCCCGCCTCGATCCGGTCCAGCACGAACCGCGGCCGGGTGCCCAGCGAGTAGGGGACGGAGTCCTCCGCGAGCAGCAGGCCGGTAGGCAGCCTGGTCACGTTCTCCAGGCCGATGGTGACGGTGGCGGTCTGGCCGGCCGGAACGCGGGTGGGGGCGATCTGCCGCCAGGCACGCACCCGGTAGCGGGTCCGGCTGGCCGCGAGCCCGGCCAGCAGCGGCAGCAGGACCAGCAGCCCGGCCAGGCTCACCAGGTCGCGCTGGCCCAGGCCCAGCCCGAACGCCCCGGCGGCGATGCCGGCGGCCAAGAAGGCTCTGCCGCGAGTGGTGAATCCGGCGAACAGCGACCGCATCCCGGGCCTCCCTGGCACGCGCTACCGCAGCTGCGGCAGCGGCACCCGTTCCACGATCGAGGCCAGCACCTGCTCCGGAAGCTGCCGGGCGACCAGCGCCTCCGCGCTCGGCAGCAGCCGGTGGGCGAGCACAGGCAGCGCCAGCGCCTGCACGTCGTCGGGGATCACGAAGTCCCGCCCGTCCAGGGCGGCCCAGGCCCGGCTGGCGCGCAGCAGATGCAGGGCCGCCCGCGGCGAGGCGCCCAGCCGCAGCTCGGGGGTGGCGCGGGTGGCCGTGACCAGGCTGATCACGTACTGCTTCAGGGCGTCAGCCACATGCACCCGGCGGACGGCGGCGGTCAGGTCGCGCATGTCCTGTGCCCGGGCGACCGGCCGCAGCGAGTCGAGCGGGGACGACGAGCCGTGCGCGTCGAGCATCGCCAGTTCCGCTTCCGGGCCGGGATAACCCATGGAGATGCGGGCGGTGAACCGGTCCCGCTGGGCCTCCGGGAGCGGGTAGGTCCCCTCCATCTCGATGGGGTTCTGGGTGGCGATCACCATGAAGGGCGGCGCGAGCGGGTAGGTCGTGCCGTCCACCGTCACCTGCCGCTCCTCCATGCATTCGAGCAGCGCTGACTGGGTCTTGGGGGAGGCCCGGTTGATCTCGTCGCCGACGACGATGTTGGCGAACACCGGCCCCGGCTTGAACTCGAACTCGCGGCGTTCCTGGTTGTAGGCGCTGACGCCGGTGATGTCGCTGGGCAGCAGGTCCGGGGTGAACTGGATGCGGCGCACCGAGCAGTCGGTGGACCGGGCCAGGGCCTTGGCCAGCATCGTCTTCCCCACGCCGGGCACGTCCTCGATCAGGACGTGGCCCTCGGCCAGCAGGACCGTGAGCGCGAGCCGGATCGCGCCGGCCTTGCCCTCGATGACGGACTCCACCGCTGTGCCGACACGATGAGCGCTGCGCACCAGGTCGTCGAGGGTGCGGCCGGTGTCGTGCCCGGTATCGGTGACCACTCATCCTCCTTGCCTGGGCTGCCCGCCCCCCGGCCCGGCGATCGCCGCCGGGGGGTGCGCCCGCCACCGGCCTGACCGTTGCGTTCCGACAGTACGTCCTGGACGGTTCACGCGCGATCGCCTGCCGGGGTTCAGCGTAGGGAAACCGTCAGCTGCCGGTCACTGTCCGTCCCCGCGACCGGGCCTTGAGCTGGCCATTTCGGGCCGGAGTGGAGTGCCGGTGGGGCGCTGAGCATTGACGGTGGGGGAATGTGGGGTACAGTGGTGCGCGGTGGGGTGCCGTGGCTTTCCGGGTCGGCGGCAGGCCACCGGGACCCTATCTGGGGAGTGACGGTATTCGGGGGAGTGGAGGTGGGTGCCGGTGTTCCTGGGCACTCATACGCCACGCCTGGACGACAAGGGACGGCTGTTCCTGCCGGCCAAGTACCGGGAGGAGCTCGCGGGAGGACTGGTGATCACCAAGGGGCAGGAGCGCTGTCTCTACGTCTTCCCGGCGGCGGAATTCGAGCGGATCACGGAGGCGCTGCGCACCGCCCCGGTCACCGCCAAGGCGGTACGCGACTACAGCCGGGTCTTCTTCGCCAGCGCCTCCGACGAGGTACCCGACAAGCAGGGCCGGGTGACGATCCCGCAGGGACTGCGTGAGTACGCCGCCCTGGACCGGGACTGTGTCGTCATCGGCGCCAACACGCGGCTGGAGATCTGGGATGCCGCGGCGTGGCAGGCCTACGAGGCCGACCAGAACGAGGCGTTCTCGGCGGCCTCGGAGGAGGTGCTGCCCGGCGTTCTGTGAGCGGTGCCGGCGACGGCATCACCGTGCCCGGCGAGGTCTCCACCCGCGTCTTGGGTGATCAGACCGGCTGGCGCCACTTCCCCGGCGCCAGGCGGTCACCGGGCCCGCGCGTCGCGCGGATGGAGACCTGGCCGGGCACCCTCAGGCTCAGGCTCGGGCGCGCGGATCGCGGCGTGCCCGGTGGCAGGCGGCACGGCGAAAGGGGGCTGCGATGGGCACGGGACCAGCCGCTCACCTGCCGGTCATGGTCGACCGGGTCCTCACGCTGTTCGCGCCCGCCCTCGATCCGCCCGGTGCGGTCCTGGTCGATGCCACCCTCGGCCGGGCCGGGCATGCCCGCGCACTGCTCGCCGCGCATCCCGGGCTGGTGCTGGTGGGGCTGGACACCGACGCGGACGCCATCGAGGAGTCCGCGCGCCTGCTCGCCCGCGACGCCGGCCGGGTCACGCTGGTGCAGGCCCTCTACGACCAGATTCCCGATGTGCTCGCCCGCCAGGGGGTGGAACGCGCCCAGGGCGTGCTGTTCGATCTCGGGGTCTCCTCGCCGCAGCTCGACGAGCCAAGCCGCGGCTTCGCCTACTCCTACGACGCGCCGCTGGACATGCGGATGAACCGCGGCCAGGCGCTCACCGCCGCTGAGGTGCTCAACACCTACCCCGCCGCCCAGCTCGCCCGGGTGCTGCGGGAGTACGGCGAGGAAAGGTACGCGCACCGGATCGCCGAAGCGGTGGTGCGCGCCCGTGCCCGGGAACCGCTGACATCGACCAGCCAGCTGAACGAGATCGTCCGCGACTCGATCCCCGCACCTGCCAGGCGCAGCGGGGGACACCCCGCCAAGCGCACCTTCCAGGCACTGCGGATCGAGGTGAACGCGGAACTGGAGGTGCTGGCCAGGGCGCTGCCCGCGGCCCTGGACGCGCTCGCCGTGGGCGGCCGGATCGTCGTGCTGGCGTACCACTCGCTGGAGGACCGGGCCGTCAAGCGCGCCCTCACCGGCCGTGCGGTGGACACCACCCCGCCCGGCCTGCCGGTGACCTTGGCCACGGCGCGCCCGCAGTTCACGCTGCTGACCCGGGGAGCGGAGCGGCCGTCCGCGGAAGAGGTGGCCGCGAACCCGCGGGCCGCCTCGGCCCGGCTGCGGGCCGCCGAGCGGATCAGGGAAGCGGCATGAGCGCGGCGATGCCGGGCGCACGGCCGGCTGGAACGGGCCAGCCCGGAGCTGGCTGGTCGCACGAGAGCAGGTCGCACGACGGTGACCGGTACGGGGCAAGCCACGCCAAGGGGGAGGCACGGTGAGCAGCCGCACAGACGTGATGACAGAAAACGGGCGGGCCCCGGCCGCGGCGCCGGGGCGGGGACCTGGCCGGCCCGGCCCGCAGGGTGGGCCCGGCCGGCCCGGCGGCGCGGCCGCCCCGGTCCGCGGCCGCCCCGGTGTGCGCCGGGGGGGTCCGCCGCGGACCGGAACCGGCGCGGCGCATCCGCGGGCCGCCGCAACCGCGGGCGACGTGCGGTCCTCCCGGACCCCGTTCGTCTTCCTCGTGGTCGGGCTGCTCGGGGGCGGGCTGCTGTGCCTGCTGCTGATCAACACGATCCTCGACACCGGGTCCTACCAGATCACGCAGCTGCAGCAGCAGAACATCACGCTGGCTCAGCAGACTGAGGAGCTCCAGGCGCGCATCGCCCACGAGGAGTCCCCGGCGGTGCTCGCCAGGCGTGCGCACGGCCTGGGCATGGGAGAGCCACCGCTGCTGCACTTCCTGGACCTGAAGAAGAACCGGATCGAGAACGAGCCGGTCCACATGGCCGGGGTGCCGCCGGTGCCGGGATACGCGCCGTGACAACGGCCGGCGGGGGCGGGCGGGAACGTCCGCGCGGTGCGGCACGGCCGCCAGCGGCAGGCGGGCCCCGCCGTCCCGGCAGCGGCCGCGCCCGCGACGGCGTTCCCCGTCCCCGGGCGGGGGAACCAGGGACGCCGGGCTCACCGCCGGGCCCGCCGCCGGGCTCACCGCCGGGCTCACCGCCGGGCCCGCCGCCGGGCCGGCGGCGCGGCGGCGGTGCGCCCAATGGTGGCACCCGGGCTGCCGGTAACCGGGGTGCCAGCGGCCGGGGTGTCGGCCCACGCGGTGCCCCGCCACGGGGTGCCCCGCCACGCGGTGCAGGCCCGAGCGGCGCCGGCCCGAGCAGTGCCAGCGGGCGCGGTGCCGGCGGGCGCGGTGCCCGTCCACGCGGTGCCGGGCCACGCGCCCCCGGCTCACGCGGCGGCGGGGATGGCGGGTTCGCCCGCCGGGGCACCATCCGGCGGGGAAGCCCCGCCCGGCGGCTGCGTATCGGCCTGCTGTGCGTCGGCTTCGCCCTGTCCCTGGTCGTGGGCAGGCTCATCCAGCTGCAGGGCCTGGACGGGGCCGTGTACCAGGCGAAGGCCGAGACCTTCCGGCAGCACACCATCCCGGTGCCAGCCGAGCGGGGCAGGATCACCAGCGCCGACGGCATGATCCTGGCCATGACCGTGCAGACAGACACGGTCACCGCCGACCCGACCCAGCTCGCTGGGACCACGCGGGCCCAGACCCTGGCATTCAAGCGGCAGGTCGCTGACGCGCTCGCTGGCCCGCTGAAGATGCCGTCCACGTCGATCGCGCACCTGCTCGAGCATCCCAGCTCGACGCATTACGTCCTGCTCGCCACCGGTGTGTCCACCACCACAGCCAGCCGGATCACCGCGCTCATGAACAAGCTCAACGCGGTCGGGATCTACCTCACCCCGGTGTACACGCGCACCTACCCGGGCGGTGACCTGGCCTCCAACCTGGTCGGGTTCACCACCACGACCAGCAAGGGCGACCTGGTGGGCCAGGCGGGCATCGAGAACTATTTCAACCTGCTGCTGGCGGGCAAGGACGGCCGGGAAGTGGTGGAGACGGGCACCGACGGCCAGCCGATCCCGGTGGCCGCGGAGCGGGTACGGCCGATGGTGGCGGGCGGGAGCGTCCGGCTGACCATCCTGTCTGGGCTGCAATGGCAGGCACAGCAGGCCTGCGCCCGGCAGGTCCGCCTGACCAGGGCAGACAACTGCACTGTCGTGGTCATGCGGCCGCGCACCGGGCAGATCCTCGCCCTCGCCCAGTATCCCGGCTACCAGCCGTCGGATGTGACCAGCCTGGCGGCCACCCAGGACCTGCCCGTGTCCGCCGTGTTCCCGCCGGGCAGCACCGCCAAAGTGATCACGGCCGCGGCCGCGCTGGAGCACGGGCAGACCCCGATGAGCGTCTACACGGTCCCCGAGCAGATCACGGTGGACGGGTTCACGTTCCACGACGCGGACCCGCACGCGACCGAGCGGCTCACCCTGGCCGGGATCCTGGCCCACTCCAGCAACGTGGGCATGGTCCAGGTCTCCCACCGGATCAGCCCGCAGGTGCAGTACCGGTACCTGCGCGCGTTCGGCCTGGGGACTCCCAGCGGGCTGCCGCTGCCGGGCACCAGCCCCGGCCTGCTGGTGCCGCTGTCGCAGTACTGGTCGACGCTGCGGGACACGCTCGCCTTCGGCCAGGGCGTGTCCACGACCGCCGTGCAGATGGCCAGCGTCTACGCGACCATCGCGAACGGCGGCATCCGGGTGCAGCCGACCATCGTCGCGGGCACCACCACCGCCAGCGGGCGGTTCCTGCCCGCGACCCGGCCGCACCGCCAGCGGGCCATCAAGGCCAGCACCGCGGCCGAGCTCACCGCCATCCTGCAGCAGGTGCCCATGCTCGATGCCACCCTGGCGGCCCAGCCCTGGGGCGAGATCCCCGGCTACTCCGTCGCCGCCAAGACCGGGACCGCACAGGTGGGCAGGTGCCAGTGCCGCTACGGGTCCAGCTATATCGGCTTCGCCCCGGCCAGCGACCCGCAGGTCGTGGTGGCGGTCAACGTGCAGAACCCGCGGGCCGCCGATTATTTCGGTAACGCGGTGGCCGGCCCGGTCTTCTATCACGTCATGAAGTTCGCTCTGGCGGCACTGAAGATTCCACCAGATCGCACCAAGCGTCCCAACGTCCGGCTCACGGCACCGTGATCAGCGGTAGCCTCTGCGCGTGCTTGCGGATCTGCGTCCACGCGGTGCCCCCGGGCAGCCACTGTCCGGGCTCGCCGATGTGCTCGGCGTGGTCATGAGCGGGCCGGGCGGGCACGACCCGTTCAGCGGGCCAGGCGGCCCGGTGATGGTGTCGGGTGTCACCCATGACTCTCGCCAGGTCGCCCCCGGTGACCTGTACGCCGCCCTGCCGGGCAGCCAGCACCACGGTGCGCGGTTCTGCCCGGAGGCGGCCAGCGCCGGCGCCGTGGCCGTGCTCACCGACCCGGCCGGCCGGGTCGAGGCACAGCACTGCGGCCTCCCGGTCTTCGTGGTCACCGACCCGCGGGCCCGGCTGGGCGAGGTCGCCGACTGGGTGTACCGGCACCCGTCGGAGCAGCTGCTGCTCATCGGCGTGACCGGCACCAGCGGCAAGACCACCAGCAGCTACCTGCTGGAGGCCGGGCTGCGCCGGGCCGGCCATCTCACCGGGCTGGCCGGCGGGGTGGAGATCCGGGTGGGCGACCTCACCGCGACGAGCAAGCTCACCACCCCGGAAGCCACTGACCTGCAGGCCCTGTTCGCGGTCATGGCCGAGCATGGCGTGACGGCGGCGGCGATGGAGGTGTCCAGCCACGCGCTGGCGCTGGGCCGGGTGGCCGGGACCGCCTACGACGTCGCGATCTTCACCAACCTGTCCCAGGATCACCTGGACTTCCACGCCAACCTGGACGAATATTTCGCGGCGAAGGCCACGCTCTTCACGCCCGCCTACACCCGGGTCGGGGTGGTCAACACCGACGACCCGTACGGCCATCAGCTGGCGGAGATGGCATCGGTCCCGGTCACCAGCTTCTCCGCCGAGGGTGACCCGGCCGCCGACTGGCGCGCCGTGGACGTGCGGGGCGGCGCGGACGGCAGCACGTTCCGCATCGTCGGCCCCGGCGGGGTGGAGGCGGACGCGTCGGTGGCCCTGCCCGGGCTCTACAACGTCGCGAACGCGCTCGGCGCGGTGGTGGCACTGGTAGAGGCAGGGGTCCACCTGGCCACCGCGGTAGCCGGGGTGGCCGCCTGCCCGGGCGTGCCCGGCCGCCTGGAACGGGTCGAGGCAGGCCAGGACTTCACCCTGCTGGTGGACTATTCTCACAAGCCAGGCGCGGTGGAAGCGGTGCTGCGCGCACTGCGCCCCGTCACCGGCGGCCAGCTGTCGATCGTGCTCGGCTGTGGTGGCGACCGGGACCGGGCGAAACGGCCGCTGATGGGCGCCGCTGCCGCCCGCCTGGCGGACGTGGCGATTCTCACCAGTGACAACCCGCGCTCGGAGGATCCACTGGCGGTACTGGCGGAAATGCTCGCCGGGGTGCTCACCGTGCCGGAACCGCAGCGGGCCCGGCTGATCATCGAGCCCGACCGGGCCGCCGCGATCGGCCTGGCTGTGGCCATGGCCGGCAAGGGAGACGTGGTCGTGGTGGCGGGCAAGGGGCATGAACGTGGTCAGTACATCGGCGGGTCGGTGATCCCGTTCGACGACCGCGAGGTGGCGGCCGCCGCGATCGCGCGCTATCAGCGCCAGCCCGGCGACGGCGAGGGGGACCGGCCGTGGGAGGGGGAGGAGTGATCCCGCTCTCGCTGGCGGACATCGCGCAGATCACCGGCGCCCGGCTGGACCTGGTCCCCGATCCCGGCGTGACCGTGACCGGGCCGGTGATCATCGACTCGCGCAGCGCCAGCCCGGGCGCGCTGTTCGCCGCCCTGCCCGGCGAGCGGGTGGACGGGCACGACTTCGCGTCCGCGGCCGTGGCCGCGGGGGCGGCCGCGGTGCTGGCCAGCCGCCCGGCCGGGGTGCCCGCGCTGATCGTGCCCGACGTCCCGGCCGCCATGGCGATGCTCGCCCGGGCAGTGGTGGACCGGCTGCCCGGGCTGACCATCGCCGGCATCACCGGCTCGGCGGGCAAGACCACCACCAAGGACCTCGCCGCCCAGCTGGTCGAACGGCTCGGGCCCACGGTCGCGCCGCACGGCTCGTACAACAACGAGATCGGCCACCCGCTCACCGTCTTGCGCGCGACGGCGGCCACCCGCTACCTGGTCCTGGAATTGTCCGCCCGCGGAGCCGGCCATATCGCTCGGCAGTGTGAGATCGCCCCACCCTCGTTCGGCGTGGTGCTGTGCGTCGGCCATGCGCACGCCGGTGAGTTCGGCGGCCTGGCGGAAGTGGCGCGGGCCAAGGGCGAACTTCCCGCCGCCCTGCCGCCGGATGGGGTGGCGCTGCTCAACGCCGACGACCCGCGGGTGCTGGCCATGGCCGGCCGGACGGCGGCCCGGGTGGTGACGTTCGGCCGCGCGGCGCAGGCCGCGGTGCGGGCCGAGCAGGTCCGGCTCGACGACCTCGGCCGGCCCGCGTTCACGCTGGTCACGCCGGCCGGTTCGGCGCCGGTGCGGCTGCGCCTGCATGGCGAGCACAACGTGGTCAACGCGCTGGCCGCCGCCGCGCTCGCCGGTGAGCTGGGGCTGGATGTGCCGGCGGTCGCCGATGGCCTGTCCGCGGCCACGGCCCGCAGCAAGTGGCGGATGGAAGTCACGGTGCGGCCAGACGGGGTGACGGTGATCAACGACGCCTATAACGCCAGCCCGGAGGCGATGGCCGCCGCGATAGGGACGCTGGCCGCGATGGCACGCGGGCGGCGGGCGTTCGCCGTGCTCGGTCCCATGTACGAACTGGGCGGCGAGTCCCGTGCCTGCCATGAGGAGGCGGGCGGGCTGGCCGCGCGGGCCGGGGTGGCCGGGCTGATCGTGGTCGGGGAGGACGCCGCGCCGATCCTCACCGGGGCCAAGGCGCAGCACTCCTGGCATGGGGAAATGCTCGCCGTGCCCGACCCGGCGGCCGCCGTGGAGGCGCTCGGCGCCCGGCTCGCCCCCGGTGACGTGGTGCTGGTCAAGGCATCGCGGGCGGCCGGGCTGGAGCGGGTCGCGCTGGCGCTGACAGGGGAAGCACAGGCTGAGGAAGCACGGGCCGGGCAGGCACGGGCCGGGGAGGCCGGGCAGTGAAGACCATCCTCCTGGCGGGCGGGGTCTCGCTGCTGCTCGCGCTGTTCGGCACCCCGCTGGCGATCAGGGTGTTCACCCGCCGCGGGTACGGCCAGGCGATCAGGGAGGAGGGCCCGGCCGGGCACGCCACCAAGCGGGGCACTCCCACCATGGGCGGGACGGTCATCGTCCTCGCCTCGCTCGTCGGGTACTTCGCCGCCAACGTGGCCACCAGGCAGGTGCCGTCCATCTCCGGCGTGCTGGTGATGATGCTCATGACGGGCCTGGGCGTGGTCGGGTTCATCGACGACTTCATCAAGATCTACAAGCAGCGGAGCCTGGGCCTGCGCAGCAGCGCCAAGCTGGCCGGGCAGGCCGTGGTCGGCGCGGTCTTCGCCGCCCTGGTGATCATGCCGCGGTTCGCCGACGGCTACGACATCACGCCCGCTGACGCGCACCTGTCGTTCCTGCGGGATTTCGGCCCGACTCTGGGACTGGCCCCGTTCGTGCTGTGGATCGTCATCCTCATCGCGGGCACGTCGAACGCGGTCAACCTCACCGACGGCCTGGACGGGCTGGCGACCGGGTCCGCCTGCCTGGTGCTCGCCGCCTACGTGCTGATCGGGAACTGGCAGCTGCGCAACGACTGCACCAGCTTCCTGGCTCCGCACTGCTACGTGGTGCGTGACCCGCTTGACCTCGCCGTGGTCGCAGCCGCGGTGCTCGGGGCGTGTTTCGGCTTCCTGTGGTGGAACGCGCCGCCGGCCCGCATCTTCATGGGCGACACTGGGTCGCTCGCGCTCGGCGGAGTGCTGGCGGGCCTGGCCGTGTGCACCAAGACGCAGCTGCTGCTGGCGATCCTCGGCGGGCTGTTCGTGGTCATCGCGCTGTCGGTGATCATCCAGGTGGGCTCCTTCAAGCTGACTGGGCGGCGGGTGTTCCGGATGGCGCCGCTCCAGCACCACTTCGAGCTGAAGGGCTGGGCCGAGACCACGATCGTGATCAGGTTCTGGCTCATCTGCGGCCTGTTCGTGGCACTCGGCCTGGGCATCTTCTACGTGGAGTGGATGCCCAAGTGACCCGCCGTGACGGCTCTGCATCCTGATCCGTGGAAACTCCCGACCATGATCATGGTGGGTTATATGCGCCACACGCAGAAAAGCCACCACGATCATGGAATCGGGGCCGTGTGACCGCCGGCCGGCGGGGTGAGCGCGGGGCGGTGGAGCCCGGCGTCATCTGGTCGCGCGACACGCGCCTGATGTCCCGGGGATGGCTGTGATCAGCCCGGACACTGGAGTCATGCAGCATGCCCAGCAGGCGGCCGGGTCCCGCGCAGCCGGCTCCGGGCCCGCCCCCGCGGCAGCTCCCGGTGACGGCACGGCCGGCCCTGCCGATGACCCGGCGGGTTCCGCGGCCGTCGGCCGGGCCACCCACCTGCGCGGGGCCCGCCAGCGCGAGCACGGTGGCAGCGAGCACGGTGGCGCCCAGCACGGTGGCGCCCAGCACGGGGGGCTGCTCGCCGTGCTCGACCGGCCGCTCACCTCCTACTACCTGATCCTGGGCATCACCACGTTGCTGCTGGCCCTGGGCCTGGTCATGGTCCTGTCCACCTCGTCGGTGGCCGGGCTGGCCTTGGGCGTATCGCCGTACTCCGGCTTCCAGCACCAGCTGCTCGGGGTGCTGATCGGCCTGCCCTGCATGTGGCTGGCGGCCCGGTCCTCGCCCGCCGTCTTCCGCGCCATCGCCTACCCGCTGGTCTTCGTGGCCATCCTCGGCCTGCTGCTGGTCCTGGGTGCCCAGCCCCAGGCCGGGGTGTCCCGCTGGCTGTCGATCGCCGGCTTCCAGTTCCAGCCGTCCGAACTGGCCAAGCTGGCCTTCCTGCTCTGGGGCGCGGACCTGCTGGCCCGCAAGGAGCGGCTCGGGCAGCTCGGCGACTGGCGGCACCTGCTGATCCCGCTGCTGCCCGGGGCTGGCCTGCTGTGCATGCTGGTCATGCTGGGCGACGACCTGGGGACCACGTTCCTGCTGCTGGTGATCTTCCTGGCGCTGCTGTGGGTGATCGGCACCCCGGCCCGCCTCTACGCCGGCGTGCTGGGCATGATCGGCCTGGTCCTGCTCATCCTGATCGTGGTCGCCGGGTACCGGTTCGAGCGGCTGACCCTGTTCCTGCATCCGCAGACCAGCCCGAACGGGCTGGACATGCAGAGCATCCAGGGCAAGTGGGCGGTTGGCTCGGGCCGCTGGTTCGGGGTGGGGCTCGGCGCCAGCCGGCAGAAATGGGGCTATGTCCCCAACGACACCACCGATTTCATCTTCGCCATTCTCGGTGAGGAGCTCGGCCTGGTCGGCACCTTGTGCGTGTCCCTGCTCTACGGCGGACTGGCGTTCGCCGGGCTGCGGATCGCCCGCCGCACCAGCGACACCTTCGTCCGCCTCACCGCGACCGGCGCCACCGCCTGGATCGTGGTCCAGGCCATCGTCAACATCGGTGCCGTGCTCGGGCTGCTGCCGATCACCGGTGTGCCGCTGCCGCTGGTCTCCTCGGGCCTGTCGTCGCTGCTGGTGACCATGGTGACGCTCGGCATGCTGATGTCGTTCGCCAAACGCGAGCCCGGAGCCGGTGAGGCGCTTGCCGCGGCCGGACCCGGCGCGGCGCGCCGCGCCCTAAGCTGGCTTGGCCTGGACCGCCGGCGCGAGTGAGCCGGCCCGGTCAGACACGGCGCGGACGAGGAGGCCTGGCGATGAGCGTGGTACTTGCGGGCGGGGGAACCGCTGGTCACATCGAGCCTGCTCTCGCGCTGGCCGATGCCCTGCGGCGCGCCGACCCGGCCATCCGCATCGTGTGCCTGGGCACCGAGCGTGGCCTGGAGACCCGGCTGGTGCCGATGCGCGGGTACGACCTGGCTCTCATCCCGCCGGTGCCGCTGCCCCGGTCGCTCACCCCGCAGCTGCTGTCAGTTCCCGGGCGGCTGGCCGGGGCGGTCAAGGCGGCCGCCGAGGTGCTGGACCGGTCACGGGCACAGGTGCTGGTCGGGTTCGGCGGGTACGTGGCCGCCCCCGCCTACCTGGCGGCCCGCCGCCGGCACGTGCCGATCGTGGTGCACGACGCGAACGTCCGGCCCGGCGTGGCCAACCGGCTCGGTGCGATGTTCACCCGGCACGTGTTCACCGCCCACCCGGGCACCAAGCTGCCGCACGCCACCGCCATCGGCATCCCGCTCCGGCGGGAGATCGCCGGGCTGGACCGGCTGGCGGTGGCGGACAAGGCCCGCGCGCATTTCGGCCTGCGGCCTGACCTGCCGGTGCTGCTGGTGACCGGCGGCTCGCAGGGGGCACGCTCGCTGAACCTCGCGGTGCTGGACGCGGCCGACTGGATCCGCGGCGCCGGCATCCAGGTGCTGCACGTCATCGGCCCGCGCAGTGGCCTGCAGGTGCACATGCCCCCGGCCGGCCCGCCCTACATCGTCCTGCCGTATGTGGACCGGATGGACCTGGCCTATGCCGCCGCCGACTTCGCGCTGTGCCGCAGCGGGGCCATGACCTGTGCCGAGCTCACCGCGGTGGGCCTGCCAGCCGCGTACGTGCCGCTCCCGCACGGCAACGGCGAACAGCGGCTGAACGCGCTGCCGATCGCGCAGGCAGGCGGCGGGCTCATCGTCGACGACGCGGCGCTGACCCCCGAATGGATCCGGGACGTCCTGGTGCCGATCCTGCTCGACCCTGATCTGGTCGCGGCGATGTCGCAGTCGGCCTCGGACATGGGTGCTCGGGAGAGTGACGAATGGCTGGCGGCGGAGGTGCTGGAGGTCATTCGGCAGCACCGGTCGGTGGCGCCCCACCGGGCGCAGCGGGCCCGGTGAGCTGACATGGGACTGGTCACGCCGGTTGCCCCGGTCCCGCTCGCCGACCTCGGGCGGGTGCACTTCACCGGCATCGGCGGCGCCGGCATGTCCGGGATCGCCCGGATCATGATCGCCCGTGGGGTGACGGTGTCGGGCAGCGACTCGGCCGGCGGGGACATGCTGGACTCGCTGGCCGCGCTGGGGGCGGACGTGCACGTCGGGCATGCCGCGCCGAATGTCGCCGCGGCCGACACGCTGGTGGTGTCGTCGGCGATCCGGCCCGACAACCCCGAACTGGTGGCCGCCCGCGAGCGCGGGCTGCGGGTCCTGCACCGGGCGGCGGCGCTCGCCTCGGTGATGCTCGGAAGGCGCGGGGTGGCCGTGGCCGGCACGCACGGCAAGACCACCACCACCTCCATGATCACGACCGCGCTGCGCCGGTGCGGCGCGGATCCCGGTTACGTCATCGGCGGCATCCTCACCGAGACCGGGCTGGGCGCGCAGGACGGCAGTGGGGAGGTGTTCGTCGCCGAGGCCGACGAGAGCGACGGGTCCTTCCTCATGCTGTCCCCGCAGGTGGCGGTGGTCACCTGTGTGGAAGCCGATCACCTGGACAACTACGGGGGGCTGGCGGAGATCGAGTCCGCCTTCGCCGCCTTCGCCCGCCAGATCGTGCCCGGCGGGGTGCTGGTCGCCTGTGCCGACGACGCCGGCGCCCGCACGCTGGCCGTGGCCGCTGCCGGGCTGCCGATCCGGGTGCGCACCTACGGCGAGGCCGCCGGCGCGGACTACCGGATCACCTCGGTGACCCCGGCCGGCATGAGCGTGGGCCTGGAGGTCCTCGCGCCGCAGGCCGCGGCGGGCGGGCCCGGGCCGGCGCGGCTGCAGGTCGGCGTCCCCGGCCGCCACAACGCGCTGAACGCGGCAGCCGCCTACGCCGCCGTCGCCGAACTCGGCCTGCCCGGGGTGACGGCCGGGCAGATCGCCAACGGGCTGGCCGCCTACCGGGGCGCGAGGCGGCGGATGGAACCCAAGGGCGAAGCGTCCGGGGTACTCGTGCTGGACAGCTACGCCCACCACCCGACCGAGCTCGCCGCCGACCTGCGGGCAGCCCGCGACATCCGGCCCGGCGGGCGGGTCGTCGCCGTCTTCCAGCCGCACCTGTTCAGCCGCACCCGGATCTTCGCCGAGCAGTTCGGTGCCGCGCTCGGCCTGGCCGACGAGGTGTTCGTGCTCGACGTCTACGCGGCCCGCGAGGACCCCGAGCCCGGCGTGACCGGCGACCTGGTGGCCCGTGCGGTGCCCGGCGGCCGGGCGGTGTTCCTGCCCGACCGGGCGTCGGTGCCCGCCGCGGTCGCCGACGCTGCCCGCCCGGGGGACCTCGTCTTGACCATGGGCGCCGGCGACGTGACAGCGCTCGGCCCGCTGATCGTGGCCGCGGTGGCGGCCCGGGCGGGTGTGCGCGGATGAGCGGTTCCCCGCCGCGGTCACTGCGGCTGCCTGCGCCGGCCGGGAGCCCGGCCGGCCTGCGGCGCGGCGGGGAGCAGGCCGGGCCTCAGGGCGGCACGGGACCTCAGGGCGGCACGGGGGCGCGGGGCGGGCCGCACCGGGTCGGCTGGAAGGCCACGTTCCTCGGGATCATGGCCGTGGTGATCGTGGCGGGCGTCGCCTGGGCGCTGCTCGGCTCGCGGTTCCTGATCGTCCGGTCGGTGCAGGTCACTGGCACGGGGCCGCTGGTTTCCACGGCACAGGTGCGTGCCGCCGCGCGGATCCAGCCCGGCCTGCCCCTCATCCGGGTCAGCACCACCGCCATCGCGCGCCGGGTCGAGCGGATCCAGCAGGTCCAGTCCGCGCAGGTCAGCAGGGACTGGCCGGACACGGTGGTGATCTCGGTCCGGGTCCGGACGCCGGTGTTCGCGGTCGCTGCCCAGGGCGGCTATGCGCTGGTGGACGCGTTCGGCGTCCAGGTGCGGCAGGTCGCTCACCGGCCGCCCGCGTTTCCCCTGTTCACTGCCGCCAGCCTGGCGCCCGGCGGGGCACCTGGTGGCTCCGCTACGCCGGGCACGCACGCGCGGCAGCCGGGTGGGTCTGCCGCGCCAGGCAAGCACGCGGGGCAGCCAGGTGGCACGTCAGGCACGCCCACCGGGGCGCCGGGGGGCTCCGGTGGGCATAGAACCTCCGCTGGCCAGCCGGGCGCTGGCCAGCCGGGCGGAACGGGTGCGCCTGCCGCGCCCTCGCTCGCATCGCTGCGGGGCAGCCCGGCGGTCCGGGCCGCCGCGACGGTGCTGCGCGAGCTTCCGCAGTCACTGCGCCGGAAGGTCCGCCTGGTGGGGGCGGCCAGCGCGGCGGACGTATCGGTGCGGCTCGCCGACGGTGTGGTGATCGTCTGGGGGGACACCTCGCGTCCCGCGGAAAAGGCCAGGGAACTGGGCCTGCTGATGCACACGCATGCGCGGCTCTATGACATCAGTGCGCCCGGCTCGGCAGTGACGCGTGGCTGACCCGTGGCTGGCCGGCGGCACGCCAGGGAATCCGCGTTCGGGCCCCCGCCATCATGGCCTGGCTGCTGCCCGAACGACAGCGAGTCATGATCACGAAGTGAGGCAAGCCCGGCCGGGCCGGACAGTCAGCCCAATCGGGGGCCGGTAGGGCCATTACATGGCAGGACGCTATCCGGGCAGCGACTCGCCAGGGAAGGTTCGCGCGTGGCGAGTTGACCCTGATCCCGGGCAACCCTACTGTCCGTATCAATCGTCAGCATAGCATGACTCTAAATCTCAAGTTGAGAGTGAGGGTTTGACCGACTGGAAATCGCGGGAAATGCCTGGCCGACGCTATGGGGGCGCACTTCGGCGGACTGCTGACACGGTCGATTCCCCGGCTTGAGGACACCGGCCGTCAAGCGGTGGGCAGGAACACGATAGAGGCAAACGAGCGGAAAGGGCCCTCCTCGTGGCAGCACCGCAGAACTACTTGGCGGTCATCAAGGTCGTCGGTATCGGAGGGGGCGGCGTCAATGCCGTGAACCGGATGATCGAAGAGGGGCTCAAGGGCGTTGAGTTCATCGCGATCAACACGGACGCGCAGGCGCTGCTCATGAGCGACGCTGACGTCAAGCTGGATGTGGGCCGCGAGCTCACCCGCGGGCTGGGCGCTGGTGCCAACCCCGAGGTCGGCAACAGGGCGGCCGAGGACCACCGCGAGGAGATCGAAGAGGTCCTCAAGGGCGCCGACATGGTGTTTGTCACCGCCGGGGAGGGCGGCGGCACGGGCACCGGGGGCGCGCCAGTCGTCGCGAACGTCGCCCGGTCGCTGGGCGCGCTCACCATAGGAGTGGTCACCCGGCCGTTCGGCTTCGAGGGCAAGCGCCGGGCCGCCCAGGCCGAGATGGGCATCGAGCGGCTGCGCACCGAGGTGGACACCCTGATCGTGATCCCGAACGACCGGCTGCTGTCCATCTCCGATCGCCACGTCAGCGTCCTGGACGCGTTCAAGGCGGCCGACCAGGTGCTGCTGTCCGGTGTGCAGGGGATCACCGACCTGATCACCACCCCGGGCCTGATCAACCTGGACTTCGCTGACGTGAAGTCGGTGATGTCGGGGGCGGGCTCGGCGCTGATGGGGATCGGGTCGGCGCGCGGCGATGACCGCAGCGTGGCCGCTGCCGAGATGGCGATCTCCAGCCCGCTGCTGGAGGCGAGCATCGACGGCGCCCACGGGGTACTGCTGTCCATCCAGGGCGGCTCTGATCTCGGGCTGTTCGAGATCAACGAGGCGGCGCAGCTGGTTTCCAACTCGGCGGCGCCCGAGGCCAACATCATCTTCGGCGCGGTCATCGACGACGCACTGGGTGACGAGGTCCGGGTCACCGTCATCGCGGCCGGATTCGACGAGGCCAACAACAGGCATGCGCGCCTGGCCCGGCTCAGCGCGGGCCAGGGCGGGATCGTGACCGACAACGGCGGCATCGGGTTCCGGCCCAGCCCCTCTCCGGGTGATGGCGAGCGGGTGGCGGGCGCTGGCCCGGCGGCTGGCACGCCGGCCGGGGCGGCGGCCGGCGGCGGCGGTGCCACCGGACCGGTGACCGCCGGCGGGACGTCGCCAGCCGCTGAGGCCGTAGCAGCCGGGGATCAGGGCACGGGACAGCCGGCGGCGGAGGCTGACAGCGTTCCGTCACCGCGGGCGGCGCAGGACGCGCCGCGCCAGCGCCCCGACGCTGCCTCGTCGCCCCGGGTGTTCGATGCCGCGAGCACGCGGCGGCGGTCGGTCGTCTTCGAAGAGGATGACGAGCTTGATGTGCCCGACTTCCTCAAATAGTTCCCGGTTCGCGTGGGGGCGCGGCCCGCGTCCGCCCGCGCACCCTGCATCGCCAGCCCACCCCGCGCCCGGTGGGGCTGGTGTGGATCGACGGCATGATGGCGCTGTGACAGACGACGGGCCGGTGGGCGGCGTGAGCCGGCTGGAGGAGCTGGCGGGGCGTCTTGCTGGGGTGCGCGCTCGGATTGCTGGGGCTTGTGTGGCAGCGGGGCGGGAGGCGGGGGAGGTGACGCTGGTTGCTATCACCAAGACGTTCCCGGCGTCGGACGTGCGGTTGCTGTACGAGCTCGGGGTCAGGGATGTGGGGGAGAACCGGGATCAGGAAGCGGCGCCGAAGGCAGCCGAGTGCGCCGACCTCGGGCCCGGGCTGAGCTGGCATTTCGTGGGGCAGCTGCAGACCAACAAGTGCGCGAGTGTGGTGCGTTACGCCAGCGTGGTCCACTCGGTGGACCGGCTGCGGCTGGTGCATGCGCTCGGCCGGCACGCCTGCGCCGCCGGCCGGGTCATCACCTGCCTGGTGCAGGTGATCCTGGATACCGATCCTGGCCGCGGCGGCGCGGTCCCGGCGCAGGTCCCGGAGATCGCGGCGGCGATCGCCGCCGCGGATGGCCTGCTCCTGGGCGGCGTCATGGCTGTCGCACCGCTGGGGGCCGCGCCAGCGCAGGCCTTCGCGCCGCTGCCGGCTATCGCCGCCGCGGTGCGGGAAATCCGGCCCGGAGCGAGGATGATCTCCGCCGGAATGAGCGGCGACCTGGAGGAAGCGATCGCGGTCGGCGCGACACACGTACGTGTCGGTACGGCGTTGCTCGGCGGCAGGCCAGCCTTCGTCAGGTAATGTCCGTCGCAGCGGGGCGCGTGACAGGGACCACGGAGGACTGACGGATGGCCGGCGCGATGCACAAGATGGCGGTCTACCTCGGCCTTGTCGAGGACGACCGGCAGTATGACGACGGCTATGACGCCTATGAGGAGTACCCCGAGTACGACGAGGAGGCGGAGGGCAGCCAGGCGCAGGCGAACCTGCTGCCCGGTGATCTGGGTACCGCGCGCCCGTCCGGCGTGACTGTGCAGACCACCGACCTGACACGCATCACCACCCTGCACCCGCGTACATACAATGAGGCACGTACGATCGGGGAGCACTTCCGTGAGGGCACCCCGGTGATCATGAACCTGACCGAAATGGTCGACAGTGACGCCAAGCGCCTCGTCGACTTCGCGGCGGGCCTCATCTTCGGCCTCCGGGGCAGCATCGAGCGGGTGACCAACAAGGTCTTCCTGCTGTCCCCGGCGAACATCGAGGTCACGGCCGAGGACAAGGCGCGGATGGCGGAACGAGGGTTCTTCAACCAAAGTTAGGCGTTCCGTGACGAAGAACACAGCACGGCAACCCCGCGGTGGCCAGCCCGCCGCCGGCCGTGAGGGCAGGACAGGGTCGTGGCGATCGTAAAGCTCGTTCTGACGTACGCGCTCTGGATCTATCTGCTGCTGCTGCTGGGCAGGCTGATCTTCAGCTGGATACAGGCGTTTTCGCGCGACTGGCGCCCCCATGGACCGGTGCTCGTGGTGGCCGAGACCATCTACACCGCTACTGATCCACCGCTCAGGTTCCTCAGCCGGTTCATCCCGGTGCTGAGGCTCGGTAGTGTTGCCCTGGACCTCAGTTTCATGCTGCTCTTCTTCGTTGTTCTTATCCTGATCAACGCCGTGCAGCTGCTCTGATCAGGTACGGTCCCATAGGGAACACACTCCAAGCGCGCCGAGGAGACGAGATGCCGCTGACGCCCGCGGATGTGCGGAACAAGCAGTTCAGTACCACCAGGCTCAGGCCTGGCTACGACGAGGAAGAGGTAGACGCCTTCCTCGACGAGGTCGAGGTCGAGCTTGACCGGCTGATCCAGGAGAACGAGGAGCTCCGGGCGAAGCTGGCTGAGTGCTTGCGCGGAGGGAAGTCGGCCGTGTCCGCGCTCAGCTCGCCACTGGCCGAGCCTGAGCCGGAGATGATGGCTCCGGAGCCGATGATGATGCCCGAGCCGGAGCGCAGGCCAGAGCCCGCCATGATGGGCATGGGCATGCCGCCCGAGGACAACATGGACACCGCGGCCCGGGTGCTCGCGCTGGCGCAGCAGACAGCCGACCAGGCGATCGCCGATGCCCGGCGGGAGGCCGATGAGACCCTCGGCCGCGCCCGGCGCGAGGCGGAAGAGGTTCTCGGCAAGGCACGGCGCCAGGCCGAGCAGATCACCAGCGACGCGCGGGCCCGGGCCGAGAGCCTGGAGCGCGACGCCCAGGAGCGCCACCGCCAGGCCATGGGTTCGCTGGTCCAGCAGCGCGAGGAGCTGGAGCGGCGGGTAGACGACCTGCGTGCCTTCGAGCGGGAGTACCGCAGCCGTCTCAAGGCATACCTCGAAGGCCAGCTGCGTGACCTGGAGGCGGGTGCCACCGACAGCGGCACCTTCCCCGCCGTCACCGGGCCCCAGACGTCCGTCGGCGCGGGCATGCCGCGCATGGGCATGGACACCCGCAACGGGCAGTCGTCGGTGACCGGGGCCTATGTGGGCTCGCCGGAACCGGCCGGGCACACCGGAGGATTCCACCCCGCTGACAGTTCCGCGCACGACCGTCGTTAGCCACCGGCTGCCTGCGGGCAGCGCCGGGCGTGTGGAGGGCGCGAGTGATCCGGTCCAGCGCCATCCTCATCGCCGCGGCGATAGTGGTGCTCGTTTCGGGGGTTATCGCTAGCAATCTGCCTTTGGTCTATGCCTCGATCGCGGTCAGCGTGCTCTCCGCGGTGCTCCTGGCAGCCGGGGTCCTGCTGCGACGCGGGGAGATCTTCGGCGAGGCGGGAACGGCAGCCCCTGGCCCGCGGCAGGCGGCCTGGCCGCCATCGCCCCGGGCAGGTACACCCGTCATGGTCGGCGGGCGGGCCCGGATTCCCCGGCCCGGCGGGCGCGCCACCGGTGACGTAGACGGCTCCGCAAACGGCGGCCGCGATGCACGGGTGGACAGAGCACGGGTGGACAGAGCGCGGGCGGACAAGGCGCGGGCGGAGCGGGACCGGCGTGACAAGGACCGGGTGGACGTGGACCCGGTGGGCAAAGACCGGCCAGGCAGGGACCGCCTGGACAGGGACCGGCTGGCCGGTGCGGCGAAGGCCGGCACTGGCGAGCCACACGCTGGCAAGGAGACACCGGACAAGGCCGAGGCGGCGAGAACCGATTCCGGGAAGCCCGACTCGGGGAAGCCAGGGTCCGCCAAGCCCGATTCGGTGACGGCTGGCCCTGGCAAGAGTGGCCCGGGAAGGCCCGGCCTGGGCAAGGCCGGCCCGGCCAGGATGGGCGGCAGGATCGCCGGCGGCTACAGCGGCGCGCACAGTTCGGGGCGGGGGCGTCCCGGGATCACACCGCCCGGCCGCCGCGCACCGAACGGGCCAGCGGGTACAGCGCCCTGGGGGGCCGAAGGCCCGGCGGGGAACGGGGCCGAGCCCGCTGGCGCCGGAGCAGGAGTGGCGCCACCGGGGGCGGGCACGCCGCCCGCGTCGGCCGACAGCATGCTGACGCGCGACTGGGACGCACCCGCCGAATCCGATCGCACGGGCACATCCGATCGCACGGGCAATTCCGACCGTACCGGCTCGTCCGACCGTACGGGCACCGGGACGGGCTCCCCTGACCGGGCGGGTGCCGGGGCCGGTGCCACCGGCCGGTCTCCCGATCGCCCGGGTGCCGGGCAGGATCCCGCCGACTGGGCCGCGGATGGCCTGGGTGCCATCCCGTCTGCCGAACCGGCCGCCTCAGCGCCGGGCTGGCCGCCTTCCGGAGCCACGCCGGTGCACGATGACTTCTGGTACCGGGTCAGCGAGGAGCTCGAAGCGGGCGGGCAGCGCGACCCCGGGGCCCCGCCCTGGGCCGCGACAGCCGGGCCTCGCGCGATGGGTGGCGACCGGACGGAGGCGCCGGACGAAGGAGCCGCCGCCGAGTTCTCCCCGTTGCGCTTCCGGGCGGAAGAGCCGGAGGCAGGCGGGCCCGACGGCGAGGGCCGCTGGAGCGCCTGGGCGCCTAGCGTGTCCGGCTGGCCGGGGCCGCCGTCATCCGCTGCTGGCGAGCCGCCGGAGCGCGCGGACGTGGACGCCGGCCCTCCCGGTGACTCCGGGCGGTCCGGGAAAGATGCCACGGACGGCGAGGACAACGCGGCCGAGATCGAAGCCGAGATCGAGGAAGAGGAAGAAGCGGCCCCCTCACCCTGGAGCATCCCCCTGACCCACATCGGGGATCTGGGTGACTTCGACGACGAAGACGACTGGCAGGCCGCCGAACCGGACGAGACAGCCAGCGACGAGACCCCCCGCGACGAGACCCCCCGCGGCGACGAACCGCCGGGGGACGGCGAGTCGCCCGGTGACGGCAAGACCGCTGCCGGCACCGCCGCCGGAACCACCCGCCCGGACGGCCGGGAGCCGGCGGCCGGGGACGGGGACATCGGCGAGGACGATGAGGACGAGGCGGCCGGTGACGCAGAGCGCAAGCCAGCCGGCGTCACCGGGGCCGCCACGGATGATGCTGACGAGCCTGCCCGGCCGGAGGGTGCCGGCGAGGAGGCTGGGGCGCCCGCCGCGGGCATGACAGCCGGATCAGCAGCAGCCTCGGCGAAGGACCCGGGGGCGGCGGCCACCGCGGGCACCCAGGCAGCCGCCCGTGAGGACTCGGCGGCAGACGCGGCTGATGACTCCGGGCCCGCCCCGGCGAAGGACTCCGGGCCAGTCGCATCCGAAGATTCCGCGCCAGCTAAGGCCAAGGACTCCGGGCCAGCGACGTCGGGCGACACCGTCAGCATCGTGCCCGGGGTGGCCAGGTACCACCGCAACGGCTGCATCCTGATCCGGTTCCTCGGCGGCGAGGACCTCGAAACCTCGACCCGGCAGGAGGCGGAAGCCAACGGCTGCATCCCCTGCCGGGCATGCGAGCCGGACAAACCGCTGTCGGACGGCAACTGAGCCCGCCCGGCCGCCCGTTACGCCCGCCGCAGCCAGAACGTCAGGCCCAGTCCCTCATCGGAGTGCTCGGCAGGCATCGCGCGCGCTCTGGCCTCGCCGGCTGGTGCCCCGGACTGGACGTCCGCGGCCAGCACCTCACCGGCGATGAGTGACCCATGCTCGGCCAGGGCGTCGGCGAGTTCGGCGCCGTCGGCGTGCCACCACAGCTCAATCCGGTCGCTCACATCGAGGCCGTCGGCCTTCCTGGCATCCTGGATGAGCCGGATCACCTCCCGGGCCAGCCCTTCCCGGCGCAGCTCCGGAGTGATCTGGATTTCCAGTGCGACGGTCTCCCCGGCGTCGGCAGCCACGGTCCAGCCTGCGCGGGGGGTCTGGGTGATGATCACGTCATCGGCCCCGAGGGTCACCTGCTCGCCACCGACCATGACCGACGCCTGTCCCGCCGCGTTCAGGTCGCCGGCGAGGCTGACGGGATCCGCGGCCGTGACCGCGGCCGCGACCGCCTGGGTGCCCTTGCCGAAGCGCCGGCCGAGTGTGCGGAAGTTCGGCTTCACGACGTGGTCCACCAGGTCCTCGCCCACCGTGCTCAGCGCTTCCAGGGAGCGGACGTTGAGTTCGGCCGCGATCTGGGCGGTCAGTTCCGGTGACAGGTCCGCGAACCCCGGTGCGCCCACCAGCGCGCGGGGGAGCGGCTGGCGGATCTGGACCGACGCGGCCGACCGGGCCGACCGGCCTAGCTCGACCAGCCGCCGGACCAGGCGCATCTGCCCGGAAAGGCGCTCATCGATCAGCCCCTGGTCGGCCACGGGCCAGCTGGCCAGATGCACCGAATCGGGGGCGTCCGTGGTGCGCAGCACGCCCCAGACGTAATCGGTGATGAACGGCACGACGGGTGCCATCAGCCGGGTGAGCGTTTCGGCGCACTGATAGAGCGTGGCGAAGGCGGCGGCCCCGTCCGGCGTCCCGGGCCCGTCCCAGAACCGGCGCCGTGACCGGCGCACATACCAGTTGGACACGTCGTCGACAAAAGCGGCGAGCCGCCGCCCGGCGGTGGCGGTGTCGAAATTCTCCAGGGCGGCGGTGACATCGGCGGTGACTGCGTTCAGCTCGCTGAGCAGCCAGCGGTCGAGCAGCGGCCGGTCCGCCGGCGCTGGCGCGCTGGCCAGCATCGACGGTCCCCACGCCTGCCCGCTGGCACCAGCCGCGTTCGCGTACAGGACCAGGAACGACACGGTGTTCCAGTAGGTCAGCAGCACCTTGCGGACGATCTCTTCCAGCGCTCCGTGCCCGATCTTGCGGGTGGCCCACGGCGATCCGGCGGCCGCGAAGAACCACCGGACCGCGTCCGCGCCGGCGTCCTCCATCAGCGGCATCGGCTCCAGCACGTTACCCAGGTGCTTGCTCATCTTGCGGCCGCGCTCGTCCACGACCAGGCCAAGGCACACGACGTTCTCGTACGAGGACCGGCCGAACACCAGCGTGCCGACCGCCATCAGCGAGTAGAACCAGCCGCGGGTCTGGTCGATCGCCTCGCAGATGAACTGGGCCGGGTACGCGCGCTCGAACTCGCCCGCGTTGCGGTGCGGCGCGCCGTGCTGGGCGAACGGCATGGATCCGGAGTCGTACCAGACGTCGATGACCTCAGGCACCCGCACGCCCAGCCCTCCGCACTGGGAGCAGGCGATCGCGATCTCGTCCACGAACGGCCGGTGCGGGTCCAGGTCGGTCAGGTCCGTGTTCGCCAGCTCGCTCAGTTCGGCCAGCGACCCGACGCAGGTCAGGTGGCCCTGCTGGCACTCCCAGAGCGGCAGCGGGGTGCCCCAGTACCGCGTCCGCGACAGCGCCCAGTCGACGTTGTTGCGCAGCCACTCGCCGTACCGGCCGTGCTTGATGTTCGGCGGCTGCCAGTTGGTCCGCTCGTTCTCGGCCAGCAGCTGGTCCTTGATCACGGTGGTGCGGATGTACCAGGACGGCAGCGCGTAGTAGAGCAGCGGTGTGTGGCACCGCCAGCAGTGCGGATAGCTGTGGTCGTGCAGCTCGGACCGGAACAGCAGCCCCCGCTCGGCCAGGTCGTGGGAGAGCCGCTGGTCGGCGTCCTTGAAGAACACCCCGCCCACCATGGGCACCGACTGCTCGAACCGGCCGTCGGGCCCGATGGGGTTCACCACCGGCAGCCCGTGCGCCCGCGACGCCTCCATGTCTTCGGCACCGAACGCGGGTGCCATGTGCACCAGCCCCGTGCCATCCTCGGTGGTCACGAACGTGCCGGTCACCACCACGTGCGCGTCCGGAACTTCGATAAGGCTGAACGGGGGCTGGTAGCGGGCCCCGGCCAGCTCCCCGCCGGCAACGCGGGCGGTGACGTGCCAGCCCTCACCGAGCACCCGCGCCATCAGCCTCTCGGCCACCACCACCGTGTCCCCGTCGCCGGCCTTGCGGGCCACCACGTAGGTCTCGCCGGGGTGGACGGCCACCGCGGTGTTGGACACCAGCGTCCACGGCGTCGTCGTCCACACCAGCAGATCGGCCCCGGCCAGCAGCGGGTTCGCCCCGTCGGGCAGGCTGGCCAGCGGGAAGCGGACGGTGACCGAGGGATCGGTGACCATCTCGTAGACGTCGGGCTGCCCCATCTCGTGGTCGGAGAGCGGGGTCTCGCAGCGGGGGCAGTACGGGCTGATCCGGTAGTCCTTGACCAGCAGGCCCTTGTCGAAGATGACCTTCAGTGACCACCACACGGACTCGATGTAGGCCGGGTCCATGGTCCGGTAGGCGCGGTCAAGGTCCACCCAGTAGCCGAGCCGGCCGGTGAGCTCCTCGAACGCGTCCACGTGCCGCAGCACCGATTCACGGCACCGCTCGTTGAAGGCGGCCACCCCGTAGGCCTCGATGTCCTTCTTGCCGGACAGCCCGAGTTCCTTCTCCACCGCCACCTCGACCGGCAGGCCGTGGCAGTCCCAGCCGCCCTGCCGGGGAACGTGGAAGCCCTGCATGGTCTTGAACCGGGGAAACAGGTCCTTGAAGACGCGGGCCTCGATGTGGTGGACACCGGGCATGCCGTTGGCGGTCGGGGGGCCCTCGTAGAACGTCCACAGCGGCCCGGCGGTGGTCCGCTCCAGGGAGCGCTCGAAGACCTTGCCGTCCTGCCACCGCTGGAGCATCTCGTGCTCCATGGCAGGCAGGTCGATCGCCGCCGGAAGGGCGGGGAAATGACGCGTGTCGTGGGACTGCGGCATGGTCGGGCTGGCCTCCTGCGGATCGCCACGCGGCCGGCCAGGCCGTCCCGCGCGTACGCATCGCTGGAGGGACGAAGCCAGCCGGCGGCGGCTCCGCGGTACCACCCTCCTTGGCCGCGCCTGTCCCCGGCTGGTGCGGCCCACTCCACTTGATCCTGCGGCCGGCTCTACTGAGCAGTAGCTGTTCTTCCGGTAGCTCCGGGGTGATCTGGTCCGCTGGGCAGGCCCCCGGGCTCACACCATCCCCGGGTCGCTGCGGGCCGCGGTCAGCGGCAGCTGTCCCCATCAACGCTTTGCAGGTTCACCACGATAGCCGATCGCCGGCCCGGGAACGGAATGGGTTTTGGTGGCTCACGTGGCCGGAAGGCGGATGGATCTGCCGCCGCCGCGCCACGCGGCCGGCCCGGATGGGTTTGCGGTGCCCTGCCACGGCGAATTATCCTCCGGTGACTGCCCGCATTCAAGATCGATTACGTGGGGCATGCATCATCGCGCGGAGGGAGGCAGGATATGGCCGCAGCCAGGCGTTCTGGCGCCGCCGCTCTTCCCGTGCGCTCGGGGGAGAAGCCCTGGACCGAGGCGGAACTGGACAAAGTGCGCGCGGAACTGCAGGCCGAGGTCACGGGGCTGCACACCGATATCGACCAGGCCGAGTCGGAGATCGCGGAACGGCTTGGTGATGCGGTCGGGGGCGCGGGCGACGACCAGGCGGACGCCGGGGCCAAGACGTTCCAGCGCGAATACGAGCTCGCCTTCACCCAGAACGCGCGGGACCTGCTCGATGTCGCCGAGCGTGCGCTGGCCAGGATCGATGACGGCACCTACGGGATCTGCGAGTCGTGCGGGCAGCCGATCGGGAAGGCCCGGCTGCAGGCGTTCCCGCGGGCGACCCTGTGCGTGACATGCAAGCAGCGCGAGGAACGGCGCTGAGGGTGGTGCCGCAGGAGGGGGCGCCGCCGCAGGAGAGCGGGCCGGCTGGGCGGCGCCGGCTGAGCCTGCTGCTGACGGTGGCGGGCGGCGTCTACATCGCCGACGTGATCTCCAAGATCATCGTGGTGGCCACCCTGCCGCCGCCGCGCGAGGTCCGGCTGCTGGGCGGCCTGCTGAACCTGGTCGTGGTGCGCAACAGCGGCGCGGCGTTCAGCTTCGGGACCTCGATGACCATCGTGTTCACCGTCATCGCGGTCGGGGTGATCTTCTTCATCCTGCGCACGTCGCGGCGGCTGCGGAGCCTGCCGTGGGCGATCACCCTGGGGCTGCTGCTTGGCGGGGCGACCGGCAACCTGACCGACCGGCTGCTCCGCTCGCCCGGCCTGTTCCGCGGCGACGTGGTCGACTGGCTCCAGCTGCCGCACTGGCCGGTGTTCAACGTGGCCGACTCGGCGATCGTCTGCGGAGGGGTGCTCGCCGTGCTGCTCGCGGCCCGCGGCTTCCGCCTGGACGGCAGCCGGGACGGCCACTCCGGGACCGGTGGGCCCGGTGGGCACGCTGGGCCAGGTGGCGCGGCATGGCCGGCGCGGGACGCTGGGGAGCAGGACGGTCAGGCCCCCGGGCCGGTGACCGGGGGCAAGGCTCGCGAGCGGGGGGACACGGCCGGGGACAGCAGGGGGTGACCGCCGGGGACCAGCGCCGGGTGGCCGTGCCGGAGGGGCTGGACGGTGAGCGTCTCGACGCGGCGCTGGCGCGCATGTTCGGGCTGTCCCGCACCGCCGCAGCAGACCTGATCGCCGGCGGGCAGGTGCTGATGGCCGGCCGGCCCGCCGCCAAGTCGGACCGGGTGCCGGCCGGGGAGTGGCTGGAGGTCACGCTGCCGCCACCGGTCACGGCCGTCCCCGTCCCGCAGCGTGTGCCGGGCCTGGCCGTCGTCTACGAGGACGGCGACATCATCGTGGTGGACAAGCCCGCCGGGGTGGCCGCGCACCCCACGCCCGGCTGGACCGGACCGACCGTGCTGGAAGGGCTGCTCGCCGCCGGGCACACCATCGCCACCAGCGGCGCCGCCGAGCGGCAGGGCATCGTGCACCGGCTGGACGCGAACACCACCGGGCTGATGGTGGTCGCCAAGAGTGAGCGCGCCTATGCCGCGCTGAAAAGGGCGTTCCGCGAGCGCACGGTGGACAAGCGCTACCACGCCCTGGTGCAGGGCCACCCGGACCCGCTGCGCGGGACCGTGGACGCGCCCATCGGCCGGCACCCGTCCGGGGACGGCAGGTTCGCGGTGATCGCCGGCGGCCGGCCGAGCGTCACCCACTACGACACCATCGAGGCGTTCCGCGGTGCCAGCCTGGTCGAGGTCATCCTGGAGACCGGCCGGACCCACCAGATCCGGGTGCACATGGCGGCGGTGCGCCACCCGTGCGTGGGCGACCGCCTCTACGGGGCCGATCCGGTCCTGGCCGCCCGGCTGGGCCTGACCCGGCAATGGCTGCACGCGGTCCGGCTTGGTTTCGCCCACCCGGCTGGCCGCCAGGTCGAGTTCACCAGCAGCTACGCCGCCGACCTGGATGCGGCGCTGGAGATCCTGCGGGCCGAGAGCTGACCTGCGCCGCGAGCCAGCCGTCTGGTGGCGGCGGGGACGGCACCGGCCGCTGCCGCCGCTGGCCGGGTGGCGGCCGACTTACATCCGGACCGGGCGATGACGCTGTCCCGCCCGAAACGGAGTTTCCGCCAGGACGGGCATGACGGGCCTAACGCACATCCGGCGCGCCGGGTCGCCCCCGGTGGCCCGGCATCTGTAGGCTCATGGAGCCGGGCTGGCGTGCCCGTCTGGGTGGGCGTTTCCGCACGGAACGTGCCTTGCGCAGGCAGCGCCGGCTGCTTCCCCCGGCCCCGGTTTGTCGCGCCCTGGCTGGCGCCTGCCCGAAGGAGGTTGCTCGTGACGGCGGCGGGATCCAGGGGAGACGGCTTCGTGCACCTGCATGTGCACACCGAGTACTCCATGCTGGACGGTGCCGCCCGGCTGAAGGACATGTTCGCCGAGTGCCAGCGCACCGGCATGACGGCCGTAGCCATGACCGACCACGGCAACGTCTACGGCGCCTACGACTTCTGGGCCAAGGCGACCGCGGCCGGCGTGAAGCCCATCATCGGCATCGAGGCCTACGTCGCGCCCGAGCACCGGCGGCACCGCCAGCCGGTGCGCTGGGGAAGCCCGGCGCAAAAGGACGACGATGTGTCCGGCGCCGGTGCCTATACGCACATGACGCTGCTCGCCGAGAGCAGCGAGGGCATGCACAACCTGTTCCGGCTGTCCTCGCTGGCGTCGCTGGAGGGTTACTTCCGCAAGCCGCGGATGGACCGCGAACTGCTCGCCGCGCACGCGAAGGGGATCATTGCCACCACCGGCTGCCCGTCGGGTGAGGTGCAGACCCGGCTCCGGCTCGGCCAGGAGCGGCAGGCGCTGGAAGCGGCCGCCACCTACCGTGACATCTTCGGGCCGGGCAGCTTCTTCGTCGAGATCATGGACCACGGCCTGCCCATCGAGCGGCGGGTCCGGGACGGCCTGCGCCGCATCGCCGGTGAGCTGTCGCTGCCGTTCGTCGTGACCAACGACTCGCACTACAGCCGGCCGGACGACGCCAAGGCGCACGAGGTGCTGCTGTGCGTGCAGACCGGGACCAACCTGGCCGACCCCACCCGGTTCCGGTTCGAGGGCACCGGCTACTACCTCAAGAGCCCGCAGGAGATGCGGGCGGCCAGCTCCGACGAGGAGTGGCAGCAGGGCTGCGACACCACCTTGCTGATCGCCGAGCGGGCCGACGTCGCCTTCACCAAGTCCAACCTGATGCCGGACTTCCCGGTGCCGCCGGGCCAGACCGAGGAGAGCTGTTTCCGCGCCGAGGTCTGGCAGGGCATGGACCGGCGCTACCCGGATGGCTACGACGAGCGGCGCCGCCAGCAGGCCGAGTACGAGATGGGCGTCATCGTCGCGATGGGGTTCTGCTCGTACTTCCTGGTGGTCGCCGACTTCATCATGTGGGCCAAACGCAACGGGATCCGGGTCGGCCCAGGCCGCGGCAGCGCCGCCGGGAGCATCGTGTCCTATGCCCTGGGCATCACCGACCTGGACCCTCTCGTGCACGGGCTCGTGTTCGAGCGGTTCCTCAATCCCGAGCGCGTGTCCATGCCCGACATCGACATCGACTTCGACGAGCGCCGTCGCGGCGATGTCATCCGTTATGTCACGGAAAAATACGGGGACGACCGGGTCGCCCAGATCATCACGTACGGCACCATCAAGGCCAAGGCGGCGGTCAAGGACGCGGCCCGGGTGCTCGGCTTCCCTTACGCCCTGGGCGACCGGATCACCAAGGCGTTCCCGCCCGCGGTGATGGGCAAGGACGTCCCGCTCTCCGGGATATTCGACTCTGATCACCCCCGGTACGGCGAGGCCGGCGAGATCCGCGCGCTGTACGAGGCCGAAGCCGAGGTCCGGCAGGTGATCGACACCGCGCGCGGGCTGGAGGGCCTGATCCGCCAGGCCGGCGTGCACGCGGCCGGGGTGATCATGAGCAGCGAGCCGCTCATCGAGCACATCCCGGTCTGGCAGCGGGAGGCGGACGGCGCGGTCATCACCCAGTTCGACTACCCGGCCTGTGAGGAGCTCGGCCTGCTCAAGATGGACTTCCTGGGCCTGCGCAACCTCACCGTGCTGGAGGACGCGGTCAGCGGGATCAAGGCCAACCGGGGCGTCACGGTCGACCTGGAGACCCTCCCGCTCGACGACAGGCCCACTTACGAGCTGCTGGCGCGTGGTGACACCCTCGGCATCTTCCAGTTCGACGGCGGCCCGATGCGGGCGCTGCTGCGCAGCATGCGGCCGGACAACTTCGAGGACATCTCGGCGGTGGGCGCGCTCTACCGGCCAGGCCCGATGGGCGCGAACGCGCACAACGACTACGCCGACCGCAAGACCGGCCGCAAGCCGGTCGTGCCGATCCACCCGGAACTTGCCGATTCGCTGAGTGACATCCTGGGCGACACCTACGGGCTGATCGTCTACCAGGAGCAGGTGATGGCGATCGCCCAGGAGCTGGCCGGGTACACGCCGGGCAACGCGGACCTGCTCCGCCGGGCCATGGGCAAGAAGAAGAAGGAGATCCTGGACAAGGAGTACGCGCCGTTCGAGGCCGGCATGAAAGCGAACGGCTACTCCGGGTCGGCGATCAAGACGCTGTGGGACATCCTGGTCCCGTTCTCCGACTATGCCTTCAACAAGGCGCACAGCGCCGCCTACGGCCTGGTCTCCTACTGGACCGCCTATCTGAAGGCCAACTACCCGGCCGAGTACATGGCCGGGCTGCTCACCTCGGTCTCCGGTGACAAGGACAAGAGCGCCCTCTACCTGAACGAGTGCCGCCGGATGGGGATCACCGTGCTGCCGCCGGACGTGAACGCGTCGGCGGCGACCTTCACCCCGGTCGGCGGCGACATCCGGTTCGGCCTGGCCGCTGTCCGCAACGTGGGCACCAACGTGGTGGAGGCGATCGTGGCCGCCCGCTCGGGCAAGGGCGCCTTCGCCAGCTTCAGCGACTTCCTGCGCAAGGTCCCGGTCAACGTCTGCAACAAGCGGGTCATCGAGTCCCTGATCAAAGCCGGCGCGTTCGACTCGCTCGGGCACCCGCGCAAGGGCCTGCTGCTCATCCACGAGCAGGCCATCGACACCGTGATCGACGTCAAGCGCAACGAGGCCATGGGCCAGGACTCGCTGTTCGGCGGGGACGCGGAGATCGAGGCGGCGTTCGAGGTCGGCATCCCCGACGGGGAGTGGGACAAGCCAACCCTGCTCGGGTTCGAGCGGGAGATGCTCGGCCTGTACGTGTCCGACCACCCGCTGCTCGGGGTGGAGCACATCCTCGGTGCCGTCACCGACTGCTCGGTCGCCCAGCTGCTCGGCTCGGCCGCGGAGGAGGCCGAACGGGGCCCGCGCGGCGACCGGGCCGACGCCCAGCAGGTCACGGTCGGCGGGATCCTGTCCGGGGTGCAGCGGAAGGTGACCAAGCAGGGGATGCCCTGGGCGGCCGCCACGCTGGAGGACCTGGAAGGCGCGCTGGAGGTGCTGTTCTTCCCGGCCACCTACGCCGAGTGCGCGACCCTGCTCACCGACGACGCCATCGTGATCGTCAAGGGCCGCCTCGACCGGCGGGACGACTCGCCCAAGCTGGTGGCGCGGGAGGTGACCGCGCCGGACCTGTCGTCCGGTCAGTCCGGCCCTTTCGTCGTGTCGCTCCCGGTGCAGCGGTGCGTCGTCCCCGTGGTGGACCGGCTGCAGGAGGTGCTGCGCAGCCACCCGGGCCTGGCCGAGGTGCACCTGCGGCTGTGCAATGGGCGCCGCACGACCGTGGTCAAGCTCGATGACAAGCTGCGGGTCAAGCCGTCCCCGGGCCTGCTCGCCGACCTGAAGCAGCTGCTGGGCCCGGCCTGCGTCTCCTGACCGCGCCGGGCAGGTATCAGGCGTCGCGGCGCTGGAGGAAGTAGAACGCGGCGGCCAGCACCACGGCCGTCCAGATGCAGAACACGCCGAACCCCTGCCATGGCGTCAGCACCTGGTCCACTCCCTGGTGTGCCTGGGCGATCATGCTGCCGGCGACTGACGGCAGGTAGTTGTCGATGTGATGACCCCAGCTCCCGGGCAGGAAGCCGCCGACGATCGGCAGGACGAAGACCACCCCGATGGCGGTCGTAATGGCGCCAGCGGTGTGGCGCAGCAGTCCGCCGATCGCCATCGAGAACCAGCCGAGCAGGACGACATAGAGCCCGGCCCCGAGCACCGCCCGCAGGACCCCTGGGTCGCCCAGCGACACGGGTGCGTGGCTGTGCAGGATCGCTGACCCGGCGAAGAACGAGCCGAACGAGGCCAGCTCACCCACCACGAACACGATCACACCGAAGACGACGGCCTTGGCGGCCAGCATGGGCCACCGGCGGGGGACCGCGAGCAGCGACGCCCGGATCGCGCCGCTGGAGTATTCGCTGGAGATGACCAGCACACCCAGCACGCAGATGGTGAGCTGGCCGAACGTGATGCCGGTGCCCAGGATGGCGCCGACCGGGTCGGCGACGATGGCCGCGTGCTCGCCCGGGCGGGACCGGTCCCAGCTGGCGCTGATCGCCAGCGTGAGCAGGGAGGTGAAGCCCACGGTCACGACGACCAGCAGGATCAGCGTCCACAGGGTGGACCGGACGGAGCGGATCTTCGTCCACTCGGCGGCCAGCAGCCGCCAGATTCCCCCCGTCCCGGCCGCCGGCGGCAGCTCGGCTGCGGGACCGGCCTGCGTGGGCGGGCTGGCGGCGGTCACGACTGGCTCCCGTCGGCCGGGCCGGGAGATGCCTGTGCGGCCTGCGCCCGCGCGGCCTGGGCCTCTGGCCCCACGCCGTACTCCAGGCTGCCCGCCGTCATCTCCATGAAAGCCTCCTCCAGTGAGGCGAGCCGGGGGGTCAGCTCGTGCAGGACGATCCCGGCGCCAGCGGCGATCTCGCCGATCCGCGGGGCCTCCATCCCGGTGACGCTCAGCCCGCCCGGCGGGGCGGCGCCGTCCTCCGGTTTCACCACGCCGCCGCCGGCGGTGATCAGCTCACCGAGCCGGTCTGACTGCGGCGAGCGCACCAGCACCGTCCGCTCGGAGCTGTGCTCGATGAGCTCCTGGGTGGGACAGTTCGCGATGAGCCTGCCGCGGCCGATCACGATCAGATGATCGGCGGTCACCGCCATCTCGTTCATGAGGTGGCTGGACACGAAGACCGTGCGGCCTTCGCCGGCGAGCTGCTTCATCAGGTTCCTGATCCACCGGATCCCTTCTGGGTCCAGGCCGTTGACCGGCTCGTCCAGCAGCAGGACCGGCGGGTTGCCGAGCATGGCCGCGGCGATGCCGACCCGCTGGCTCATGCCGAGCGAGTAGCCGCCGGTCCGCTTGTGCGCGACGTCGGTGAGCCCGACCAGGGCCAGCACCTCGTCCACGCGCGTGCGCGGCAGGCCCTGGGTCTGGGCGAGGTACAGCAGGTGGTTGTAGGCACTGCGGCCGTCGTGCATGGCCTTGGCCTCCAGCAGCGCCCCCACGGTCCGCAGCGGGCGGGCGAGCTGGTCGTACCGCCTGCCGCCGATGGTCGCGGTCCCGGCCTGCGGCCGGTCCAGGCCCAGGATCAGCCGCATCGTGGTCGACTTGCCCGCGCCGTTCGGGCCCAGGAACCCGGTCACCCGGCCCGGCTCGACCGTGAACGACAGGTGGTCGACGGCGAGCTTGTCGCCATAATGCTTGGTGAGGTCGCGTACCTCGATCATCTGGTTCCCCTCACCAGTGAGGTGGTCCGGCTGCGGCTGGCCCGGCTGGGCGGCGACGGCCCCTGCCGCAAACAGCACACACGGTAGCAAGGTTCCCGGCCCGGGCAGGCACGGCGCTCCGGTGGACCGGCCCGGCCCGGCACGGCGCTGCGTGGCCCCCGGCCCGGCCAGGGTCGCGTACGCTGCTGCCGACAATGTCCGAGCTGCCCGAGCATCCCGGTGCCGCCCGGCCTGGCGATGCCGGCCCGGGGCGGCCGTCCGGTGCGGGCCCCGTGCGGCCAGGCGCGGGGCCGGCCGACGTGCGGTCGCTGGACGTGCGGCCGGCCGCGATCGGTGCCGCGCTGGCCGCCGCCGCCGGCACCGCGCTGCTGGGGCTGGCCGCTGGCTACGCCTGGTCGCAGCTGGCGCCGCGGGCGCTGCTGGTGATGGTCAGCCCGGGCGCGGCCGGCCTGGTCCAGGTCGAGACGAGCGCGTTCATCGCCGCCGACGCCTCGTTCTGCCTGATCACCCTCACTGGCGGGGTGCTGTCGGGGGCGCTGGGCTACCTGCTGGCCGTGCGCAGGCACGGCCCGCTGGCGATGGCCGGGGTGCTGGCCGGGGCGGTCGCAGCCGCCTACCTCACGCGCTGGGTCGGGGAGCAGTCCGGGCTGGCCGCCTTCCATCACCAGCTGGCCACCCTGCCGGTGGGCGCCCGGCTGCGCGATGCGCTGATGCTGCGCGCGACGGGGGCACTGGCGTTCTGGCCGCTGGCGGCCGGCCTGATGGCCGGCGGCATGGTGGCATTCTCGACCCGGGGCCGTCATCGCGGCGCCCCGCAGTCATCGCGCCGCGCACTGGCGGAGGGCTGACGCCCCTGATTCCAGCATGCGGACAGCGGCGCCAGGCCGGGCCGCCCGCTCCATAGACTGGGCGGGTGCTGTCCATGATCGATCTGCGGGGCCGGCCGGCCGCGGCCCTGAACCGGGAGAACCTCGCCGGTGTGCTGCCGCGGGCCACGCTTGACGTCGAGGCCGCGGTCGAGAAGGTGCGGCCCATCTGCGAGGACGTGCGCAAGCGCGGCGCGGCGGCGGTGCGGGAGCACACCATCCGCTTCGACGGGGTGGACCTGGCCACCACCCGGGTCCCGGCGCCTGCCCTGGCCGATGCGCTGGCCGCGCTGGACCCGCAGGTCCGGGCCGCGCTGGCGGAGGCGATCCGCCGGGCCCGCCTGGTCCACGAGGCACAGCGGCCACCCGACAGTGTGACCGCGGTAGCCGACGGGTCCTCGGTCACCGAGCGCTATGTCCCGGTCGGGCGGGCCGGTGTCTACGTGCCGGGCGGGCTGGTCGTCTACCCCTCCTCGGTGGTCATGAACGTGGTTCCGGCCCAGGTGGCCGGGGTTCCCCAGATCGCCGTCGCGTCGCCGCCGCAGGCCGAGCACGGCGGGCTGCCGCACCCTGTGGTGCTCGCCGCCTGCGCCCTGCTCGGGATCGAGGAGGTGCACGCGGCCGGCGGCGCGCAGGCCATCGCCATGTTCGGCTACGGCACCGCCGACTGCGCCCCGGTGGACGTGATCACCGGCCCGGGCAACGTCTACGTGGCAGCCGCCAAGCGGCTGCTGCTCGGCACCGTCGGCACCGACGCGGAAGCCGGCCCGACCGAGGTCGCCATCATCGCCGACCACACCGCCGACGCCGACTTCGTCGCCGCCGACCTCATCGCGCAGGCCGAGCACGACCCGCTCGCCGCCTGCCTGCTCATCACCACCGACCCGGCGCTGGCCGACCGCACCGAGAAGGCCCTCGC